>NZ_JBQVNP010000079.1:0-23546 GCF_052436255.1 Roseateles sp. | reverse complement strand
CCAGTGGAGCCTGCTCCCCGATGAGCCCGACCAGCCGTCCGCTCCCGACCCGCTGGTCCAGGCGGCGTCGGCCGCGCTGCGCAGCCGCGACGGCCACTTCTACGAGCTGACCGGCCAGGTCAACCGCCCCGGTGAGCCCCAGGCCGGCCTGGCCGAGCGCTGGCGGCGCTTCTTCGCGGCGGGTGGGGCGGCCGGCTGGCAGGAGCTGTCGGCCAAGGCGCTGCGCGTGCAGCGCCGCGTGCTGGAGGACGGCGCGAGCTACAACGTGCACAGCGACGCGCCGCCGCTGCCGGGCCAGGACGAGCGCGACGGCATGCCGCTGGCACGCCACTGGCCGCTCGAACTGCTGCCCATGCTGATCGAGCCCGACGAATGGCGCGATATCGAAGCGGGCATCGTGCAGCGGGCGCGCCTGCTTGACGCCGTCATGACCGACACCTATGGCGAGCGCCGCCTGCTGCAGAAGGGGCTGCTGCCGGCGTCGCTGGTGCTGGCGCACCCGCAGTACCTGCGCGCCATGCATGGCAGCCAGCCGCGCGGCGGGCATCTGCAAGTGCTGGCCTTCGACCTGACGCGCTGTGCCGACGGCAAGTGGTGGGTGGTCGGCCAGCGCACCCAGGCCGCCTCCGGCCTGGGTTACGTGCTGGAAAACCGCCTCATCATTGCCCAGCAGTTCCCCGAGGCCTTCCGGCAGATGGCGGTGCAGCGCCTGGCGGCCAGCTACCGGGACTTCATCCAGGCGCTGACCAAGATGTCGCCCGCTGGCGAGCGCAGCCGCGTCGCGCTGCTGACACCGGGGCCGCGCAACGAAACCTATTTCGAGCAGGCCTTCCTGGCCCGCTACCTCGGCATCACCCTGGTCGAAGGCGCCGACCTGACGGTGCGGGCCGACAAGGTCTACCTCAAGACCCTGGCCGGCCTGGAGCGGGTGCACGTGCTGCTGCGCCGCGTTGACGACACCTGGCTGGACCCTCTGGAGCTGCGCCCCGATTCCATCCTCGGCGTGCCGGGCCTGCTGCAGGCCGTGCGCGCCGGCGAGGTCGTGCTGGCCAATGCACCCGGCTCGGGTTGGCTGGAGAGCCCCGGGCTGACAGCCTTCTGGCCCGGCGTGGCGGAGGAACTGCTGGGCGAGGACCTGGCGCTGCCCGCCATCCAGAGCTGGTGGTGCGGCGAAGACAGCGCCTGGCGCCGCCTGCGGCCGCGGCTGGCGGAGTTCATCGTCGTGCCGACCTTTTCGGCCAGCAGCACGACGAGTCACTTCGCGCCCATCGTGGTGGCCGAGCTGGCGGACGAGGCGCTGCGGGCCCTGGCCGAGCGCATCGACGCCGACCCCACCGCCTACACGCTGCAGGCCCGCGTCAAGCCGACCAAGCTGCCGGTGTGGACGCGCGGCGCGCTCGAGCCGCGCGTGGCCGTGCTGCGCGTGTTTGCGATGACGGATGGCAAGGCCGGCTGGCGGGTGCTGCCCGGCGGTCTGGCCCGCGTGGCGCCCAGGCGCGACCCGCTCGCCGATGCCTGGCTGTCCATTCAGCGCGGGTCGCTGAGCGCCGATACCTGGGTCATGACCGATGGCGAGGTCGACAAGACCACGCTGCTGTCCCAGCCGCTGCAGCCGGCCGACCTGGCGCAGGTGCACTGGACCGTCACCAGCCGCGCTGCCGAGAACCTGTTCTGGCTGGGCCGCTACACCGAGCGCGCCGAGAACAGCGCGCGGCTGGCGCGCCATGTCATCGAGGCCAGCGTGATGGTGCAGCGCGGCGCGATGCCGCTGGGCATGCTGCCGCTGCTGGACGCGCTGGCACGCCGCCATGGCCTGATCGGCGCCAAGGCGCCCGCGGCCGAGGACGACCCGCGCGGCTTCGAGCGTGCGCTGCTGGCGGCGCTGCTGCCCACGTCGGGCGCGCACAGCGTCGGCTGGAACCTGCGGGCGCTGCAGGGCTGCGCCCAGGCCTTGCGCGAACGCCTGTCGCCCGAGGCCTGGAAGCTCATCCACGAGACGGCCGCGCATTTCGAGCAGCACCTGCGCGCCGTGCTCGACCGCCCGGGTCCCTCGGCCTCGGTCAGCGATGTGCTCAATGTGCTGGCCCGCGCCGACACCCACCTGGCCGCCATCACCGGCGCGCAGACCGACCGCATGACACGCGACGACGGCTGGCGGCTGCTGTCCATCGGCCGCCAGATCGAGCGCCTGTCCTTTCACGCGGAGGTGTTGGCCGAGACCTTCGAGCACGACCTCGCGCTGACCGAGGACGGCTTCGCGCTGCTGCTCGGCGTGTTCGACTCCACCATCACCTACCGCGCCCAGTTCCAGGCGCGCCGCGAGGCGCCGCCGCTGCTGCACCTGCTGGTGCATGACACCGACAACCCGCGGTCCCTCGCCTGGGTGGCGCGCACGCTGCGTGACCGCTTTGCCAAGCTGGCCCGCCACGACCCCGGCTGGGCGGCCGACATCGCCGCCGACCTGCCCACGCCAGAGGCCTGGTCGCTGGCCGAACTGGCTGCGCCCGGCCCGGCCCTCGTCGAGCACCTGCAGCGGGCGTCGGCCCAGGCCGGCGAGCTGTCCAGCCTGATCAGCCAGCGCTACTTCGCGCATGTGCTGGGCGCCGAGCAGAGGGTCTGGCTGTGAGGGGAGGGCAGGGCGTGCACGACATGCAGGGTGTGCGATTGGCCGTGCACCACGTCACCGAATACACCTACGACGCCTCGGTGGAATGGGCCCACCATGCCGCCTGCCTGGCGCCGCAGGACACGCCCTGGCAGACGATCAGCGGCTGGCGGCTCAACATCAGCCCGCTGCCCGATGGCTGGGGCGTGGGCTGGAACGACGTCGGTCTGCCACTGGGCGCGGCGGAACTGGCCGGCCACCTGCGCCGCGACCCCTGGGGCAACGGCCACCTGAGCTTCGGCCACGCGCGCGTGCATGAGCGCCTGGTCGTCGACAGCAGCTTCCGAGCCGCGCTCAGGCCCCGGCCCCTGCCCGAGCCGACACGTGGCCCGGCCTGGGACGCGGTGGCCGCGAGCCTGCGCTACCGTGCCGGCCGCACGCTGCAGGCCGCCGACGAATTCGCGCTGGCGTCCACCTATGCCGCGCCCGACGCCACGCTGGCCGCCTATGCGCGCCGCGCCTTCTCGCCCGGCCGCACGCTGGCAGCGGGCGGGCTGTCGCTGATGCACCAGATCCATGCCGACCTGCGCTACCTGCCGCAGAGCACGACCGTGGCGACCCGCGCGGCCGACGCCCTGGCCCAGCGCAGCGGCGTCTGCCAGGACTTCGCCCACGTCTTCATCGCCGCCTGCCGCGCCCTCGGCCTGGCGGCGCGCTATGTGTCGGGCTACCTGCTGACCCGACCGCTGCCGGGCCAGGCCAAGCTGGTCGGCGCGGACGCCTCGCATGCCTGGGTGGAGCTGTGGTGCCCCGAGCAGGGCTGGCTGGCGCTGGACCCGACCAATGCCGTGCCCGCCGGCCTGGACCATGTCACCCTCGCCTGGGGCCGCGACTATGCCGACGTGGCGCCGCTGCGCGGCGTGCTGCGCGGCGGCGGCGTGGCCACGCTGAAGGTGGCAGTGACGGTCGAGCCTGCGCCGGACTGACCTGCCGCCTTGAGGGAATACGGGGCACGGTCGCGCTAGCATCCTTGCTGTCCACAACTTCCAACAGGGCAAGGCATGGATCCCTGGACCTTCCCGGTCCCTCGGCAAGGCCGCCGGCGCTTTCATGCCGCCCTGCTGGCCGCGCTCGGGGCTGCGCCGTTCATGGCGCTGGGCCGCGGTGAGGCGCAGCGCCCCGTGCAGCTGGGCATCGACGCCGAGTTCGGCCTGCAG
This sequence comes from Roseateles sp., assembly GCF_052436255.1. Lineage (GTDB taxonomy): Bacteria > Pseudomonadota > Gammaproteobacteria > Burkholderiales > Burkholderiaceae_C > Pelomonas. The sequence continues at coordinate 19,724 of NZ_JBQVNP010000079.1, read as the reverse complement.
AACAGCACCTCGGCCCAGGCGGTGGAGCTCGGCGCGAAGATCGCCGTCGACCAGATCAACGCCGCGGGCGGCGTGCTCGGGGGGCGACCGCTTCAAATCGTCACGCGCGACCACCGTTCCATCCCTGCGCGCGGCATCCGCAACCTGGAAGCGTTCATCGCCATGCCGGACCTGGTGGCGGTGTTCGGCGGCCGCTTCAGTCCGGTCATCATCGAGCAGTTGCCGCTGCTGCGGCGGGCCGAGCTGCCTTTCCTGGCGGTGTGGTCGGCGGCCGACGCGATCGTGGACAACGGCGCCACGCCGAACTACGCCTTTCGCCTGTCCCTGCGCGACAGCCTCGCCATGCCCTTCATGATGCGCCGGGCCGGGCAGCGGGGTTTTGCGAAGGTCGGCCTGCTGTTGACCAACACCGCCTGGGGGCGCAGCAACCGCGCCGCGATGGAGCGCTATAGCGCCACCCACGCCCATCCGCAGGTGGTGGGAACCGCCTGGTACAACTGGCAGGAGCGCAGCCTGGTGGAGCAATACCGCCGGCTGACCCAGGCGGGCGCCCAGGCCGTGCTGCTGGTGGCCAACGACGACGAGGCTGCCGTGCTGGTGCGCGAGATGGCCGCGCTGCCGCAGGCGCAGCGCGTACCCATCCTCAGCCATTGGGGGGTCACGGGCGGCAAGTTCTTCGACGAAGTCGGACCGCTGCTCCGCGAGGTGGACCTCTCCGTCATCCAGACCTTCAGCTTCTTCCAGGCGCGCAGGGCGCCGCTGGAGCGCTTCATGGCCACCGCGCGCAAGTTCGGCGTGCGGCGCATCGAGGACATCGCCAGTCCCGTGGGTGTGGCGCATGCCTACGACATGACCCACATCCTCGCCAAGGCCATCAACCTGGCGGGCAGTACCGAGCGGGCCCGGGTCCGGGACGCGCTGGAGAAGGTGCCGGCGCACGATGGCCTGGTGCGCGACTATCGTCCGCCGTTCACCGCCACGCGCCATGAGGCGCTGACCTCCGCCGAGCTGTTGATGGCCCGCTACCGGGAAGACGGCGTGCTGGTGCCCGAGAGCGCCGCCCGATGAAACCGCTGGGCAGCTGGCTGCCCGCCGGCCTGGCCCGCCGCTTCTCCCTGGCGGCCGCCGGCCTGGCCGCGGTGGGGCTGCTGCTGACGTCGCTGGCCTCCTGGTGGCTGATCAACCACCAGCATGAGCAGGCGCTGCACGAGCTCAACGCCCGTGCGCGCGACTATCGCGCCGCGGCGGTGGGCAGCGATCTGAAGGCCATGGCCGGCCGCATGTCCGAGATCGCCGGCAGCACCATCCTGGCCACCGGGCTGGTCGACAGTGTCGGCCGCGAGACCTACCTGGTTCCCTATCTGGGCGGCGTGCGACAGATCAACGGCATGCCGGTGCAGGTGCTGTTCACGGACTTCGAGGGCCAGGAGATCGCGAGCAACGGCCGGGTTCAGTTCAGCCCCGAGCAACGCGCCTGGCTCGCCGCGCAGCTCCACACCGGCACGCCGGGCGCGCGCGTGTTCGACGGCGCGCAGGGGGCGGAACTGGTGGCGATGGAGCCCATGGTCTACGCGCGCACCGCCTCGCCCGAGGGGGCGGTGCTCTACAAGGTGCAGATCAAGGACCTCAACCTCGGCAGCGGGATGCAGCTGCGCTGGGGCTCGGGGCCGGACGACGTGCCGACCACCGCGCTGTCCGTGCCGCCGGTGTTCGAGCCGCTGGGCCTGCGGCTGGCCGGCGAGTTCAGCGAGGTGGGCCAGGCACAGCTGCTGCCGCCGCCGGTGCTGCACATCGTCGTGATCACGCTCGCGCTGTTCGCCGTGGTGGCGGTGGCCGGCGTGCGCCTGTCCACGGTGCTGACCCGCCAGCTGCAGCAGCTCGAAGGCTTTGCACGGCGGCTGGAGGGCGCCGGCCTGACGGCAGAGCGCGCGCCGGTGAGCGGCGACGACGAGGTGGCGAGCGTGGCCGCGGCCCTCAACCGCATGCTGGACACGCTCAACGCGCAGCAGGACGCGCTGCTGTCCGAGCGCGAGAAGCTCACGCGGCTGACCGGCGCATTGCAGGACGCCGACCGCCGCAAGGACGAGTTCCTGGCCATGCTGGCCCACGAGCTGCGCAACCCGCTGGCCCCCATCACCACCGGGGCCGAACTGCTGTCGCGCCTCTCGGCCAGCGATTCGCAGCTGCAGCGCATCAGCGGCGTGATCTCGCGCCAGGCGGGCCACATGACCAAGATCGTGGCCGACCTGCTGGACGTCTCGCGCGTCACCCGCGGGCTGGTGACACTGGAGAAGGTCGAGGTCGATCTGGAGGACGTGGTGCACGCGGCGGTGGAGCAGGTCCGCCCGCTGGTGGAGCAACGTCAGCATGCGCTGGACCTGCAGCTGCCCGGTGAACCGGTGGTGGTGCTGGGCGACCGGGCGCGACTGGTCCAGGTGGTGAGCAATCTGCTCAGCAACGCCGCCAAGTACACACCCGAGGGCGGGCAGGTCCAGGTCCGGCTGCAGGCCGATGCGCGGGAGGCGCTGCTGGAGGTGCAGGACAACGGCATCGGCATCGCGCCGGAGCTGATGTCCGAAGTGTTCGACCTCTTCACCCAAGGCTCGCGCACCGCCGACCGCGCACAGGGCGGCCTCGGTCTGGGCCTGGCACTGGTGAAGCACCTGGTGGAGCTGCACGGGGGCAGCGTGGCTGCCGCGAGCGAAGGCAGCGGCATGGGCACCTCGTTGAGCGTGCGGCTGCCGCGCCTGCTGTCGCCAGCATGGTTGCCAGCCGCCCCGGTGCCCGCGGGCGCGGTGCCGCCCCTGGCATTGCTGGTCGTGGACGACAACATCGACGCCGCACGCACGCTGGCCGATTTCCTGGCGCTGGAGGGCCACGTGGTGCGGGTCGCACATGACGGCACCACGGCGCTGGACCTGGCCGCGCAGGCCCCGGCCGACGCCTATGTGCTGGATGTCGGCCTTCCCGGCATGACCGGCTACGAGCTGGCGCGGCGCCTGCGCGAAAGCCCGCACGGCCAGAACGCGCTGCTGATTGCGCTGACCGGCTATGGCCAGCCGGCAGACCGCGAACGCTCCCGCGACGCGGGCTTCGACCATCACCTCGTCAAGCCCGCCGATGCCGCACAGGTGCAGGCCCTGCTCGCGCAGGCCTCGCCACGCCGGCGCCCGCCTGTGCCGGGGCGGTAACCGCTGCCGCGCCCGCTCCTGGCTAGCGGCTCAGCGCCCGCGACTTTCCCGCCCGCTTGTTCGCATACATCGCCTCGTCTGCATGCCGCATCAGCGCATCGGGCGTGCGGCCGTCGCTGGGGAAATGCGCCAGGCCGAGGCTGCTGCCCACCGCGGCCTGATGGCCGTCGCTGAGGGTGACCGGTCGGGCCAGCGCATCGAGCAGGCGGCTCAGCACCGGCCCGGCCTCCGCCGGGCCTTGCTGGGGAGTGAGCAGGACGACAAACTCGTCCCCGCCCAGGCGGGCCACGGTGTCGCTGGCACGCAGCCCCGCCTGCAGCCGCGTGGCCACCGCCTTGAGCACTTCGTCGCCGGCATCGTGGCCGTGGTGGTCGTTGATCTGCTTGAAGCCGTTGAGGTCGAGATAGGCCAGCGCAAACACGTGGCCGTTGCGCTCCGCACTGGCAATCGCCTGCTTCAGGCGGTCAGCCAGCAGCAAGCGGTTGGGCAGGCCGGTCAGCGCATCGTGCAGGGCTGCGCGCTCCATGCGTGCCTCGTGAGCCTTGCTCTGCGTGATGTCGACCATCATCCACAGCGACTCGCCACCCGGTTCGCTGGCCGTGGCCGGCAGGTCCACGCCGGACAGGTCCACCCAGATCAACGAGCCGTCCTTGCGACGCATCTGCACTTGGGTGCGAAAGCGCCCGCCCGACTTGAGTTGCGGATAGGCCAGCGCGCCGAGGGTGGCGTAGGAGGTGTCGTCCGCATAGAGCCTGCGTGCCGGCGCGCCGAGCAGCTCGCCCTCGTCATAGCCGAACATGCGCTCGACCGCGTGGTTGCGCCACACCGTCTGGCGGTCGCGCAGCTTGAGGATGCCCACCAGGTCGCTCTCCAGCATGGCCTCCTGGTCGAGCGTGAGCTGGTGCAATTGCTGGCGGATGCGGTGGGTCTCGCTGATGTCGTACATGACCGAGCGGCCGCGCAGGAATGCGCCGTCCGTGCCGTAGACCGCCGTGGCCGACAGGCTGACGCGGCGCGCTTCCCCGTGGCGGCCGGTGAGGTTGAACTCCAGCCCCGAGATGCGGCCATCGCGCTTGAAGCCCGCGTAGGCCCCGGCGAACAGCACGCGGCCCTCGGTGTCGAAGAAATCGGCCGGTCCGGCCTTCCCGATGAGCTGCGCGGGTGTGCAGCCCAGCCACTTCAGGCCGAGTGCGTTGATCTGCAGGAAGCACCCGTCGGCATCCAGCGAGTAGTAGGCACAGGGCGCGTTGTCGTAGAGGTCCTGCAGGCTGGCGCGTGCTTCGTCGGCCTGCGCCTGCAGGACCTTGCGGGCCGTGATGTCGGATTCGATGCTCATGAAGCCGGTCAGCTCGCCGGCCTCATCGCGCAGCGGCTGGATCTCGAGCTGCACCCAGTAGTCGCGGCCGTCCTTGCGGCGCTGCAGCAGCTCGGCCTCGCAGCCCAGGCCCACATTCATCGCCTCGCGCATGCCGTGCACGGTGTCGGCGTGGGTCAGCTCCGAATGCAGCAGATCGCTGGGCAGGCGCCCGAGGGCCTCGGCCGGCGTGTAACCACTGATGCGCGTGAAGCCGTCGTTGACCCAGGTGATGCGGCGCGCGGCGTCGGTGATCATCACGGCATTGGTCGTGTGGCTGGCCACGGTGGCCAGGCGGGCCAGCTCCGCCGTCATGCCGCGTGCGAGGCGCTCCGCGCGCGAGCGTCCGGCAGCCAGCAGGTAGACCGTGATCGCGAGCAACAGGCTCAGCAGCGCGCCACCCAGCTCCACGCCCAGGCCCGATAGGCCCAGCAGGCGCATGGCGGCGTCCCGCGTCAGGGCAGCCTCCAGGCGGAACTCGCGCCCGGCCGTCGTGAAGTGCGTTGCGGTGGCCGTGGACGCGTCTTCCAGCGCGTACTCGGCCGCGTCGTCCAATGGCAAGGCCGCGCCATCGCGCAGGGCCAGCAACGGCAGGAACTCGCCGTCCAGGCCGCGCACCGACAGCTTGAGGTCAAGCAGTGCCGCGGCGGGCTCGGCAACGCCGCGCAGCAGGTCGTTGGCCACCAGCGGCGCATACAGCACCCCGAGCAGCGATGCGCGGCGTGCTGCCGGCGTGCCGGGGTCGTGCCCCTGCTTGTAGACCGGCACGAACAGCAGGAAGCCCGGCCCCTTGAGCGGGTCGTGAACCAGGCGCACGGGGGTGGAGAGAGTCTCCTCGCCGCTGTCGACGGCCTGTTCGATGGCCTGGCGTCGCACCGGATCGGCGCCCGAGTCCAGGCCCCACGCCCCGAAATTGCGGGAGAACGGCGAGATCTGGGAGACGATGTAGAGCGTCTCGTCCGTGCCCGAGCCGTGCACGCGGAATGGCGCGGTGCGGTCGCGCTGACGGGCGGCGACGAAGCGGTCCAGGTCGCGCCGCGCCACCCGTTCGATCAGGCCGAAGCCGCGCGCGCCTGGGAATTCCTTGGGCAGGTCGCGCGACTCGACGTAGGCGTCGAACGCGGCGCGGGTCACCTTGCCTTCCAGCGCCGCGATCGTGCCGCGCGCCCCTTTGAGACCATAGACAGGCATGGTCAGGCGCTTGACGAGGTCGGCCTGCAGCCGCTCCACCTGGCGCTCCTGCAGCGTGCGTGACTCGGCGGCGGCGCGTTGCTGCTGCCAGACGGCTGCGGCGCCCGTCAGCGCCAGGCCGATGGACAACACGACTGCCGCAGCTACCCACGCTGCCGTGCTCACCATCTCTGGCCCGGTGTAGCCGTCTCCGATGCGCAAGCTGCCTCTTTCGTGAATGGTCTTCGGGCTGCCGCAGGATTGAAGCATGTCCGGGCGCGGTCGTCAGCCCCGCTGCGGGCGCGCGCCGCGCACAATCTCCGGCCATGCAGCTATTTCTCACCCAGGCCCGCGCCAACCGCCTGGCCAACCGCCGCCTGCTGGGCGCCGTGGCGCAACTGTCCGACACCGATTTCCATGCTCCGCGCATGAGCTTCTTCCCGAGCCTGGCGCTGACGCTGAACCACATCCTCAACGTGGACCACTACTACCTCGCCGCGCTGGGCGGGGACGCGGCGATGGTCAGCATCTGGGCTGGCTATGAGCCGGCGCAGGCCGCGGCCGTACTGGCCAGCCGGCAGGACGAGAGCGATGCGCGGCTGGTGGCGTTGTGCGGGGGGCTGCAGCCCGGCGACGAGGAGCGCATCGTCGCCTTCGACCGCGGCGCGGGCATCGAGGCCGGCCCGCGCGAACCGGTGTGGCGGGTGTTGGCGCACCTCTTCATGCACCAGACCCACCACCGTGGCCAGGCCCACGCCATGCTCACCGGCACGTCGGTGAAGCCGCCACAGCTCGATGACTTCATCCTGCGCGGGGATTCGGTGCACCGCGGCGGGGATATGTTGGCGCTGGGCTGGGACGAGCCGGTTTGATCAAGGCCTGAGGTTGCCGATCTCGCGGTCGTCGAACTGCTTGCCCGTCATGTCAGTCTGCACCCCACCTGCGCGTCGGACTCAGCCAGCGCCTCACAGCTCGGCCACGCCCTTGACGCGCACGGGCATCGCCACGGGCTGAGCAGCCACTTCCACCGCGCGGCCGTGGAAGCGATCCAGCAAGCTCTGCCGCTGCTTCTTCACCGCCAAAACGTTGGCGTGCTTCACATGCCCGTAGCCGCGGATCTTCTCGGGCAGGCGGGCCAGCTCGACAGCCGTGTTGAGGTTCTCGGCCGTCAGTGAGGCCAGGATCTCGTCGAGCAGACCCTCGTAGTCGGTGATCAACCGGCGCTCCATGCGGCGCTCCTCGGTCTTGCCGAAGATGTCGAGCGCACCACCGCGCAGGCCCTTGAACTTGGCCAGCCACCTGAAGGCGGTGAAGGTCCATGACCCCAGCTCGATCTTCTTCGCGCGGCCGTCGGCGCCCGGGCGTGAGATCAGCGGCGGCGCGAGGTGGAAGCTCAGGCGCTCCCAGTTTTCGAACTGCGCCTTCATCGCGGCCTCGAAGCGGCCGTCGGTATACAGGCGCGCGACCTCGTACTCGTCCTTGATGGCCAGCAGCTTGGCGTAGTAGCGGGCCACGGCCTGGGTCAGGCGCTGGCCACGGCCGAGCTTGGATTCCGCTGCGCGCACGCGCTCGACCAGGGCGCGGTAGCGCTGCGCGTAGGCGGCGTCCTGGTAGTCGGTCAGGAACCTGGCACGCCGCTCGATCAGGCCGTCAGCACCATCGAGCTGGTCGAAGTTGAAGAGCTTGACGACATTGACGTCGCCGGCCAGGCGCGCAATGGCGTCCGGCGCGGCGATGGCCAGGCGGCCGAGCGCAAAGGCGGTCTTGTTGGCCTCGGCGGCGACGCCGTTGAGCTCGATGGCGCGCATCAGCGCGGCCTCGCTGACGGGGATCAGGCCGCGCTGCCAGCAGGCGCCCAGCATGATGATGTTGCTGGGCAGGGTGTCGCCCATCAGACGCTGCGAGATGTCCTGCGCATCGATGGTGTCGAGGGCGCCGTTCTCACCCACCGCGAACTTCATCTTGGCCAGCAGCGAGTCGCCTTGCAGCGACGCGTCCGGGTTGCGCACGAAGCCGGCGGTCGGCAGCTCATGCGTGTTGGCCAGAATGACGGTGCGGCCGGCCTTGATGGTGCCTAGCGCGTCGGGCGAAGCGCCGACGACCATGTCGCAGGCCAGCAGCACGTCGGCCTGCTGGGTGTCGATGCGCACCTGGTTGAGCAGGTCCAGCGTGGGGGCGACGCGCACGAAGCTCAGCACCGCGCCGCCCTTCTGCGCAAAGCCCATGAAGTCCAGCACCGAGGCCTGCTTGCCTTCCAGGTGCGCGGCCATGGACACCAGCGCGCCGACGGTGACGACGCCGGTGCCGCCGACGCCGGTGACCAGCAGGTCGAACGGCCCCGTCCACTGCCAGGGCGCGGGCGGCGTGATGGCCGCCAGTTCGCGCGCCAGGTCTTGCGCCGTGTAGCTCGCGCCGGCTTTCTTCTTCAGCACCGGCTCATGCACCGACACGAAGCTGGGGCAGAAGCCATTGATGCAGGAGAAGTCCTTGTTGCAGCTGCTTTGCTCGATGGCGCGCTTGCGGCCCCAGTCGGTCTCGACGGGCACCACGCTCAGGCAGTTGCTGGCCACCCCGCAGTCGCCGCAGCCTTCGCAGACCGCCTCGTTGATGAAGATGCGCTTGGGTGGGTCGGCGAACTCACCCTTCTTGCGGCGGCGGCGCTTCTCGGCGGCGCAGGTCTGGTCGTAGATCAGCACCGTCACGCCTTCGATGTCGCGCAGCTCGCGCTGCACCGCGTCGAGCTGACTGCGGTCGTGGAAGGTCGTGCCTGCGGGGAACAGGCCGTGGTGGCCCTCGTACTTGTCGATCTCGTCGGAGACGACCACCAAGCGCTTGACGCCCTCGGCCTCCACCTGGCGCGCGATCTGCGGCACGCTGGTCTGGCCGTCCACCGGCTGGCCGCCAGTCATCGCGACGGCGTCGTTGTAGAGGATCTTGTAGGTGATGTTGGTCTTGGCCGCGATGGCCTGGCGGATGGCGAGGTAGCCCGAGTGGTAGTAGGTGCCGTCGCCCAGGTTCTGGAAGACATGCTTCTCTTTCGTGAAGCGCGAATGCGCCGCCCAGTCCACGCCCTCGGCGCCCATCTGGATCAGGCCCGAGGTGCCGCGCTCCATCCAGCTGGCCATGAAGTGGCAGCCGATGCCGGCCAGCGCGCGCGAGCCCTCGGGCAGTTTCGTCGAGGTGTTGTGCGGGCAGCCCGAGCAGAAATAGGGCTGGCGGCGCACGCCGTCGGCGGCGTTGCTCAGCAGGCAGGGCGTCTGGAAGTCGACGACCAGATGGCGGCGGTCCAGCGCGGGGTTGAGTCGCGCCAGCCAGTCGGCCACCGTGCCCATGATGCGGCTGGGGCGCAGCTCGCCGAGGGCGCTCAGCACGGCGGCGCCGTTCTCGTCGGTCTTGCCGACGACGCGCGGGCGCTGGAAGTCGGGCAGGTGGTAGAGCAGCTCCTTGATCTGGCGCTCGACGATCGGGCCCTTTTCCTCGATGACCAGCACGTCGGTGAGGTTGGAACAGAACTCATTGATGCGCGTCGGCTCCAGCGGGAACACCAGGCCGACCTTGTAGACCCGCACGCCGGCGGCGGCCAGCGCGTTGGGGTCCAGGTCCAGCCGGCGCAGCACCTCCATGAAGTCGTAGTGCGCCTTGCCCACCGTGACGATGCCGAGCGTGGCGGCCGGGTTGGTGACGATGTGCTTGTCGATGCTGTTGACCTTGGCAAAGGCCTTCACCGCGTCGATCTTGTGGGCCAGGCGCGACTCCAGCTCCAGCGACGGCAGGTCGACCGAGCGGATGTGCAGGTCGGTCGGTGCTGTGTAGTCCACCGCATGCTCGAAATCGAGCGGCACGGCATCCAGGTCCACCGTCATGCCACTCTCGACCACTTCCGAGATCGCCTTGAAGCCGACCCAGGCGCCCGAGAAGCGCGACATCGCCCAGCCGTAGAGGCCGAACTCCAGGTACTCGGCCACATTGGCCGGGTGCACCAGCGGCATGCTCCAGGCCTGCAGCGCCTGGTCGCTCTGGTGCGGCGTGCTGCTGGACACACAGCCGTGGTCGTCGCCGCACACCACCAGCACGCCGCCCTGGGTGCTGGTGCCGTAGACATTGCCGTGCTTGAGCGCATCGCCCGAGCGGTCCACACCCGGCCCCTTGCCGTACCACATCGCAAAAACGCCATCGACGGTGCGCTGCGGGTCCAGCGCCACGCGCTGCACGCCCAGGCAGGCGGTGGCGGCCAGGTCCTCATTGATGGCGGGCAGGAACTCGATGTGCGCCTTCTCAAGAAACTTCTTCGCCTTCCACAGCTGCTGGTCCACCATGCCCAGCGGCGAGCCGCGGTAGCCGGAGACGAAGCCGGCCGTCTTCAGCCCGGCGCGCTCGTCCTGCGCCTTCTGCGCCAGCAGCAGCCGCACGAGGGCCTGGGTGCCGGTCAGGAAGACGGCGCCGCTGGCGGCCGCGAGGTTGTCGCTGAGCTGGTAGGGGCGCAATGCGGGGGTGTCGGCCATCGTGTCTCCTGTGGGCGGGGAATTCTTCCCTCCAGGTGCCGGATGAACTTGCCTCAATGGCGAGTCAATGGCGGTCGAATGAGATGATTCTTCTCCAAAGAGGGGATTCATGGAAACAAACGAGTTCGACCGAGCCAGCCTGCAGATCCTTGAGGCCCTGCAGGCGGACGCCACGCTGTCGATGCAGGCGCTGGCGGAAAAGGTCGGCCTGTCGGCCACGCCGGTGTGGCGGCGCGTGAAGGAGCTGGAGGACCGCGGCATCATCCGCGGCCATGTCGTGCTGGTGGACCGCGAGAAGATCGGCCTGTCCATCTGCGTGCTGGCCAACGTGAGTCTGGTGCGGCACAGCGAGGGCGCGGTCGAGCAGTTCGAGCAGCTCATCGCCACGCGCCGCGAGATCATCGAATGCCATGCCATCACCGGCGAGGCCGACTACGTCATCAAGGTCGTCGCGGCCGACATGAAGGCCTACGACCTGTTTCTGCAGCAGCACATCTTCAAGCTGCCGGGCGTCAGCAGCGTGCGCAGCAATGTCGTGCTGCGTGAGGTCAAGTACGAGACGGCGCTGCCGGTGGGTTGACTGCGCAAGGCGGCGGCGCGGCGAACGCCGGCATGCCGCTTTCAGAAGATCTCAGATCCCTTCAGCCGCCCTGGACACGGGCCTCACAACTCACCGTAGCTGTGCAGGCCCGACAGGAACATGTTGACGCCCAGGAACGCGAACGTCGTGACGAGCAGGCCGACCAGCGCCCACCAGGCTGACACGGCGCCGCGCAGGCCCTTCATCAGCCGCATGTGCAGCCAGGCCGCGTAGTTGAGCCAGACGATCAGCGCCCAGGTTTCCTTGGGGTCCCAGCTCCAGTAGCCGCCCCATGCCTCGGCGGCCCAGAAGGCGCCCAGGATGGTGGCGATGGTGAAGAAGGCAAAGCCCAGGGCGATGGCCTTGTACATGAGGTCGTCGAGCTGGGGCAGCTCGGGCAGGCGGGCGCTCAGGCGGCTGCGCAGCACGACGGCGATGGCCAGGAACACGGCCACGCCGGCGATCTTGCGCGCCCAGCCGTCCAGGCCGGTGACGGTGGCGGCCTGCAGGTCGGCACCGAAGCGCACGGCCAGGATCAGGCCGACGATGGCCACCGGCATGGCGACGAGGCCGATCCATAGCGAACGCGTCGTCGCCGTCTTCAGCAGATAGGCCAGGGCCACCATGGCGGCCAGCGCGAAGGCGCCATAACCGACGAAGTTGGCGGGCACGTGGATCTTCATCCACCAGCTCTGCAGGGCCGGCACCAGCGGCTGGATTTCCTGCGCGCCGCGTGCCACCGTGTACCAGAGCAGGAAGGCGACGGCCGCACTGACGACCAGCATCACGTAGGCGCCCAGCGAGCGTGTCGCGAAGCGCTGCTCGTAGTAGAGGTAGAACAGCGTCGTCATCCAGCAGAACAGCACGAAGACTTCGTACAGGTTGCTGACGGGGATGTGGCCGATATCGGCGCCGATCTGGTGGCTCTCGTACCAGCGCACCAGCATGCCGACCAGGGCCATGAAGACACCGCCCCAGGCCAGCTTGGAGCCGATGGCTTCCGCCGCGCTGTGTTTGCCGGCGCGGGTGAAAAAGCCGCCCCAATAGAACAGCATGCTCATGGTGAACAGCAGACTCATCCACAGGATGGCGCTCTGGCTGGACAGCATGTACTTGAGAAAGAACACCTGCTCACCCGCGGCGAGATCGGCGCCGAAGTCGTCGGTCTGCCGGCCATACAAGGCGATGGCGAGCAGCGTCGCCGCGCCGACCGCCAGGCTGAGCGCGCGCAGCGGTTTCCAGAACCAACCCAGCGCCACCAGCGTGGGCAGGGCGCACAGCAGGATGCCCTGCTCGTAGACGTCCATGCTGGCGTTGTAGCGGCTGAAGGCATAGCCGCCGCCGAGCAGCACCAGGGCGGCGAACAGCCAGTCGAAGACGTCGCGGCGCTGCAGCGCGTGGCGGCGCGGCAGATCGAAGGTGGTGGTGTTCATGACTGATCCTTGAGCACAGCAGCCTTGAGCTGGGCAAACAGCGTAGCGTTGTCGGGCGATTCACGCGTGCTGGACAGGGCCATGCGCACGTGGGAACTACCCGGGTTGGCGCTGGGCGCGATCCACACCCACAACCGCCGCTCCTTGATGTAGAGCATCGCGAAGACGCCAACGATGAGCAGGATGGCGCCCAGGTAGACCAGCTTCTGGCCCGGTGCGCGCGCGACCTGGAAGACGCTGGCCTGGACCTGCTCGAAGTCCTGCAACTGCAGCAGCATCGGCGCCGGGTAATAAAGGCTGTCGGACAGCGACAGCACGGCCTGCGTCATGAAGGCTTGCATGGCTGGGTCCGCCGTTGCGGGTTTAAGGCCGTCGCGTTCGCGAACCAACTGGTTCAGCTCGAACAGGCTGCCGTTGAGGATGCGCAGCAGCACCTCGGAGACGCGTTGGCGATCAACCTCTGGGACGTCGCGTTCGATGAACTGCGACAAGGCGGGCAGGCCGCCCTTCACCTCGTCGCCCGGCTGGGCTGCGGCGCCAGAAAAAAGCGTCAGCGCGCGCTGGGCGGTGAGCTGCAGCTGCGGCGTCAGCTGGGGCTGGTTGGGCGGCGTGGCCGACACGGCATAGCGGCGCGCCGCGGCGTCGCGCAGGGCCGGCTCGGCCAAGGCCTGGCGCAGGCGCAGCCAGCCGGTCAGGTCGCCGTTCTCGTCGGCCGGCATGCGCAAGTAGCGGAAGGTCTCGGCCGGGGTGTCGCGCACGCCTGCGAGGAAGAGCCTCTGGCCATCCAGCTCCACCGGCAGCATGTAGTTGTTGTACTCGCGCGCCTGGCCTGCGGCGTCGCGCAGCTTGTAGCTGAAGCTGGGACCGACGTTGTGCAGCGACTTGGTCTCATCGCCCTTGGCACCGCTGCCGAGATGCTTGCTCAAGCGTTCGCCGAGATCGACCTTGCGCACATCGGCGCCACTGGCGTTGGCGCCGTCGGCGGCGAGGTTCTCGACGTTGATGACGCGCAAGCCATCGAGCTCCAGCGTCTGTTCGCCAAAGGCCAGCTTGGTGCCGACACGGCCCTCGATGGGGCCGGGCTTGCCGCCCGTGAGTGGAAGGACCTGCAGCTTGAGTCTGGAGCCGCCGTCCTCGAAGCTGCTCTGGTAGATGGCCAGACCCTTGTGGATGGCGGGCTCGTTGACCTTGACGGTGGCCTCGCGCCGCACATCGCCGTCATGGATGACGATGTCGCTGGCAAAGCTCTTGGGCATGCCGGTGGAGTAGTAGTCCACGCTGAACTTCTTCAACTCGATGTCGAAGGGCAGGTCCTGCAGCACGACGCCGCTGGGCAGGGTCAGCACCGCAATGCCCTGGCGCTGCTGCTCCGTCACCGAGATATTGCCGCGGAAACTGGGGTTGGCGGCGGACAGGCGATGTTCGGGCTTGATGTCGGCGACTAACCCCGAGCCGGTGTAGAGCTGCTTGTCCTGCAGCCACATCGCCAGCTGCACCATGGCATTGCCGTCGAGGACGCCGCCGACGAGGATGAGCACGATGGACGAATGCGCCGCCAGGTAGCCGATCTTGTTGGCCGCGCCGCGCCGCGCCGCGATCATGGTGCCGTGATCGCGCTGCTGCACGCGCGCCTTCCAGCCGAACTGGGTCAGCGTCGCGCCAATCTCGGCCAGGGCCATCCGCGGGTTGCTGTTCACCTCGCCGATGGCCTTGTGGTGGTGGGCCTGCAGCGATTGCTCGCGCACGCCTTCCTTGTAGCTGCGCAGGTCGACCAGGATCTTGGGCGCATTGCGCGCGATGCACAGGCTGGTCGACAGCACCAGAAAGGCCAGGATGGCGAGGAACCAGGGCGCGCTGTAGATGGTGTACAGGCCGACGCGCTCGAACACCTCGGCCCAGAAGGGGCCGAACTGATTGATGTAGTTGCCCATCGGCTCGCTCTGGCGCAGCACGGTGCCGATCACCGAGGCGATGCAGATCACGCTGAGCAGCGTGATGGCGAAGCGCATGGACGACAACAGGTCCAGCAGTTCGCGGGCGACGGGGGGGCGGGAGGTGGTGGAGGACATCAAACGCGAAGGCGTGGGGCGGGCTCAGAAAAAAAGGCCGGTGCGGAACACCGGCCTTCGTTCCGCGAGGCGGTCGCGAGGTTCAGCGCAGGCCGGCGATGTAATCGGAAACGGCCTTGATCTCCTTGTCGTTCATTTTGGAGGCAACAGTCGTCATCACCGGGTTGTTGGCGCGCGCGCCGCTGCGGAAGGCCGTCATCTGCGCCTCGACATAGTCACCATGCTGGCCGCCCAGGCGCGGGTATTGGGCCGGCATGCCGGCGCCATTGGGCGCATGGCAGCCCGCGCAGGCCGGCACCTGGCGGTCGGCGATGCCGCCGCGGTAGATCTTCTCGCCCAGGGCGACGCTGTCCTTGTTCTTGGCAAAGCCCGGCTTGGTGGTCTTGGAAGCGTAGAAGGCCGACACATTGCGGATGTCTTCCTCCGACAGCGGCGCTGCCATGCCCTGCATGATGGGATTCTTGCGTTTGCCGGTCTTGAACTCGACCAGCTGCTTGGCGAGGTACTCGGCGTGCTGGCCAGCAATGATGGGGTTGGCCGGTGCGCCGCGCGTACCGTCTGCCGTGTGGCAGGCCATGCAGACCTGGTTCGAGATGGCGCCGCCCTTGGCGAGGTCGGGCTTGGCCATGGCGGCGGGCTCGTTCGCGGCCTGGGCCGTGGCGGCGAGCAGCAGACTCGACAGGAGGAAGGCGACAGTCTTCATGGATTTATTCGGTTTCGGTGGGCGCAACCTCAGAATTTTACAATGCTGGATCACAGCCTCCGACCTAGCCATGACCGAACCCATCCCCGAGGCTGAAGCCACCACCGACAACACGCCGCAGATCGTCACCGAGAAGCTGGCTTTGGGCTGGACGCACACGGCGCGCTTCCTGACCACCGCCAGCCAGCTCGTGCACCTGCCGGCCACCGAGTTGCCCGAGATCGCTTTCGTCGGCCGCTCCAACGCCGGCAAGTCCACCGCCATCAACACGCTGGCCCAGCAGAAGCGCCTGGCATTCGCGTCCAAGACGCCGGGCCGCACCCAGCACATCAATCTTTTCGAGCTCGGCCCCAAGGACGCGGCCGACGCGCTGTTTGCCGACCTGCCCGGCTACGGCTATGCGGCCGTGGCCAAGACGGCCAAGCTGCGCTGGCAGAAGGTCATGGCCGACTACCTGGAGGTGCGCCGCAGCCTGTCGGGCGTGGTGTTGATGGTCGACTCGCGCCTGGGTCTGACCGACCTCGACAAACAGTTGCTGGAGTTCGTCGCGGCCCGCGTCGCGACGGGCGAGATCAAGCTGCTGGTGCTGCTGACCAAGTCCGACAAGCTCAACCGCAAGGAAGCCGATGCGGTGCTGCGCTCGACCGGCGACTTCCTGGCCGGCATGACGACCGAGCATTCCGACGTGGCGGTCACGCTGTTCTCGGCGCTGAAGAAAAGCGGTGTCGGCGATGTGGCCGTGGCCCTGCGCGAATGGGTGCTGGCGCATCGCCTGCCCGAAGCGGTTGCGGCCGCGCCGGTCGTGGAAGCGGTTCAGCCGGCAGATTGAGCGGCGGGGTGATCAGCCGCCGTCGAGGTCGCTCATCAGCGTGTCGACGGCGCGCTGGACGACGCTGTCGTCTTCCAGCGCCGTGATCAAGCCGTTGGCCAGCAGTGCCTCCAGCGCGCGGCGCGTCAGTGGCAGGCGCGCGTCGGCATCGCGGCCGACGAAGAGCATGAACTGGCGGCCCTCGCTGATCCAGGCGACCTGCGCGGTGTGCCAGTTGCCCTGGATGAACATGTGGCACCACCGGCCGATCTGCAGGCCGTCGATCCAACGCTGCAGCGCAGCGCGCGCATCGGGCGAGTCGTGCTCGTTGTAGAGCTGCACCGGCACGGTAGGCAGCCCGCCGCGGTCGACGTCGGCGCTCAGCCAGTGCGAAGGCACCTGCGAGTCACGCTCTTCCATCAAGCGCTGCACGATCTCGTCGGCCGAGGGCGCAGCGCTCGCGGAAGCGGCTGCCTTGGGCGGCGGGGGCCGGCGCTCGGCCGGCTCGACCGCCGGCAGTCCGCGCAGCAGGCGCGCATGCTGGGCCGCCAGCTCCGCCAGCGCAGGCTCGCGCATGGCCTCGGGCAGACGGATGCTGTCGCAGCCGGTCACCAGGCGCTCGACGAGCACCGGCAGGCGCATGCGCAGTGCTTCGCGGCCGCCGAGGTCGCGCGGCGTGATGAGGCTGTCGAGCACGGCGTCGACCATCTCCATCGCGGCCTGGGCCTCGCGCGAGTCGCGGCCGTGGCGCACCATGGCGGTCACGATGACGTCGACCCAGCTCGTCTGCAGGAAGCGATGCATGCGCGGGCCCAGCGGCGCATCGGCGATCTGGTGGTCGATCTGCTCGCGCAGCAGTTCGCGCCAGTCGTGGCGCTGATGTTCGCGCTCCAGTGCCGCCAGCGCGACCGCATTGCGCTCGCTGCTCTGCCGGGCCTGCGTGTCGATGCGCGCATAGACACGCGCCCGCACCTGCTGGAACAGGGCCGCAGTCGGCGTCGGTGCATCGACGAGTAGCTGGGCTTCGGCCTCCATGAAGCGCAGGAAGTCGACGAGGCGGTCGTCGTCGGCGCGCTCGAAGGCCATGCCGTGAGAGGCGACGCGGTTCAGCAGCGCCCAGGTGGGGTGGTCCTGGCGGCGCAGCAGCATGGCGTCGCTGCGCGCCAGACGCACCACGGCGATCTGCAGCCGCGCGAGCAAGGCCTTCATCGGCGGCAGCAGGCGCGGGTCGGCCAGGATCTGGTCGTAGAGCCGGCTGAGCATGTCCGGCCCGGTGGTGCGCACGAAGGGCGCCGGTGCCAGCGGGTCGCGCTGCGTGGCCGCACCGAAACCGCTCAGACCCTGGGGGCGTGAGTTGACGGCATCGACACGGCGCAGCAGGCCGTCCAGCGTGCCGTGGGCCGGCGGCCGCATGCCAACCCCGCGTGCGGCGGCCAGGCGCTGGTGGGCCAGCGGGTCGGTCTGGGCGTGGCCGTGCGACGCCACCATGTCGCTGATGTCGGCGTCACGCAGCGTCGCGCAGGCCTCTGCGTACATGCGGTGCAAGGCGCGGGCCAGCGGCGTGGCCGCCAAACGCATCAGCTCGTACTGCGCTTGGGCGGCGAGCGGGCTGGACGCCAGCGCATGGTGCAGCGCGTGGGCATAAAGGGCCGGGCGCAGCGGGTTGTCGCGTTCGCGAGCCCGGGCAGTGCCTCGAAGCGCGGCGAAAAAGTTGCCGATCTGGTGCAACTCGGCCCGGCTCAGCTCCTCGGACGTGCGGGCGACGTGGGCGATGGCGACGTCCTGCAGGGCCTGGTGCTCGTCGACGAGGCTGAGGCTTTCCAGCCCACCCAGTTGCAACGGTGAGCGGTGCAGCGGGTCGTCGCCGCGGCGGCCGGCCTGCAGCAGCTCGATCAGCTTGCCCTCGAAGTCGGCCGCGAAATGGCCACGTGCCTTGCGCCAGCCCTCGCGCAGCGGGTAGTGCTGGGGCTGGGCGTCAAGCTCGTCCTGCACGACGTTCAGCAACTCGCGGGCCAGCGGGCCGGCCTCGGTCAAGGCGTGGTCGAGCAGTTCGTGAGGATGCAGGCTGGAGCGCATGGGTGGCGTTAGGGGGCAATGCGATTATCCGGCGCCAAGCTGGTGCGCCCTGCGTGCCACCCTCTCGTACCGACCCCCGAACCACATGGCAGACGCCGCACTTCAGGACCTTTTCACGCTTTTTCAAGCTGGACGGCATGCCGAGATGGCCGCTCGGGCGCGCAGTCTGCTCGCTGCGCGGCGGCGGGATGGCGAGCTCTGAAAGGCCCCGTCCGTGGCCCAGCAGATGCTCGGCGAGGACGCACTGCCGGCCTTGGAGCGCGCAATGGCGCTGCGGCCAAGCGACGCCGAACTGGCGGCCAACCTGGCCGCGCCGGACCTGAGTTTGTGAGAGCTGGGCGTCGCGGCTGCGGGTGTATTGCAGCTGGCCTGCCCAGGGGCCGACCAGCAGGCCCGCCACGCGCTGGCGCTGCCCTACGTGATGTACCGGGGCGGATTGCTGCACGCCGATGGTTCGGGCGCCGGGCTGCGCGCGGTTCACACGGAGGGCTTCGAACTCGATGTGTCCTTCGCCGGTTCGCTCAGCTCGGGCTCCGAGTCGCTTCGCGCACGCGAGGGCGTGGCGCGGCTTGGCACGCTGCTGGAGGCGGGCCCGGTGGCGCGGTGGTTCCCAAATGGCCGCAGCGCCCGCGACCGCATCACGTTCGAGTTGCCGCTGCGTGGCATGAATCTGACGCCGGACCTGAGGCTCTACGCGTTCGGACGCCTCGACGGCGTGGCCGGCGCCGCCAACCGCGCCAGCCCGCTGGTGCGGCAGAAAACAGGCGCAAGTTACGGCATCGGCCTGGCGTACACGCCCACGCGCTCGATGGCCCGTGCCAGCGACTGAAGCCTGCGGCGCGCCAATAAAGAAAGGGGCTGCGCGAGCAACCCCTTTTCTTACGGATGCAAGTCGCGAAGCGACTCCGCAATCGGTGTGGCAGTCGGCGTAGCGAGCAGGTGATGGGCGGTGTGTAGCGCGGGACCGCACTCTCGTGCGGTGAGCACTGCAGCGCCGTCCAGCGCCTGCGCGATAGCCGAAAGCCGTGCCGATTACATGTCCATGCCGCCCATGCCACCCATGCCACCCATGCCGCCAGGCATGCCGCCGCCGGCAGCTTCTTCCTTCGGCGACTCGGCGACCATGGCTTCGGTCGTCAGCATCAGCGACGCGACGGATGCAGCGTTCTGCAGGGCAGTGCGCGTCACCTTGGTCGGGTCCAGGATGCCCATTTCGATCATGTCGCCATAGGTGTCGTTGGCGGCGTTGAAGCCGTAGTTGCCCGAGCCGGCCAGCACGGCGTTGACGACGACGGAGGCTTCGCCACCGGCGTTGTAGACGATCTCGCGCAGCGGTGCTTCGATGGCGCGCAGGACCAGCTTGATGCCGGCGTCCTGGTCGGCGTTGACGCCCTTGATGGTGCCGGCAGCCTGCTTGGCGCGCAGCAGCGCAACGCCGCCACCGGCCACGATGCCTTCTTCAACGGCGGCACGCGTGGCGTGCAGCGCATCTTCGACGCGGGCCTTCTTTTCCTTCATCTCGACTTCGGTGGCAGCACCGACCTTGATGACGGCAACACCGCCGGCCAGCTTGGCCACGCGCTCTTGCAGCTTCTCGCGGTCGTAGTCGCTGGTGGCTTCCTCGATCTGGATGCGCACTTGCTTGACGCGGGCTTCGATGTCGGCAGCAGCACCGGCGCCGTCGATGATGGTGGTGTTTTCCTTGCCCACTTCGACGCGCTTGGCCTGGCCCAGGTCGGCCAGCGTGACCTTCTCGAGCGTCAGGCCGACTTCTTCGGCGATGACCTTGCCGCCCGTCAGGATGGCGATGTCTTCCAGCATGGCCTTGCGGCGGTCGC
>NZ_JBQVNP010000078.1:0-23908 GCF_052436255.1 Roseateles sp. | reverse complement strand
GTCGCGCAGTTGCTGGGCGATCTGGTCGGCCAGGGCGCGGTCGCGCGCCAACGCGGCGAGCAGGCCGCGCAGGGCCATCACGTCCAGCTGCGCGGCGCTGCCTGGCGCCAGGTGCTCGCCACGGGCACGCAGCTCCAGCTCGAGTTCGGCGGGCCTGGCACGCCCGCCGCGCTCGATACGCTCTAGGTCGCGCGCCAGGCCGTCGTCCAGCTCCGCGGACACTGCGGCAGCCGACGCAGGCAACCCGCCGCCACCGCCCGGGGAACAGGCGCACAGCAACGCCAACGCAGCCAGCGCCGCGCAGAGCGTCGATCGTGGAGCCAGGAAGGGGTGCATCGGAGCGGCAGGAGGGCGGTTGTGCCGCCCGGTGCCAGCGATTTCAGCGCGGTTCAGCGGGCCTGTCGCGGCGGATACGCGCAAGACCGTTGAAATTGCACGCCACGCATGGCATCGCCCGGCTAGGCGGCCCCAGGAGCCGGCCCCTGGTAGCCGCGCGGCACGGCGCCGAGCAGGCGGCGCGTGTACTCCTCACGCGGCGCGGCGATGAGGTCATGCGTGAGGGCCTGCTCGACGACGTCGCCGTTCTGCATCACAAGCACCTCGTCCGAGATGAACTTGACCACCGCCAGGTCGTGGCTGATGAAGATATAGCTCAGTCCGAACTCGTCCTGCAGGTCCTTCAGCAGGTTGAGCACCTGAGCCTGCACCGACACGTCCAGCGCCGACACGGCCTCATCCAGCACCAGCACCTCGGGCTGCAGCGTCAGGCAGCGCGCGATGGCGATGCGCTGGCGCTGGCCGCCCGACAACTCGGGCGGGTACTTGGCCATGGCCCTCTCGGCCAGGCCGACCTTGTTCAGCTGCGCGACGGCGCGCGCCCCGCCCTCGGCCGTGTTGGCGCCGATGGCGTGGATCTCCATCGGCTCGCGCAGCGTCTGGCCGATGGTGAAGCGCGGGTTCAGCGAGGCATAGGGGTTCTGGAACACGACCTGGATGCGGCGGCGCATCTGCAACCAGTCACCGCGGCCCATGGTCAGCAGGTCGCGGCCCTCGAACATCACCGAGCCACCAGTGGGTTCATGCAGCCGCAGCAGCGTCAGCCCCATCGTGGTCTTGCCCGAGCCGGACTCGCCGACCACGCCCAGTGTGTGGCCCTTGCGCAGGTCGAAGTCCACGCCCTTGACGGCCCGGAACTCCTTTTTGCCGAACAGGCCGGCCTTGAGCCAGAAGCTCTTGCGCAGTCCGCGCACCTGCAGGATCACCGGCGCCTGCGGGTCCTTGGCGCGGTGATTGTTGTCCGCTGCCTTGCCAGCGATGTGGTCGTCGATGACCATCAGCCGCGCCGGGTTCTCGCTCAACGACGGGCGGCAGGCCAGCAAGGCCTTGGTGTAGCCGTCCTGCGGCGCGTTGAAGATGTCGGCAACGGGCGCCTTCTCGCGGATCTCGCCGTGGCGCATGACGACGACGTGGTCGGAGATCTCGCCCACCACGCCCAGGTCGTGGCTGATGAAAAGCATGGACATGCGGTGCTTGTCCTTGAGCTTGCCCATCAGCTCCATGACCTGGCGCTGGATGGTGACGTCCAGCGCGGTGGTGGGCTCGTCGGCGATCAGCAGCTTGGGCTCGCAGGCAAGTGCCATGGCGATCATCACGCGCTGCTGCTGGCCGCCGCTCATCTCGTGCGGGTAGGCCTTGAGCCGGCGCTTGGGCTCGGGAATGCCAACCTCGTGCAGCAGTTCCTCGGCGCGCACCAGGGCTTGCTTGGCCGACATGCGCAGGTGGGTGATCAGCGGCTCCACCAGCTGCTGGCCCACGGTGAAGACCGGGTTGAGCGAGCTCATCGGGTCCTGGAAGACGCAGGCGATCTCCTTGCCGCGCATGGCCAGCAGCTCGCGCGGTCCGGCCTGCAGCAGGTCGCGACCCTGGAACAGGATGCGACCGCTGCGTTCGGCGTTCGTTGGCAGCAGGTTGAGGATGGACATGGCCGTCACCGACTTGCCCGAGCCCGACTCGCCGACCAGGGCGACCGTGCTGTTCTCGGGAATGTCGAAGCTGACGCCCTTGACGGCCAGCGCGCGCTGCTGCTCGCCGTGTTCCTTGCCGAGGCGGAAGGCGACCTTGAGGTCTTGGATGCTCAAGAGCATGTTCGTTCCGTTCATTGAAATGCAACCACAGAGACACAGAGGCACAGAGAGAAAGCGCAAGCCGGAGGTCTGAATTTCTCCGTGTCTCTGTGCCTCTGTGGTTGCCTTTTCTGATGGTTCATTCAAGACCCCTGAGCTTCGGGTCCAGCGCATCACGCAACGCGTCCGTGAACAGCGCGAACGCCGTTACGAACACCGCCATCGTGACGGTCACGGCAGCCAGCTGCCACCAGTAGCCCAGGATGAGTTCGCTCTGCGCTTCGGCCAGCATGGTGCCCCATGACACCTGGTCAACGCTGACGCCCAGGCCCAGATAGCTCAGGATGACCTCGCTCTTGATGAAACTGACCACATGCAGGCTGAGCTGCACCAGGGCCACATGCGAGACGTTGGGCAGGATGTGCTTGAACATGCGCGACGCGTTGCTGGCGCCGATGGCCTCGGCCGAGCGCACATAGTCGCGCTGACGGTGCTTCATGAACTCGGCACGCACCAGGCGGTAGATACCGGTCCAGCCGGTCAGGCCCAGGATGAGCACCACCGACATGACGCCGCGGCCGAAGATCACCGCAAAGGCAAAGATCAGCAGGATGGACGGGATGGCGGTGAAGACGTTGTAGACCCACTCCAGCAGGTCGCCGATCTTGCCGCCGAAAAAGCCCGAGATGGCGCCCAGCAGCGTGCCGATGAAGGTGGCTACAACGGCCGCCAGCAGGCCGACGACGATGCTGACCTCGGCGCCCTTGAGCACCTTCTGCAGGATGTCTCGACCCAGACGATCGGCGCCCAGCGGCAGCGTCTCGGCGCGGTTGACTTCCTCGGTCTTGTACTTCTTGGCCGCCTCTTCCCACTCGGCATAGCGCGGCGCCAGCGGGTCGATGTCGGACAGGTCGACGTTCGGGCCCTTGGGCACCTCGATCGCACCGAGGGCTTCCGCCGGCTTGGGGCCGACGACATGGGGCGGCGCATTCGGCACGCCAATCTCCTTCTGCCAGCTGCCGGCCACCACGTCGGCGGCGGTCAGCGCCACCAGCAGCATGAAGGCGGCGACGATCCACAGGCAGACCATGCCGACGCGGTCGGCCTTCAGCCGCGTCCAGGCCAGGGCCCAGACACCCCGGGATTGATTGACGGCCGCGCTCACTTGAGCACCACGCGCGGATCGACCAGGCTGTAGAGCAGGTCGGTGATCAGATTCACCAGCATGGTGATGGCGGCCAGGTAGATGGCGAAGGCCTGGATGACGGGGTAGTCGCTGCGGTTGACGGCCAGCAGGATCTCGCGGCCCAGGCCGGGGATGGAGAAGAACACCTCGATCAGGAAGCTGCCCACAAACACGCCCGGCAGCAGCACCGAGACGTTGGTCATGATGGGGATGAGGGCGTTGCGCAGCACATGCTTCATCAGCACGGTCTTCTCGGGCAGGCCCTTGGCGCGCGCGGTGCGCACGTAGTCGTGGCCCAGCTCATCCAGGAAGAAGCTGCGGTACAGCCGCGTCTGCGGCGCCAGCGCCACCAGCGAGACGACGATGACGGGCAGCGGCGTGTAGGTCGTCAGGTTGGTCCAGAACGAATCGCTCCAGCCCTGCACCGGGAACCAGCCCAGCCGGAAGGCGAAGAAGTACTGGAAGACGATGACGTAGACCAGCAGCGAGATGGACACCGCGATGGTGGTGGAGATCATCACCGCGCGGTCGGTCAGGCTGCCGCGCACATAGGCCACGCCCATGGCCAGCGGGATGGCCAGCAGCACTTCCAGCAGCAGGATGGGCAGCATCACCGTCAGCGTGGCAGGCAGGCGGCTCATGAAGAGCTGCGCGACCGGCTCGTTGGTGGCCCAGCTCTTGCCCCAGTCGAAGGTGACGATCTGCTGGAGGAAGATGCCCAGCTGCACCCACCAGGGCTCGTTGAGCCCCAGCTGTTCGCGGATCGCGTTGATCTGCTCCTCGGTGGCGGCCATGCCGCCCATGATCTCGGCGGGATCGCCGCCAAAGAACTTGAACAGGAAAAACACCAGCAGCACGACACCCAGCAAGGTGGGAACCATTTGCCACAGGCGCCGAATCAGATAAGCCGTCATGGGGCGGCCCCTTCCTCTAACAACACCTACAAAGCAAACCCCGCCGAGCGGGGTTCATGACTGCATGCCACACGGCACGAGGGCCCGCAGTCTAGGTGACGCCAGGGAGTCACCTGGATGGGGTTAGCCAGCGGTGCAGCCTGAATTGTCAATGCGCCAGCCGGGCACCCGGGCTTTTCCGGCAACGAAGCCTGCCGCCTTTTGCCTACACTCAGCGCCGCTGCGCCGCAGGCCATCCAGGCTGCGGCGCCTTCGTTTGCGTTGTGGAGTCCGGATGAAAAAGCTCATGGTTGCGGCGCTGTCCGCGTGTTTGCTGGCGGCTGCGCCAGTGCAATCCAGCCCCGAGCCCAAGGTCCTCCGCTATGCCTTCCGCAGCGACATCACCAGCTTCGACCCGGCCAAGGTCTCCGACACCTACTCCAACACGTTGATCACCGGCATGTTCGATGCACCGGTGCGTTGGGCCTATCTGGCACGGCCCTTCAAGCTGGAGCCCTCCGGCTGCGAGCTGCCCGAGATTTCGGCGGACTTCAAGACCCTCACCTTCAAGGTGCGGCCGGGCCTGTACTTCCACGACGACCCGGCCTTCAAGGGCCAAAAGCGCGAGCTGGTGGCGGCCGACTACGTCTACTCGCTCAAGCGCCACTACGACCCGCAGATCAACAGCCCCAACCTCTACATCATGGAGAACGCCGGCCTGCTAGGCCTGAGCGAGCTGCGCCAGAAGGCTATGAAGAACAAGAACGGCCTGGACTACGACACGCCGGTCGAGGGCCTGAAGGTGCTGGACAAATACACCTGGCAGATCAAGCTCTCCAAGCCCGACCCGCGCTTCGTCAACAACCTCGCCAACCCGATGGCGGCGGCGCTGGCCCGCGAGGTGGTGGAGTTCTACGGCGACCGCGTCGGCGAGCATCCGGTGGGCACGGCCGCCTTCATGCTCAAGCGCGACGAATGGCGTCGCTCCAGCCGCATCGTGCTGGTCAAGAACCCGGCCTACCGCGACGAGTTCTACAACGAGGAAGCCCCTGCCGACCGCCCGCACCTGCAGGCCGCAGCGGCAAAGTTCAAGGGCCGCAAGCTGCCCATGATCGACCGGCTGGAGGTGGCCATCATCGAGGAGCCGCAGCCGCGCTGGCTGTCCTTCCTGAGCGAGGAGGCCGACTACATGCAGGAGGTGCCCTTCGAGTTCATCACCGTCGCTGCGCCCAACGGCCAGCTGGCCCCCAATCTGGCCAAGCGCAACATCAAGATGAACCGCTACCCGGGGGCCGACATCAGCTTCACCTTCTTCAACATGACCGACCCGGTCGTCGGCGGCTACGAGCCGGCCCAGGTGGCACTGCGCCGCGCCATCGGTCTGGCTTACGACGTGGACCGCGAGATCCGCCTGGCGCGCAAGGGGCAAATGGTGCCGGCTCAAGGCTTGATGCCGCCCGGCACTTGGGGCTACCGGGCCGACCTCAAAACCGAGATGAGCGAGCACAACGTCGCCAAGGCCAAGGCCCTGCTGGACCTGCACGGCTTTAAGGACGTCGACGGCGACGGCTGGCGCGAACGCCCCGACGGCAGCCCGCTGCGCCTGGAGCGGGCCACTCAGCCCACGGCCGACTACCGCGTGCTCGATGAGCTGATGGAGAAGGCGCTGCGCGCCATCGGCGTGCGCATCAGCTTCAAGCAGGCCAAGTTCCCCGAGAACCTCAAGGCCAGCCGCAGCGGCAAGCTGCAGATGTGGAATGTGGCCTGGGTGGCAACGACACCCGACGCCGGCTACCACCTGGCCCTGGGCTACGGCCCCAACGCCGGCCAGGCCAACCACAGCCGCTTTGACCTGCCCCAGTTCAACCGCCTCTACGAACAGCAGGCCGTGCTGCCCAACGGACCCGAGCGCCAGCAGGCCATGGACCAGGCCAACAAGCTTGCGGTCGCCTACATGCCCTACAAGATCAGCGGCCACCGCGTCTGGACCGACCTCAGCCACCCCTGGGTCATCGGCGCGGAGCGCAACATCTTCCGCCGAGATTTCTGGCAATACATCGACGTCGACATGGCCGCCAAGCGCGCGGCGGAGCGTTGAACATGCGCGCGCTGCTGCTTGCCCTGAGTTTGATGGTTAGCACGGCGCAGGCCGACCCGGCGGCGTCTGCGCCGAAGACGCTGCGCTACGCCTTCCGCGTGGCCGAGACCGGCTTCGACCCGGCCAAGATCCTGGACCTGTACTCGCGCACGGTCACCGGGCACATATTCGAAGCCCTGGTCAGCTACGACTACCTGGCCCGGCCGGTCCAGCTCAAACCCCTGACCGCCGTCGAGCTGCCGACGCCCAACGCCGACTTCACGCAGTGGACGGCGCGCGTGCGGCCGGGCATCCACTTCCAGGACGACCCGGCCTTCGGCGGCAAGAAGCGCGAGCTGACCGCCGCCGACTACGTCTACAGCTTCAAGCGCTTTGCCGACCCCAAGGTGGCCAGCCCGGCCTGGAGCACCGTTGAAGGCTGGCACCTGACCGGCCTGAAGGCGGCGCGCGAAGCGGCCATCAAGGCCAGGCGGGACTTCGACTACGACAAACCGATCCCGGGGCTGCAGCTGCTGGACCGCTACACGCTGCGCTTCCAGCTCGACAAGCCCAACCCGCGCTTCCTGCAGGAAATCACGCTCTCCGACCTGTTCGGTGCCGTGGCGCGCGAGGTCATCGAGGCCGCCGGCGACCAGACCATGGCCCGCCCGGTGGGCACCGGGCCCTTCATGCTCAAGCAATGGCGGCGCGGCAGCCTCATCGTGCTGGAGAAGAACCCGGGGTACCGCCAGCGCACCTACGATGCCAACCCGCTGCCCGACGACGCGGAGGGCCAGGCCTTGCTGACTCGCTTCCAGGGCCGGCGCCTGCCGATGATCGATCGCGTCGAGATCAGCATCCTGGCCGAGGACCAGCCGCGCTGGCTGAGCTTCGTCGGTGGCGAGCATGACTTCCTGGAGCGCGTGCCCGAGCCCTTCGTCGGCATCGCCGCGCCCAACAGCCAGCTGGCGCCCAACCTGGCCAAGCAGGGCATGAAGCTGCACCGCACGCTGGGGTCAGACGTCTTCCTGATGTTCTTCAACATGGAGGATCCGGTCGTCGGCGGCCTGGCTCCGCACCAGATCGCGTTGCGCCGTGCCATTGCGCTGGCCATGGACGTAGAGCGAGAAATTCGCCTCGTTCGCGGCGGTCAGGCCATCCCGGCGCAGAGCAACTTCCCGCCCCACACTCTTGGCTATGACCCAACGTTCAAGAGTGAGAACGGCGACTTCGACCCGCCCAGGGCGAAGGCCCTGCTGGACCTGTACGGCTATATCGACCGCAACGGTGACGGCTGCCGCGACGCCCCCGACGGCGGCCCGCTGAAGCTGGAGATGTCCACCACGCCGGAGGGCATCCAGCGCCCCATCGACGACCTGTTCAACAAGGACATGCGCCGCATCGGCCTGTGCATCCCGTTCAAGACGGCGAAGTGGCCTGAGCAACTCAAGACCGCCCGGGCCGGCAAGCTGCAGATGTGGATGGTGGGCTACTCTTCAGCCCAGCCCGACGCCTACAGCGCCGCGACGCGGCTGTCGAGCACGCATGCTGGCGGCAACAACATCGCCCGCTTCAGCCTCCCCGAGGCCGACCGCCTGGTTGAGGACATCGCCACCATGCCCGACGGCCCTGATCGCCTGGCCAAGCTGGACCGCCTGCGCCGCATCGGCGTGGCCTACATGCCCTACAAGCTCAAGGGCCACCGCTTCCTGCTGGACATCGAGCGCGCGCAGCTGCGTGGTTTCCGGCGGCCGATGTTCGTTCAGAACTGGTGGGAATACGTCGACATCGACGAGAGCAAGCGGCCCGTCCGCTGAAATCGCCGGGCGCGTCCCAAGGAATCGACGGCCTGTCGCACTGCGGTGGCGGGCACGCGCCCTGCCGCTAGGCTTCGCCTCATCAACACCGAAAGGAGTCCGGGATGAACGACGCAGAAGAACTCAACAAGCTGGCCGAACTGCATGCGCGCGGCGTGCTGAACGACGAGGAATTCGCCAAGGCCAAAGCGCGCGTGCTGAGCGGCCAGCCCCACGCCGGCCCTTACATCACCGGTGCGGCACCGGCCCCCGGCGTCAGTGCCGTCAATGGCCTGCGCCGCGCCCGCGTGGACCGCTGGATCGGCGGCGTCTGCGGCGGCATTGCCCGTGCGACCAACCTGGATTCATGGATCTGGCGCCTGATCTTCACGGTGCTCTTCCTGGCCTTTGGCAGCGGCATCCTGGTCTACATCCTGCTCTGGATCTTCGTTCCGGAGGAATAGGGCCAACCGCGCCGGCTTCGCCGGCCCCCGCAAGGGGGCGGGCGTGGTCGGCCCCGAAGGGCCCTCCGCTGAATCGTCGGTATGCTGGACCGACAACTCCGGAGACAGCGGATGAAACAGCTCGCCGGCCTCGACGCCAGCTTCCTCTACCTGGAAACGCCGCAGATGCCGATGCATGTCGGCGCCCTGCATCTGCTGGAACTGCCGGCCGGCTACGACGGCGACTATGTCGAGGACCTGCGCGAGCACATGCGCGCGCGCATGCCGCTGCTGCCGGCCCTGCGCCGCCGTCTCATCACCATGCCGCTGGGCCTGTCCAACCCCGGCTGGGTGGACGCCGACCCCGACCTCGAACAGCACATCGTCGAAGTCTCCCTGCCCGAGCACAGCGGCATGGCCGAGCTGGAAGCCCAGGTCGGCGCGCTGCACCCGGTGCTGCTGGACCGGGCTCGTCCGCTGTGGAAATTCCATGTCTTCACCGGCGTCGAGTCCGGGCCGGATGGCCAGCCGCGCGTGGCCCTCTACACCCAGCTGCATCACGCCGCGGTCGACGGCCAGGCCGCCGTCGCGCTGGCCCAGGTCATCCTCGATCTGAGCCCCGAGCCGCGCAGCATCGAAGCCCTGGCCGCGCGCGGCAAGAAGCGCGGGCAGCTCGGCACCGTCGGCATGCTGCGCGCGGCCGTGTCCCAGCAGTGGCAGCAGACCGTCAAGCTGGCCCGCTCGCTGCCCAACGCGGCCAGCATCCTGGGCAACATGGCGGCAGGTTACGTGGGCGGCGCCGCAGCCGGCGCCTCGGTCGACAAGCTGCGCAACCTGCTGGCCGGCGTTGCGGCGCAGACCACCGCCGTCGTGCGCGGCAAGACGGCCGTCTCGACACTCGGCCCGGCACCGCGCACGCGTCTGAACGTGAGCCTGTCCGACACGCGGTCCTTCGCCGGCGTCACGCTGTCGCTGGCCGAGTTGAACCGCACGCGCAAGCGCCACCACGCCAGCGTCAATGACGCCGTGCTCTTCGTCATCGGCGGTGCGCTGCGGCGCTACTTCGCCAAGCACGGGCCGCTGCCGCGCAAGAGCCTGATTGCCGCCGTGCCGGTGTCCACGCGCGCCGCCGGCGACACCGCGTCCAACAACCAGGCCACGATGACCTTCATGAGCCTGGGCACGCACCTGGCCGACCCGGGCGAACGCCTGGCCCACGTCATGGCGTCGAGCAAGGCGATGAAGGCGCAGATGAGCCAGCTCAAGAGCCTGATGCCGACCGACTTCCCGAGCCTGGGCATCCCCTGGCTGATGCAGGCGGGCGCCATGCTCTACGGCCGCGCCAAGGTGGCCGAGAAGCTGCCGGTGATCGCCAACGTCGTCATCTCCAACGTGCCGGGGCCGCAGCTGCCGCTGTATCTCGCCGGCGCTCAGATGCTGACCAACTACCCCACTTCGATTGCCGTGCACGGCCTGGCCCTGAACGTGACGGTGCAGACCTACAACCAGTCGCTGGACATCGGCCTGATGGCCTGCGGCGAGGCGCTGCCGGAAACCGCTGAGTTGGCGGCTTATGTGGAGGCGGCGTTCATGGAGTTGCAGGCGCTGCCGGTAGCGGAGGTGGTTGAGCCTGAGCCGGCGCCGGTGGTGAAGAAGAAGGCACCTGCCAGGAAGCCTGCCGCCAAGCCCGTCGCCAAGGCGACACCCAAGCCCCGGGCAAGCACGCCCCGGAAGAAGGCGGCGGCTGGCTAACATCTCCGGGCTGTCGTTTTTCTTGCTCCCTGCATGCCCGCCACCCGCTCGCCGCGCTTCTCGCACTGGCAAAAGACCTCCATCGCCCCCAACCCCGACTGGTCCGACCTGCGCGCCCCCAACGCCTGGCTGCTGATGCTGGAGGGCCGCGCGCCCTGGGAATATGCGGCGCTGCTGGCCACGCTGCCTTGGTTGAAGAAACTCCCGCACGGCGACGGCCATCCCGTCATGGTCTTCCCCGGCCTGGGCGCGAATGACCTCACCACGGCACCGCTGCGCGCCCTGCTCGACTCGCTCGGCTACGCCACCCAGCCCTGGGGCCAGGGCTTCAACTTCGGCCCGCGCGCCGGCGTGCTGGAACAGATCAAGCACGACCTGCAGGCCCTGCACCGGCGCCATCACCGCAAGGTGAGCCTGCTGGGCTGGAGCCTGGGCGGCATCTACGCCCGCGAGCTGGCCAAGGAATGCCCCGACATCACGCGCTGCGTCATCACGCTGGGTACGCCCTTCACCGGCCACCCACGCGCCACGAACGCCTGGCGCTTCTTCGAGATGGTCAGCGGCCACGCCGCCAACGACCCCGAGCTGATGGCCCAGATCCGGACCGCGCCGCCGGTGCCGACGACGTCGATCTACTCCAAGAGCGACGGCGTGGTGGCCTGGCGCTGCAGCGTCAACGAGCCCTCGCCGCTGGCGGAGAACATCGAGGTGCAGGCCAGCCATATCGGCCTGGGTGTGAACCCGGTTGCGCTCTACGCGCTGGCAGACCGGCTGGCGCAGCCGGATGGGGAGTGGAAGCCGTTCGAGCCCAAGGGGGCGCGGCGGTGGTTCTACAAGGCGCCGTTGCAGTCGGATTAAGCCGCCAAACACGCGCTGTCTCGCGAAGTCAGCCGGCGTAAACTGAATGCTCGCCATGGAACAACAACCCTCACTTCTCGGTACGGGCATGTACCCACTCCCGCGGGCTGCGAGGCTCGTAGGCGTGGAGCCGCGCACAGTTCGCCGGTGGCTGAAGGGTTATTCGTGGAAGTACGCTGACGGCCGCAAAGCCTCGGGGCCGCTGTGGTCGCTGCAGTACGCGAACGACGAAGACTTTGCCGGCGAGCAAGTGCTGGGCTTCCATGACCTGCTGGAATTGCGCACCGTCGCCCGCTTCGTCCAGCAGGGCGTCAGCCTGAAGGTCATCAGAGCAACAATTGATGTCGCTCGCGAAACCCTTGGCGACTACCCTTTGCATTCACGTCGTTTCGTCACGGACGGGCGAAAGATTTTTCTCGAGGCAGTAGAGCGTTCAGGCGACGACCCAAAACTACTCGACGTACGCAAGAACCAGTTCGCTATAGACGCGGTGATTCGCCCAAGCCTTCTGGAAGGCATCGAGTACGGCGACAACGCGCACGCTCAGCGCTGGTTCCCTGTTGCCAAGAAACGTGTGATCGTGCTTGACCCCGAGGTGCAATTCGGCGAACCGATCATTGCTGACGCAGGCGTACCCACAGACACGCTTGCTGCGGCCTTCGCCGCCGAGGGAAAAGATGCAGCAAGGGTCGCGCGGCTGTACCGCGTCACACCTCAGGCGGTGAAGGCGGCCGTAGCCTTCGAGCTTCAGATGGCGGCGTGAAGTTCCTTTTTGACGCCAACCTTCCGCCCGATCTCGCACATGCAATCCGCGAGCTGTGTTTGGGGGAGCCGGCCGTCGAAGAAGTCCTTCATCTGACCGACAAGTTCAGGGGGAACACACCTGACCTTGAATGGATTCCTGCCTTGGGACAAGGCTGGTACATCGTCAGCATCGACAAGTTCGCCAAGAGTCGCGGCCAGGAGCGCGAAGCCTTGCGCCGTGCGGGTCATGCTGTCTATGTCATGGATCCGCAGTGGTCCAAACACCCGTTCTGGCTCAAGTCTGCCAGACTTGTGCTGTGGTGGCCGCAGGTACTTGAACATGCAAGGCTCACCGAGGGTGGCGGCTACCGGCTTCCCTGGAAGCACTCGTCCAGCAAGAAATTTTTGAGCTTGTAGACACAAGCCCGTACGGTTCCTGAGCTTCTCGCATCTCGCGGTAAGGTATCGCCCTTAACCCGGACCTGAGCCATGCAACACCACACCCTCGCCGCCGAAGACAAAGACAAGGCCGCCAAGAAGGACGCCCCCGAGAAGATGGAGGAGCAGTTGCTCTTCAAGGGCCGCTTCGTGATGATCTTTGGCGAGATCGACGACAAGATGGCGCACGCCACCTGCCGCCGCCTGCTGGCCCTCTCGCAGGACTCCGACGCGCCGATCACGCTGCTGATCTCCTCGCCCGGCGGCCACGTCGAGAGCGGCGACGCCATCCACGACATGATCCGTTTCGTGCGCGCGCCGGTGAACATGGTCGGCACCGGCTGGGTGGCCAGCGCCGGCACGCACATCTACCTGTCGGTGCCCAAGGAGCGGCGCTTCGCGCTGCCCAACACCCGCTTCATGATTCACCAGCCCGCCGGTGGCGCGGGCGGCCAGGCCAGCGACATCGCCATCCAGGCCAAGGAGATCCTGCGCGCACGCGACCGCCTGGCGGCCACCATCGCGCGCGAGACAGGCCAGCCGCTGGAGCGCGTGCGCATCGACATTGAGCGCGATTTCTGGATGAGCACCGATCAGGCCATCGCCTACGGCCTGGTGTCGCGTGTCATCGAGCGCCAGGTCGATCTGGGTTGATCCCAAAGCGCATGCAGCTCAGCGCCAACGGCGTCCGCATCGAGGTCGACATCCACGGCCCGGAGTCGGGCGAGCCGCTGCTGATGATCATGGGCCTGGGCATGCAGCTCATTGCCTGGCCCGAGGGCTTGGTCGAGCAGCTGGTGGCCCAGGGTTTTCGGGTCATCCGCTTCGACAACCGCGATGTCGGGCTGAGCCAGCCCTTTGACAAGCTCGGCGTGCCCAACATCCCGCTGGCCGCGCTGCTGCACACGTTTCACCTGCCGGTCAAGGCGCCCTACCAACTGGCCGACCTCGCGCGCGACGCCGTCGGCGTGCTGGACGCGCTGGGTATCGAGCGAGCCCATGTCTGCGGCGCGTCCATGGGCGGCATGATTGCCCAGCATCTCGGCTTTGCCCACGGCCAGCGCGTCAAGAGCCTCACGCTGATGATGACGACGAGCGGCCACCGCGGGCTGCCCAAGGAAAGCTGGCGCGTGCGGCGCGCGCTGATGTCGCGGCCGCGGCCGGGCGCGACGGCCGAGCAGAGGTTCGAGAACATCCTCGACCATTTCGTCGCCCTGTACGGTGTCATCGGCAGCCCCGGCTACCCGCCGCAGCCGCAGGCTCTGCGGGAGCGCCTGGCGCGCAGCGTCAAGCGCGCTTTCCGGCCCCAGGCCGTCGCGCGCCAGCTCGTCGCCATCGCGGCGGATGAGCACCGCGCCGAACGCCTGTCGCGCATCACCGCGCCGACTCTGGTCATCCATGGCAAGGACGACGCGCTGATCCCGGTGGCCGCCGCGCATGACCTGGCCAAGCGCATTCCCGGTGCCCGGCTGGAGATCGTGCCGGGCTGGGGCCACGACCTGCCCGAGGCGCTGTGGGCGCGGCTGGCCGCCGAGGTGCGCGCCATCGCCAGCCAGGCCCGGCCCTGAATCAGCGCTGGGCGTCGGTCAACGGCGCAATGGAACCGGCAGATACGGCGCTACATCAACGCGCCAGCGCCTTGATTTCCACGGCCGTGCGCTGCTTGTCCTCGCCTTCGACCGTCAGCGTCAAAGGCACCGTCTCGCCGGCCTTGATCTGGCTCTTGAGCCCCATCAGCATGACGTGATAGCCACCCGGCTTCAGCGCCACGGCCTGGCCGGCCGGCAGCGGCAGCGCGTCGACGGCGCGCATCTTCATGACGCCATCGTCCATCTTCATCTCATGGATCTCGACCATCGCCGCCACCGGCGAGCTGGCCGCGACGAGCTTGACGGCCCTGGCGGCGGTCAGCTGCATGAAGGCGCCGGTGGCCTTCTGCGGCGCGACGGTGGCGCGCACCCAGGGGTCGTCGACTTTGACCGACGGACTTTGAGCCTGGGCAGTGAAGGGCGCGGCGAACAGGGCGGAAGCGATCAGCAGACGGCGCATGGCGGGGTGACTTCAGCAAGAAAGCCCGCATTGTGCGCAGTTGCGCGGCAGCGCTTCGCAGCGCGGGGATTTGACAGCCACTGTCTATGTGTACTATCGTACTAATACACATTGGCAGCCCCATGGATTCCACCCACTTCGTCCACATCAACACCGGCTCGCCCGAGCCCATCTACCGCCAGCTCATCGAACAGGTGAAGCGCCGCGTGGCGGCCGGGCAGCTGAAGGCGGGCGACGAGATCCCGTCGGTGCGCGAGCTGGCACAGGCGCTGGCCGTGCACCCGATGACGATCTCCAAGGCCTATTCGCTGCTGGAAAGCGACGGCGTGCTGGAGCGCCGCCGCGGCCTGTCGATGGTGGTGGCGGCCCAGCACCAGCGCGCGCAGCCGACTGCCGACCGTGCGGAGCTGCTGCGCCCCACGCTGGAGAAGGCGGCCGCGGAAGCGCGCCAGCTGGAGCTCTCCAAGGCCCAGGCACTGAATTTGTTCAAGACCATCCTCGACGAGAAGGCCCCATGACCACGCCGCACTTTCCCCATACGGAATCCCCGAGCGCCGAGCTGAAAGGCGTCAGCCTGTCCTACCCCAAGGGCCCCATGGTGCTGAACGCCCTGGACTGGCAGCTGCTGCCCGGTCAGGTGGTCGGCCTGCTGGGCCGCAACGGCGCTGGCAAGACGACGTTGCTGGAGGCGCTGCTGGGCCTGCGCGAACCGCAGGCTGGCACCGTGAAGATGTTCGGCCAGGACGTGCAGCAGCTGGACGACGCCACCCGCGCCCGCATCGGCTATGTGCCGCAGCAGAGCGAGCTGTTCGAGGCCTTCACGCCGGCCCAGCTGCTGGCCTACTTCCGCAGCTTCTACCCGCGTTGGAACGAGGCCAAGGTCGAGGGCCTGTTGTCGCGCTGGGACATTGCGCGCGACAAACCCATCCGCCAGCTCAGCGGCGGCCAGAAGCAGCGCCTGTCCATCATCCGCGCGCTGGCCCACGAGCCCGACCTGCTGGTGCTGGACGAGCCCGTCGCCAGCCTGGACCCGGCCGGCCGGCGCGACTTTCTGCGCGAGCTGGTGGGCGAGGTGCTGGACCGCGGCGCCACCGTCGTGTTCTCCACCCACATCCTGTCCGACCTGGAGCGCGTGGCCTTCAACCTCGCCTTCATGAGCGGCGGCCGCATCGCGCTGCAGGCGCCGCTGGACGAGCTGTTGGAGCAGGTTCGCGCCTTCACCGGCAGCGTCACCGAGATGGCCACGCTGATGACGCGTCTGGGTGCCGAGCTGCTCAAGCGCACGCCGCTCGCGGCCGGCCACGAACGCGTGCTGGCGCGGCTGCCGGCCGACACCGCGCTGCCGGCCGGCGTGGCCGGGGACCGTGTCAACCTCGACGACCTGTTCGCGGAGCTGACCTGATGAGCACCGCCGCGCAGTTCTCGCAGACGCTGCTGGCGGTCTGGCGCCAGCGCCACCTGGCCTCGCCCTGGGTAGTTGCCGCGCTGCTGGCGCTGGCCGTCGTCGCTGGGCTGATCTGGCTGCCGCTGAAGGCCGCCTGGCTGTTGCCGGCCGCCATTCTGCTGGTGATCGTGCACGGCGCCTGGATGGCGGTCTGCGCCAATCTGCAGGAGCAGAACCACCCCTATGCGGCGCACTGCGTGCCCGGCCAATTGCGCGCACTGCGCCAGGCGGCGCTGCTCGGCTGGGCGCTCTGCTCGGTGCTGAGCACGGGCCTGGTCTGGTTCATGCTGCCGGCCAGCGGGTTCTGGCCGTTCCTGCTGCTCATCAACAGCCTGGTCGCCTTCTTTCT
Organism: Roseateles sp.; assembly: GCF_052436255.1. GTDB lineage: Bacteria > Pseudomonadota > Gammaproteobacteria > Burkholderiales > Burkholderiaceae_C > Pelomonas. Next base: position 7,756 of record NZ_JBQVNP010000078.1, on the reverse strand, counting down.
GCTGTGGGCGTCGCGGACGTGGTGGCTGTGGCTGCTGCTCGCGCTGCTGTGGCCGGTGACTGGCGCGTTCTCCGGCCTGTTTGCGCCGGTCTGGCAGGCGCTGACCGCGCTCTGGGCGTCCCACACGCTGGGCGTGCTCGCCCTGAGCCTGCTGGCCCAGGCCTGGTTGGTGACACGCGCCTTCGGCAACGCCAGCGCCGGCCACCAGGCCAGCTATGCCCGCCGGACCCTGATGCGCCGCGCCATGACGCAGATGCAGTTCGAAGGCATGCCGGCGAGCGCCGCCGCCTGGGGCGGGCCCTTGGAGAGGCTGGCCCAGCCCTTCGTGACAGCCACCTCCGCCTGGCTGCGGCATGTGCTGGCCGGCGCCGACAACGCCCGCCCGCGCAGCGTGATGGCGCGTGCCGAGATCGTGCTGCATGGCAACCAGCACTGGCTGCTTTTGCTGGTGAGCCTGGGCGCTGTCGCGCTGATGGTGCTCATCGCCTTCGCTCTCGTGCTGGCCACGACCGACATCAGCCTGGCGCTCATGCTGAGCAACGGCGCCTTCGGCATCGGCATCGGCATCGCCAGTGCCGGCTTCAGCGCGGGCTTCACGCTGACCAACACCCTGTGGCACAGCCGCCGCGAGCAGGCCCTGCTGCGCTTACTACCCGGCATGCCGCAGGGCCGGTTGCTCAACCAGGCGGTCGCTCGCCTGCAATTGCGCGACTTCGGCGTCGCCTGGGCCCTGACCACGCTGGCCCTGCTGGCGCTGGCCGACCAGACCGGTCACTTCCAGCTGCTGTGCCTGCCTCTGGCGGCCCTGCCCGTGGCCGCGCTCTACCTGACACGCAGGCCCGCCCTGATGCGTGCGCCTACGCCGCTGGGCGCCGTGCTGCCGTGGCTGGCCTTCTTCCTGCTGGCGGGGTTGCTCTACGTGCCGGTGCGTGACCTCGGCATGCCGCTGTGGCTGCCGGGCCTGGCCATGCCGGCCCTGGCCGCGGCACTGCTGGCCTGGCGCTGGCGCCGCCTGAGCGCCGCGCCGACCGCCCTGCCGGCGGGCTGGCTGTCAGCCTGACTATGGGTTGATCGCCGGCTCGGCCAGTTGCGCCAGCAGCGTCAGCGACTCCTGCCATCCCAGGTAGCAGGCCTCGGCCGGGATGACGTCCGGAATGCCCTCCTGCCTGATGCACACCTCGGTGCCGCAGAACACCGCCTTCAGCTCGACGGTGGTCTGCATCTCGCCGGGCAGGTTGGGGTCGTCGAAAGTGGCCGTGTAGCGCAGCTTCTGGCCGGGCACCAGTTCCAGATAGCGTCCGCCGAAGCTGTGGCTGGCGTCGTTCGTGAAGTTGGTGAACGACATCCGGTAGCTGCCGCCCACCTGTGCGTCCATCTCATGCACGGTGCCGGTGAAGCCGTGCGGTGGCAGCCACTTGGCCATCGCCGCGGGCGTCGTGAAGGCGCGGTAGACGCGCTCGGGCGGGCAGCGCAGCACGCGGTGCAGGGTGACGGTGTTGGTCATGGAACGCTTCCTGGTTGTGACAGAGGAGGACCCTCTGCAGCCACGACGAACGGTGCGCCGTGGAATCGACGCACGCTCAGAGGGGCAGCTCGGTGAAGTAGCGCCCGCCATGGAAGATCAGTGGCTGCGCACCCAGCCGCGCCGCGCAGCGCTCCACCTCGCCGACGAAGATGACATGGTCGCCCTCTTCATAGCGGCTGCGGTTGGCGCACTCGAATACGGCGACAGCGCCTTCCAGCACCGGCGCGCCGCCCGCGCCTTCGCGCCAGGCGACGCCGGCGAAACGATCGATGTCGCGCGTCGCGAAGCGCTGGGCCAGCTCCTTCTGGTCGGCCGCCAGGATGTTGATGGCGTAGTGCGAACCACGCGTGAACACCGGCATCGAGCCGGCTCGCCGGGCCAGGCTCCACAGCACCAGCGGCGGGTCCAGCGACACGGAATTGAAGGAATTCGCCGTAAGGCCGACGAGGCCGCCATCCGCCGAGCGGACGGTGACGATGGTCACGCCGGTGGCGAACATGCCGAGGGCAGCACGGAATTGCTGGGCGTCCATGTCAGTGGCGCCCGGTCGCCCGAAGCCAATGACATGCCCCCAAGGGGGGCAGCGAGCGACGCGAGAGTGGGGGCAGTCTCATATCGCGATTGTCGCGCTCGCCCTCGTCCTACGACCGGGGCGCTGGCGCCATCGCACAATGCCGCCATGGATGCCGCCGACCTCATCGCCAACGACAACCTTCAGTTCAGCAACCCGCCGCAGCGCATGTTCGGCGCGTGCACGGACTGCGCCACGGGCCACTGCGCACCGCCACGGCAGCGCAGCCGCCGCCTGTTCACCGGCCTGATCGGCGCCGTCGCTTTGTCGCCGGCCTTCACGCCGGCCTGGGCGCGCGAAGGCGTGGACGTTGGTCCCAAGAGCAAGTTCGCCGGCTTCGTGCCGGCCGACCAGTTGGAGCAGGCGGGCGCCCAGCAGTACACGCAGATGATGCGCGAGGCCGGCCAGCAGCGTGCGCTGGCACCGATGGAGCACCCGCAGCTGCAGCGGCTGCGCTTCATCGCCCAGCGCATCATTCCGCACAGCTACGAATGGAACGACCGCGCGCGGCAGTGGAAGTGGGAGGTCAACCTGCTGGCCAGCCCGCAGCTCAATGCCTTCTGCATGCCGGGCGGCAAGATCGCCTTCTACTACGGCATCCTGGAAAAGCTCAGGCTCGATGACGACGAGGTGGCCGCCATCATGGGCCACGAGGTCGCGCATGCTCTGCGCGAACACGCCCGCGAACGCGTCGGCAAATCCACCGCGACAAACGTCGTCGTCGAGCTGGGTGCGGCGCTGTTCGGCCTGGGCAACCTGGGCCGCTATGCCGCCGGCATGGGCGCTCAACTGCTGAACCTGAAGTTCGGCCGCGAAGACGAGACCGAGGCCGACCTCGTCGGCATCGAGCTGGCGGCGCGCGCCGGCTACGAGCCGGGTGCCGCCGTGCGTCTGTGGGAAAAGATGATGAGCGCCAACAAGGGCGCGCCGCCACAGTGGCTGTCCACCCACCCGGCCAACGCCACGCGCATCCGCGACATTCAGGGCAACCTGCCCAAGGTGCAGGGCCTCTACGCCCGGGCACCCCGACCGCCGCAGCGCTTTCCCGAGGCGCCGCCCCTCAGGACAGCTCAGCAGTCCAACGGCTGACATCTGGCGACTCCGCCCGGGCCGAGCAGGGCCGCCTCCCGGCCCGTCGGGCGAGTGGCCCGCCTACCAGCGCGCGGGCAGATTCTTCAGCCGCTGGTATTCGCCGGCCGCCACGCGCTTGAGATACCCGCCCAGCTCCAGGTCCTTGACCAGCTTGGACACCATCTCACGCGAGCAGCCCAGGCGCTGGGCCATGCCCTGGTGGGTCAGCGCCAGATGGCTGCCGTCGCCGGTGGAGGCGTCGACCAGGTTCTTCAGCCGGCCATAGACGTCGTTGAGCGCCAGCTGCTTGGTGGACAGCGTCGCCGCCCGCGCGCGGCGGATGACCTTGGTCAGCAGCTCGAAGGCGAACTCGGGGTGGTCGCTGATGTGGGTCAGCAGGCTGGCGCGCGTGACCAGCACGAGACGGCTGGCCACCTCGGTGATGACGCTGGCCGAACGCGGGCCGCCGTCCAGGCTCATCTCCCCGACGTATTCGCCGGGGCCGTAGACGCCATAGGTGATCTCGCGGCCCCGCGCATCGCTGCTGTAGGCGCGCAGCGAGCCGGCCAGGATCAGGTAGAGGTTGTCTCCCACCGAGCCTTCCTCGATCAGCATGACGCCCTTGCGGTAGCTGCGTGCCATGCCGCGCGCCGCCAGCAGGCGCAGCGGCGGGGGCAGGGCCAGGAGTTCGTTGTCGAGGGAGTCGTCAGGCATCCGGGTCACGCCGGGGCATGTGGCCCGCAGCGTGCCGGGAATGTTAGCCCCTCGTCCACGGCCGCCGGCTGGGCACCGGGGCGCGCTGCCTCAGTTGACGAGCCTGGCGGGGCGCAGCGACGACACCAGCGGTGGCAGCAAGGCCAGCTGGCGCATCAGCTCGCCGATGCTGTCGGCGCCGCTCTTGGCGCGGATGCTCTGGATCTGGCTGCGCACCGTGGAAATGGCCACGCCCTGGCGCTGCGCGACATCGGTCGGCTTGACACCGTTGGACAGGGCCTTGAGCACCTCGGTCTCCGCCGGTGTGAGCTGGTAGCGCAGCGCGAACCATTGCGCGGCCAGGTCGCCGCAGAGCTGTCGGCGCTCCAGGATCAGCAGCACGGCGGCCTGGCTGACGTCACGGTTGAGCGGCACGACGACGATGTTGGCGCGGCCGCATTCGGCGCGCTCGTCGCCCAGCCGCAGCAGGCAGCGCCGCCCGCTCGCCTCGGCGCCCTCCAGCGCCTCGGCCAGCGGCACGGCATCGGTCAGCAGGCGCGCGCGCAGGTGCTGGCCGACGAGCTCCAGCGGGTGGTTGTCATCCAGCGAGGCGCGCGCCGCCAGGTTGGCGTGCAGCACGCGGGCCGCACCGTTGAGCAACACGACACCATGGTCGAGCTCCTCCAGTACCAAACCCAGCCACTGGTTGGACAGCGAAGCCGCCGCACGGCGTTCGCGGGGACGAGAGCCGGGGACTTGGCCCGTCTGTGCAAACTCGGACATCCACATCGAAGCACTCCTCGGCCCACCCCTTGCGGACCTTCCTCAAAGCGTAGGAGAGCACGTTTGCCGAGGGGCGTAAATGTTGCGGGATGTATTTGTGAATGATTTACGGCGGAGCGTCGCTCAGGCGTCACCGGCAAATTAGGGATTGCCGCGCGGCGTGCTGCATGCAGCGCACGTCGCTTCCGATCCCTGCAAAGGATGAAGAGTTCACGCGCCGCTGTTCGTGTCGGCATGAACCTACAGCAGCTTGGCGCGCCTGCCGGCGGCTCGCCAATCACGCGCGACGGAGCATGCATCGCCACCCAGACAGGAGACCGCCATGTCCACCGCACCCGCCAAATCCAGCACCTCCGCCAAGCGCAGCAGCGCCAAGGCCATGCCGAAGCGCACTTCAACCCACCAGCAGGACGCGATCGCGATGCTGAAGGAAGACCACAAGAAGGTCAGCGCATTGTTCGAGGAGTTCGAGAAGGCCCGCTCGGTCAACCGCAAGAAGCAGATCGTCGCCACCATCTGCCAGGAGCTGACCGTGCACGCCCAGCTCGAAGAGGAAATCTTCTATCCCGCTTTCAAGGCCGCGCTCAAGGACAAGGAGCTGGTGCCCGAGGCCACGGTCGAGCATGCCTCTGTCAAGGACCTGATCGCCCAGGTGCGTGATCAGGAACCAAGCGGTGAGGACTACGACGCCAAGGTCAAGGTGATGGGCGAGTACGTCAAGCACCATGTCAAGGAAGAGCAGAACGAGATGTTTGCCAAGGCCAAGAAATCCAGGCTGGACCTGCTCGAGCTGGGCCGGCAGATGGCCGAGCGCAAGCAGCAACTGCTGATGACGCACTGATCGCAGGAGCAGGACATGCCCGACCTGGGCCTGCTGCAGTGGCCGGCCATGGTCGTCACCGTGGTGGCTGCCTGGCTGGTGGCCTCCGAGCGGCCCGAGCGGCGCAATGCGGGGTTCTGGGCCTTCCTGCTCAGCAACGTGCTGTGGATCGCCTGGGCGGTGCCCGCCGCGGCGCACGCCCTGGTCGTGCTCCAGGTCTGCCTGGCCGCGCTGAACATCCGCGGCGCCATCAAGGCCAAACGCGACGCGCAGTGATACGGCGTCAGTCGCGCAGCCCGCGCACCCAGAGCCGGTCGGCGGCTTCGAACATCGTGGCGCCCGACAGCGTCGCGGGGTCGCTGGCCAGGGCCAGCCAAGGCAGCGTGTCATGGTGGCTGCCGGGAATCAGCTCGGCCGAACGTTGGGCCACCAGCCAGGCATACAGGCGCGCATAGAGCGCGGGATGGCGCTCGCGCGTCCACGCCAGACCGACCAGGTCGCCGTAGGCCTCCTCGCGGCGTGTCGAGCGCATGTCCAGCCAGGCGCGCTGCAGGTCCGGCGCCAGCCCGTCCGGCGGCGTCGCCGCGACGAAGCCGGCCGGCACGCCGTACCACGCACCGTCGAGGTAGCGGCGGCAGTGGCCCACCTCGTGGGCGGCCATCAGCTCCAGCGTTGCGTTGAGCAAGTCCGGCTTGATCGCGTCGATCTGGCGCCGGCCCTCGGCGTTGCCGCGCATCGACAGCACCAGCTTGCAGCGCCCGTCGACAAACCCCAGCGACAGCGGCGCCAAGCCGGCCGTGTCCTGCGGTTGCACGACGACATCGAGCGGCAGGGACAGCCCCTGGCGCGCATGGGCGACGACGGGCGAGATGCCCTTGAGCCAGCGCAGTTCGAGGTCGGTCAGATCGGCGGCTTGGGCGGTCTGCGACAGCGCCATGGACACGAAAGCGAGGGTGGAAAACAGGCGGCGCAACACGGGCAGGCACTCCTTTGAATGCATCTTCGGGCGGCGGGGTGCCGGCCTTGACAGCGCTGCGCAGTGCGTCCGTGAACTTTGCAGCTAAGGTGGCGCTATGAAAACCCTGAAGACGCTCATGACCCCGCCTGGCCACATCCACGGCCGCGTCCAGGGCAACTGTCCGGGGCGCATCCTGGAGGGCGGCGCCATCCGCGTGGGCGACGGCGTCAGCGTCGCCTGAGGCGGCGCATGCAGGCCGCGCCGGCGGGCCTCAACGCGCCGCCGCACGCGCCCGCTCGACAACGCGCTGCGCGCTGGTCGCCGCACTGAGCTGGTCGCGCAGGAACTCCGCCAGCCGTGGCTGCTGGCTGAAGGCGGCGTTGAAGCGGATATGGGCATCGGCTGCACCGTCGGCGGCAAAGGTGGCGCCGCGCACCAGCAGGATGCCGCTGCGGAAGGCCTCGCGCACAACGCCGTCCACATCGACGCCGGCGGGCAGCGCGCCCCACAGGAAGAGGCCGCCCTCGCCCGCATGCTCCAGGAGCACGCCGGCCTGGCGCAGTTGCTGCGTGGCGGCGGCGCGGGCCGAGCTCAAGCGCTGCTGCAGCCGGTCCAGGTGCTTGCGCCAGCGGCCTGCCGCCAGCACCTCCAGCAGCACGCATTCGTTGAGCGCCGCCGTTGTCAGCACGGTGAGGATCTTCTCGCGCAGAAGCGGCTTCAGCAGGGCAGGCTCGGCGGCCACATAGCCCAGCCGCAGCGCGGGGCTCATGGCCTTGCAGAAGCTGGAGTAGTAGATGACCCGGTCCAGCCCCGACAGCTGGGCCAGCCGCGTCGGCGGGTTCGGAACCTGGGGGTGAAAGTGCCCCTGCACGTCGTCCTCGGCGATCAGCAGATCGTGGCGCTGGGCCAGCAGCAGCACGCGGTGCAGGTTGGCCGCCGTGCTGCCCCAGCCGGTCGGGTTGTGCAGCACGCTCTGGATGAAGAGCAGGCGCGGGCGGTGCTGGGTGCAGGCGGCCTCCAGGGCCTGCAGGTCGATGCCGTCGGGCCGGCGCGGCACCGGCACGATGTGCACGCCGGCCTGGCGCAGGCGGTCGAACAGCAGGAAGTAGCCCGGCGTCTCCACGGCCACCGCATCGCCCGGGCGAAGAAAGGCGCGGCAGATCAGGTCGATGGCCTGGGTGCCGCCATAGGTGGTCAGCACACGCCCGGCGTCCACCGCCACGCCCTGGCTACGCAGCAGCGTGGCGATGCGCTCGCGCAGCTCCGGCAGGCCCTGGGGCGGGCAGCGCGAAGCCATGCCGGCGCTGGCGCGCGCCAGGCCGCGCTGCACGGCGG
>NZ_JBQVNP010000077.1:0-24247 GCF_052436255.1 Roseateles sp. | reverse complement strand
CCGCTGGCGGGCTCGGCCGCGCGCGGCCGGTCGGGCGGCAGGTGGCGCCCGCCCAGCACATAGATGGCCAGGCCGATGCACATGCCGATGCCCGCCGCGCCAAAGCCCACATGCCAGCCGTAGACCTCGCCGAGCGTGCCGCACACCAGCGGCGCGAGCAGCGCGCCCAGGTTCACGCCGACGTAGTAGACGTTGTATGAGCCGCCGCGGCGCGGGTCGGCCTCGTCATACAGGTCGCCCACCTGGCTGGGCAGGCTGGGCAGGAACAGGCCGTTGCCCAGGGCGATCAGCACCAGCGCCGGGAAGAAGGCCGACTCGAAGGCCAGCGTGAAATGCCCCAGCGCCATCAGCGCGCCGCCGATGAGGATGGCGCGCCGCCGGCCGAGCCAGCGGTCCGCGATATAGCCGCCGAAGATGGGCGTGAGGTAGACGCCGCCCGCATAGGCGCCGTAGATCAGCGATGCATCGGCTTGTGCGAACTGCAGGTGCCGGATCATGTAGTAGATCAACAGCGCCTTCATGCCGTAGAAGGAGAACTTCTCCCACATCTCGGTCAGGAACAGCACCGCCAAGCCACGCGGCTGGCCGAACCACTGGGCCGTCGGGCGGGATGGCGGTGCGGGGTGCAGGGAAGCGTCCACGGGTTCTCCTCAGGGCTGAGCCGGGCGGTGAATTTCAACGTTGCTCAGCATTTTTCGTGATGGTACATTTATTTTCCAAATTGGAAACTACATGCATCTGCCCGTGGGTCAAGCGACAACGAAGAACGTGGACTGCATCGTCATCGGTGCCGGCATCGCGGGTGCGTCCGTGGCGGCGGCGCTGGCCGGTGAGGCGAGCGTCGCGCTGCTGGAAGCCGAAGCCCAGGCGGGCTACCACTCGACGGGCCGCTCGGCCGCCCTGTACTCGGCGCTCTATGGCAACGCGACGATCCGCGCGCTGACGCGCGCCAGCCTGGGCTACTTCAGGACGCCGTCGCAAGGCATGGTCAAGCAGGCGCTGCTGCGCGAGCGGCACACGCTCTTTCTTGTCGGCGCCGGGCAGGAGGGCTTGGTCGAGGACTTCACGGCCGATGCCGACGTGCGCGAGCGCACTTCGGCCCTCACGGTCGACGAAGTGCTGGCCCGGGTGCCGCTGCTGCAGCGCGAGCGCATTGCCGGTGCGCTGCTGGATGTGACGTCGGCCGACATCGACGTCGACCTGCTGCACCAGGGCTTCCTGCGCCAGGCGCGCGCTGCGGGGGCTCAGCTGCACCTCGGTGCCGGCCTGCAGGCGCTGGAGCGCGAGGGCGCCGGCTGGCTGGCCCACACGGCCACGGGCAGCTTTCGCGCCGGCATCGTCGTCAATGCCGCGGGCGCCTGGGCCGACGACGTCGCCGCGCTCGCGGGCCTGGCACCAGTGCCGCTGCAACCGTTGCGCCGCACCGCCGTGCTGATCGACCTGCCGGACGGTGTGGACGCCACGCTGTGGCCCGCCGTCGTCGCCATCGACGAGAGCCAGTACTTCAAGCCCGATGCCGGCCTGTTGCTGATCTCGGCGGCGGATGAGACGCCGAGCCCCCCCTGTGACGCACAGCCCGACGAGCTGGATGTGGCCATCGCCGTCGACCGCTTCGAGACCTTGACCGGCCAGACGGTGCGCCGCGTGCGCCACAGCTGGGCGGGGCTGCGCGTGTTCAGCCCCGACCGCTCACCCGTCGTGGGTTTCGATGCCGCCGCGCCGGGCTTCTTCTGGTGCGCTGGCCAGGGCGGTTACGGCATCCAGACCTCGCCGGCCCTGGGCCGCGCGGCCGCCGCGCTGGCGCTGGGCCGGCCGTTGCCGCAGGACTTGGCCGACATGGGCATCTCGGCGCAACACCTGTCCCCGCAACGCTTCAGGGCGATGCGGGGAAGCACCTGAGGCCCTGCAGGTCCAGCACCCGCAAGCCGCCGTATTCGATGCGGATCAGCCCGACGTCGCTCAAGCGGTGCAGCGCCTGGTTGACGCGTTGGCGTGACAGGCCGACGAGGTAGCCCAGCTCTTCCTGGGTGATGCGCAGCCAGCTGCCCACGCCCGGGTAGAGCGTCGGGTGGAAGAGGGCGGCCAGGTTGCGGGCCACACGCATGTCGGGGTCGTGGATGCGGTCGGTCTCGCGCGCGGCGATGAACTGCCCAAGCCGTTCGTTCAGCTGGTTCAGTACGAAACGGTTGAAGGCAATACTGCCGTCCAGCAGCGCATGGAAGCTGTCGATGGGCAGCCCCGCCACGACGCTGGGCCGCAGGGCCTGGATGTTGTAGCGGTAGACCTCGCGCTTGAGCAGCGTGCCCTCGCCGAACCAGCCGCCCGGCGGGATGCCGGTGAAGGTGATGGCCTGGCCCGTCGAGTCGTCGTTGTTCATCTTCAACAGGCCCTCGACGACGCCGAACCACAGCGTTGCAGGGCGGCCGATGCGGCAGAGGCGCTCCCCGGGCTGGGCGTCGCCGACCTCCAGTGTGCTGACGGCCAGGTCACGCTGATCGCCATTGAGCAGCTTGAGCCATGGAATGGCATCGAGTTCAGCCGGCGTCGGCCGGCGCGCACGTTGGCGCAAAGGCAGTGGGGCATCGGCCATGCGGGAAAGTCTGGGCCGTGAAGACCCGTAAATTGTCGTCGTACCGACAGATGGGCGTCAAAGTAGTGACCAGAATGGGGCCAACAGACAGGGGCTCCAGCCCTTGCAACGGAGACAGGCTTGACCGCGACCTTTCCTCGGCTCTTGCTCGACCATGCCGCCCGCCGCCCCGATGCGCCGGCGCTGCGTGAGAAGGCCTACGGCGTCTGGCAGACGCTGAGCTGGGCGCAACTGGCCACGCTGGTGCAGGAACTGGCGATGGGTCTGGCGGCGGCGGGGTTGAAGCGTGGCGAGCACATCGTCGTCGTGGGCGAGAACCGGCCACGCCTCTACGCCGGCATGCTCGCCGCGCAGTGCCTGGGCGCCGTGCCGGTGCCGCTCTACCAGGACGCCGTCGCCGCCGAGTTCGTCTTTCCGCTCAACAACGCCGAGATCGCTTTCGGCATCGTCGAAGACCAGGAGCAGGTCGACAAGCTGCTGGAACTGCGCGCGCAGTGCCCGCAGCTCAAGCGCATCTGGTTCGACGACCCGCGTGGCCTGCGCAACTATGACGAGCCTGGCCTGGCGTCGCTGGACGAATTGATCGCACAAGGCCGCGCCGCACAGGCGCAGCGGCCGGCGCTGTTCGCCGCCGAGGTCGCGGCTGGCGATTCGGGCGACGTGGCGGCGCTCTTCTTCACCTCCGGCACGACGGGCAACCCCAAGGGCGTCATTCACACCCATGCCACGCTGATCGACCGTGCCACCGCCGGACAGCGCTTCGACAAGCTGACCGAGCGCGAAGAGGTGCTGGCCTATCTGCCTCCGGCCTGGATCGGCCAGAACATCTTCAGCTATGCGCAGTGGCTGGCCTGCGGCTATGTCGTCAACTGCCCGGAGTCGGCCTCGACGGTCAGCATCGATTTGAAGGAGGTCGGGCCGACCTATTACTTCGCGCCGCCGCGCGTCTTCGAGGGCCTGCTGACGACGGTGATGATCCGCATGGAGGACGCCTCTGCCCCCAAGCGTTGGCTGTTCGAGCGTTGCATGACGCTGGCCCGGCGCGTGGGCCCGCGGCGGATGGACGGCCAGCCCGTCGGCCTGTTCGACCGCCTGGCTTATGCCTTGGGTGACCTCGCTGTCTACGGCCCGTTGCGCAACACCCTGGGCTTCTCGCGGGTGCGCGTGGCCTACACGGCGGGTGAGGCCATCGGGCCGGATCTGTTCAGGTTCTACCGCGCCATCGGCATCAACTTGAAGCAGCTCTACGGCTCCACCGAAACGGCGGTCTTCGTCTGCCTGCAGCCCGACCACGAGGCCCGCGCCGACACGGTGGGCGTGCCCATCGATGGCGTGGAGATCAAGCTGACCGACAGCGGCGAGCTGCTGGTGCGCTCGCCGGGGCTGCTCAAGGGCTACTACAAGAACGATGCGGCCACAAGCGAGGCGCTGACCCCGGACGGCTGGTACCACACCGGTGACGCCGGCTTCCTCACGCCCGGCGGCCACTTGAAGATCATCGACAGGGCCAAGGATGTCGGGCGGCTGATGGGCGGTGCCTTCGACGGGGCGATGTTTGCGCCCAAGTACGTCGAGAACAAACTGAAGTTCTTCCCGCACATCAAGGAGGCGGTGTGCTTCGGTGATGGGCGTGACAAGGTCTGCGCCTTCATCAACATCGACTTCGAGGCGGTGGGCAACTGGGCCGAGCGCCGCAACATCGCGTATGCCGGCTATGCCGACCTGGCCCAGCGCGCGGAGGTCTATGAACTGATCCTGGATTGCGTCGAGAAGGTCAACGCTGACCTCGCGCAAGAGGAGTTGCTGGCCGGCAGCCAGGTTAGCCGCTTCCTGGTGCTGCACAAGGAGTTGGACGCCGACGACGGCGAGCTGACGCGCACCCGCAAGGTCAGGCGCGGCGCAATTGCCGAGAAGTACGGCGTGCTGATCGAGGCGCTCTACGCCGGCAAGCCGTCGCAATACATCGAGACGCAGGTGAAGTTCGAGGACGGCCGCACGGCCATGGTGGCGGCGGATCTGCGCATCGTTGAGGCGCGGACGTTCCCTGCGGTCAGGAGCGCGGCGTGAGACGACAAATGCAACCACAGAGGCACATAGGCACAGAGAAGCAGTCTCTGGATTTCCTCTGTGTCTCTGTGCCTCTGTGGTTGCCTTTCAATGGGCCTTGCGATGGCAACTAAGCACATCGGCGACGTCGTCCTCGACGTGAAGAACATCTCGCTGGCCTTCGGCGGCGTCAAGGCGCTGACCGACATCAGCTTCGATGTGCGCGAGCACGAGGTGCGCGCCATCATCGGCCCCAACGGCGCGGGCAAGAGCTCGATGCTGAACTGCATCAATGGCGTCTACCAGCCGCAGCAGGGCGCCATCACCCTGCGTGGCAAGACCTTCAGCGGCATGAGCCCGCGCCAGGTCGCCGAGATGGGCGTGGCGCGCACCTTCCAGAACCTGGCCCTGTTCAAGGGCATGAGCGTGCTGGACAACATCATGACCGGCCGCAACCTGCGCATGCGTCGCGGCCTGTTCTGGCAGGCCCTGCATGTGGGCCCCGCGCGGCGCGAGGAGAGCGAACAGCGTGAGGCGGTGGAGCGCATCATCGATTTCCTGGAGATCCAGGCCTACCGCAAGACGCCCGTTGGCCGCCTGCCCTATGGCCTGCAAAAGCGCGTCGACCTGGGCCGCGCACTGGCGATGGAGCCGAGCCTCTTGCTGCTGGACGAGCCCATGGCCGGCATGAACGTCGAGGAGAAGCAGGACATGTGCCGCTTCATCCTGGACGTGAACGACGAGTTCGGCACCACCATCGTGCTGATCGAGCACGACATGGGCGTGGTGATGGACATCTCGGACCGGGTCGTCGTGCTGGATTACGGCAGGAAGATCGGCGACGGGGCGCCGGATGAGGTGCGGGCTAATCCGGACGTGATCGCGGCGTATCTCGGTACGTCGCATTGAGGGACATGCAAATGCAACCACAGAGGCACAGAGACACAGAGGAAATTCAGAGGGCTGTTCTCCGTGCCTCTGTGCCTCTGTGGTTGCATCTCGGGGTTGGAGGCTGACCATGGGCATGTTCCTCGAAACCCTGATCGGCGGCCTGATGTCCGGCATGCTGTATTCGCTGATCGCGCTCGGCTTCGTGCTGATCTTCAAGGCCAGCGGCGTCTTCAACTTCGCCCAGGGCGCGATGGTGCTGTTTGCGGCACTGGCGATGGCGCGCTTCTCGGAGTGGATTCCGCAGTGGACGGGGCTGCAGGGGAAGGTGCTCGTCAATGTGCTGGCCTTTGCGGTGGCGCTGGCGTTGATGGTGGTGCTGGCCTGGGCCATCCAGAAACTGGTGCTGTCGCGCCTGGTCAACCAGGAGGGCATCACGCTGCTGATGGCCACCTTGGGCATCACCTATTTCCTCGACGGCTTCGGCCAGACGCTGTTCGGCTCGGCCATCTACAAGATCGACGTGGGCATGCCCAAGGATCCGCTCTTCCTGTTCGATCAGACCTTCCCCGGCGGCATCCTCGTCGGCCAGGAGGACCTGATCGCCACCGGCATCGCGGCGCTGCTGGTGGGCGTGCTGAGCCTGTTCTTTCAATACACCAGCACCGGCCGCGCACTGCGCGCTGTTGCCGACGACCACCAGGCCGCGCAGAGCATCGGCATTCCGCTGGCGCGCATCTGGGTCATCGTCTGGAGCGTGGCCGGCTTCGTCGCGCTGGTGGCCGGCATCATCTGGGGCAGCAAGCTGGGCGTGCAGTTCTCGCTGTCGCTGGTGGCGCTGAAGGCGCTGCCGGTGGTCATCCTGGGCGGGCTGACGAGCGTGCCCGGCGCCATCGTCGGCGGGCTGCTGATCGGCGTGGGCGAGAAGCTGTCGGAGGCCTACTTGGGCCCGATGCTCGGTGGCGGCATCGAGATCTGGTTTGCGTATGTGCTGGCGCTGGTGTTCCTGCTGGTGCGGCCGCAGGGTCTGTTCGGGGAGAAGATCATTGATCGCGTCTGACGCCGAAGAAATGCAATCACAGAGGCACAGAGGCACAGAGAAGCAGCCTCTGAATTTCCTCCGTGTCTCTGTGCCTCTGTGGTTGCGTTTTCGTGCATTGCAGGATTGACCATGCTCTACCGCGAAAACGGCCAGTTCAAGACTTCCTACGCTGCGGACTCGCAGATCTTTGCGATCCGCCAGGACCGCATCGCCATCGGCCTGCTGCTGGCCTTTGCCGTCATCGGCGTGCCGCTGCTGGCCGACGAGTACCTGCTGCGCGCCATCCTCATCCCCTTCCTCATCCTGTCGCTGGCGGCCATCGGCCTCAACATCCTGGTCGGCTACTGCGGCCAGATTTCGCTGGGCACCGGCGCCTTCATGGCCGTGGGGGCGTACGCGGCCTACAACTTCTTCGCCCGCATCGACGGCATGCCGTTGATCGCGGCGCTGCTGCTGGGCGGCGTGTGCGCCACGGTGGTGGGGGTGTTCTTCGGCGTCCCGTCGCTGCGCATCAAGGGCCTGTACCTGGCTGTTGCCACGCTGGCGGCACAGTTCTTCACCGACTGGGCTTTCCTGCGCATCAAGTGGTTCACGCTGGACTCGGCTTCGGGCTCGGTCAGCGTGTCCAACCTGGCCGTGTTCGGCATGCCCATCGATTCTCCGCTGCAGAAATACCTGTTCTGCCTGGCCTTCGTCATCGTCTTCGCGCTGATCGCCAAGAACCTGGTGCGCGGCCACATCGGCCGCGCATGGATGGCCATGCGCGACATGGACGTGGCGGCCGCCGTCATCGGCATCCGGCCGGTGGCCGCCAAGCTCAGCGCCTTTGCGGTCAGCAGCTTCATCGTCGGCGTGGCCGGCGCGTTGTGGGGCTTTGTCTACCTGGGCTCCTGGGAGCCGGCGGCCTTCAGCATCGACCGCAGCTTCCAGCTGCTCTTCATGGTCATCATCGGCGGCCTGGGTTCCATCATGGGCGCCTTCTTCGGCGCGGCCTTCATGGTGGTCCTGCCCATTGCGCTGGCCCAGGCCCTGCCGGTGCTCGGCGGCTGGCTGGGCTTGCATGTGGACACCGCGTTGGTCAGCCATGTGGAGTACATGGTGTTCGGCGCGCTGATCGTGTTTTTCCTCATCGTCGAGCCGCATGGCTTGGCCAAGCTCTGGTCCACGGGCAAAGAGAAGCTGCGTCTCTGGCCCTTCCCGCACTAAGCAGCACACAACGGAGACAACGATGAAGTTCAAGGCACTCGCACTCACGCTGGCGGCGCTCGCCTCGGCCGGCTCCGCATGGGCTCAAGCCAAGGAGCAGTTCTTCCCCGTGCTGGTCTACCGCACCGGCGCCTACGGCCCCAACGGCACGCCCTGGGCCAATGGCTATGTGGACTACCTCAAGCTCGTCAATGCCCAGGGCGGCATGAACGGCGTCAAGATCAGCTTCGAGGAATGCGAGTTCGGCTACGCGACCGACCGCGGCGTCGAGTGCTATGAGCGCCTGAAGGGCAAGAACGGCGGCGCCACCGTCTTCCAGCCGCTGTCCACCGGCGTCACGTTTGCGCTGACCGAGAAGGCACCGGCCGACAAGATCCCGCTCATCACCGCCGGCTATGGCCGCAGCGAGAGCGCCGACGGCGGCGTCTTCAAATGGAACTTCCCGCTGATCGGCACCTACTGGATGGGTGCCGACGTGCTCGTCCAGCACCTGGGCAAGATCAACGGCGGGCTGGACAAGCTCAAGGGCAAGAAGATCACCCTGGTCTATCACGACAGCCCCTACGGCAAGGAGCCCATCCCCATGCTGACCGAGCGGGCCAAGACGCATGGCTTCGAGCTGGCCACCATCCCGGTCACCCACCCCGGCGTCGAGCAGAAGAGCGCCTGGCTGCAGATCCGCCAGAGCCGGCCCGACTATGTGCTGCTGTGGGGCTGGGGTGTCATGAACACCACCTCGCTGAAGGAGGCCCAGGCCACCGGCTACCCGCGCGACAAGATGTTCGGCATCTGGTGGGCCGGCGCCGAGCCGGACGTCAAGGACGTGGCCGAGGGCGCCAAGGGGTACAGCGCGCTGACCATGCAGCACGGCGTCCACCCGGACGCCAAGGTCTCGCAGGAGGTCCTCAAGCTGGTGCATGCCAAGGGCCAGGGCACGGGGCCGAAGGAAGAGGTCGGCCAGGTGCTTTACATGCGCGGCCTGATCTCGGCCATGCTGGCGGTCGAGGGCGTCAAGCGCGCCCAGGAGCGCTACGGCAAGGGCAAGGTCATGAGCGGCGAGCAGGTTCGCTGGGGCCTGGAGAACCTGGCGCTCGACCAGAAGAAGCTCGACGGCCTGGGCCTGGCCGGCGTCATGCGGCCGGTGTCCACCAGCTGCGTCGACCACATGGGCTCGGCTTGGGCACGCGTGCAGACCTGGGACGGCGCCAAGTGGAAGTTCAGCTCGGACTGGTACCAGGCCGATGAGCAGATCATCAAGCCGATGGTCAAGCAGGCGGCCGACAAGTACGCCGCTGAGAAGAAGCTGGAACGGCGGACGCCGGCGGATTGCCAAAGCTGAAGAACATGCAGCCCCTCGCCCGGTCTGGCAGCGCTGAACGCGCCCCCGCCCAGTCGGTCCCCCGCGGGGACGCGGCTGCATGCGGCATTGAGCCGCATGCAGCCCCAGGCGGGCCGGCTTGGGGCGGCCCGGCGCTCGGCCCGGAGACCCACGGATGAACACCCCACCCCTCCTCAACGTCAACGGCATCGAGGTCATCTACAACCACGTCATCCTCGTCCTCAAGGGCGTCTCCCTGCAGGTGCCCGAGGGCCGTGTGGTGGCCCTGCTCGGCGGCAATGGCGCCGGCAAGACGACGACCTTGCGTGCAGTCTCCAACCTGTTGGAGGGCGAGCGCGGCGCGGTGACCAAGGGCAGCATCGAGCTGCGCGGCGAGCGCATCGAGAAGCTGTCCACCTCGGCCATGGTTCAGCGTGGCGTGGTGCAGGTCATGGAGGGGCGGCACTGCTTCGCCCACCTGAGCATCGAGGAGAACCTGCTGACCGGTGCCTACACGCGCAAGGACGGCAAGGCCGCGGTGCGCGACACGCTGGACAAGGTCTACAACTACTTCCCGCGCCTGAAGACGCGGCGCGGCAGCCAGGCGGCCTACACCTCCGGGGGCGAGCAACAGATGTGCGCCATCGGCCGCGCGCTGATGGCCAACCCGAAGATGGTGCTGCTGGACGAACCCAGCATGGGCCTGGCGCCGCAGATCGTCGAGGAGGTGTTCGAGATCGTGCGCGACCTCAACCAGCGCGAGGGCGTGACGTTCCTGCTGGCCGAGCAGAACACCAACATGGCGCTGCGCTATGCCGACTACGGCTACATCCTGGAGAACGGCCGCGTCGTCATGGACGGTGCTGCTAGCGCGCTGCGCGAGAACGAGGACGTCAAGGAGTTCTACCTCGGCATGGGTGGAAAGGACGGGGAAGGGCGGCGCAGCTTCAAGGATGTGAAGAGCTACAAGCGCAGAAAGAGGTGGCTGGCATGAGTGATGACAGCTGGGAGATGGCGCCACCGCCTTTCGACGCGGATTCAGCGCTGCAGACGATGAAGCGCTGCGCCCGCGACCAGCGCGTGCTGGCCGAACGGGGCGAGGGCTGGATGCTGGGTGCGGATGTCGTGCTCAAGCTGGCCGTCGACGGCGCGACCGTCAAGGTGCAGTTGGCCAGGCGCCCGGCCCGCACGCCCGAGTGGGACACGTTCACGCTGAAGTCGGCCACCGAGCTGCGCAAGGTCCAGGACGAGATCAAGCGGCGGCTCGTGCGCTGGAAGGACGAGGAGTGAAGGGCACCGAGTTCTACGACGCGCTGGAGGCGCGCGACCCGGCGGAGCGCGAGGCGGCGCTGATGGCCGCGCTGCCGCTGCAGGTAGCGCACGCCCAGGCCAGCAGCCCGGCCTACGCCGAACTGTTGGCGGGCACCGACGCCGCTGGCGTGAGCTCGCGTGCGGCGTTGGCCCACCTGCCGCTGACGCGCAAGAGCAGCCTGGCAGCAGCCCAGAGCGCGCGGCGCGCGCTGCGGCTCGGGGGCTTCGCAGTGGGCATGCCGCGGCGCATCTTCCAGTCGCCCGGGCCGCTCTACGAGCCCGAGCCCGATGCCGACGGCATCGACCCCTGGCGCATCGGCCGTGCGCTGCATGCAGCGGGTGTGCGCGCCGGACAGCTGGCACATGTGGGCTTCAGCTATCACCTGACGCCCGCCGGCGCCATGATGGAAGCCGGCCTGCGCGCCATCGGCGCCGCCAGTTTCCCCGGCGGTGTCGGCAACACCGAGCTGCAATTGCAGGCGCTGCTGAACCTCCAGCCCGAGGCCTATGCCGGCACGCCCAGCCTGTTGCGCATCCTGCTCGACAAGGCGGTTGAGGGCGGCCATGTGCTGCCCTACCTGCAGCGCGCCCTCGTCAGCGGCGAGGCCTGCCCGCCAGCCCTGGTCGCCTGGTTCGCCGAGCGTGGTGTCGCTGCCTACCAGTGCTACGCGACGGCCGACCTCGGCCTCATTGCCTACGAGACCGCCGCGCGAGACGGCCTGGTTGTCGATGAGGGCGTCATCGTCGAGATCGTTCGCCCTGGTTCGGGCGAGCCGCTGCCCGACGGCGAGGTCGGCGAGGTGGTAGTGACGACGCTGAGCCCTGGCTACCCCCTGATCCGCTTTGCCACGGGTGACCTGTCGGCGGTCATGGCCGGGGCCAGTCCTTGCGGCCGCAGCAACCAGCGCCTGCGCGGCTGGCTGGGCCGGGCCGACCAGTCGGCCAAGGTGCGCGGCATGTTCGTGCATGCGGGGCAGGTGGCAGAGCTGGTCAAGCGCCACCCCGAGGTGAGGCGCGCGCGCCTCGTCGTCAGCGGCGAGCTGGCCCAGGACCACGTCATGCTGCAGGTGGAAATGTGGGAATCCACAACCCCCGGCCTCGTGGAAAGCCTGATGCAGACTGCACGCGACCTGACCAAACTGCGTGTTGAAGTAGAACCGCTGCCGCCTGGCAGCTTGCCCAACGACGGCAGGTTGATCGAAGACCGTCGTTAACCGCTGGAGACACCCAATGCGCCGTACCCTGATGCTCACCGCAGGCCTGATGGCTTGCCTGCCCGCTTTTGCCCAGTATCCCGAGAAGCCGGTCACCATCGTCGTGCCCTTTGCCGCGGGCGGCCCGACCGACAAGGTGGCTCGCGACCTGGCTGAAGCCATGCGCAAGCCACTCAACGCCACCCTCATCATCGAGAACGTCGGTGGCGTGGGTGGCACCTTGGGTGCCAGCAAGGTGGCCAAGGCCGCGCCCGATGGCTACACGCTGCTGCTGCATCACATCGGCATGGCGACCGCGCCGGCGCTCTACCGCTCACTGTCCTTCAAGACGCTGGAAGACTTCGAATACCTGGGCATGGTCAACGAGGTGCCGATGACGCTGATCGGCCGGTCCACACTGCCGGCCGGCAACTATGCGGAACTGGCCACGTGGCTCGAGGCCAACAAGGGCAAGGTCAACCTCGCCAACGCCGGCGTCGGTTCGGCTTCGCACCTGTGCGGCCTGCTGTTCCAGCAAGCCGTCAAGTCGGACATGACGACCGTGCCCTACAAGGGCACCGCGCCGGCCATGAACGACCTGCTCGGCGGCCAGGTCGACATCATGTGCGACCAGACCACCAACACCACCAGCCAGATCGAGTCCGGCAAGGTCAAGGCCTTTGCCGTGATGTCGTCCAAGCGCCTGGCCAACGGCCCGCTGGCCAAGCTCCCGACCGCGGACGAGTCCGGCCTGAAGGGCTTCAACCTGACCATCTGGCACGGTCTGTACGCGCCCAAGGGGACGCCCAAGGCCGTGCTCGACAAGGTCAACACGGCATTGCGCGCTGCGTTGAAGGACACCGATTTCCAGAAGCGACAGGAAGCCTTGGGCGCCGTCATCGTCACCGACGCCCGCGTCGGGCCGGCTGATCACAAGAAGTTCGTCGAGGCCGAGATCAACAAGCTCGGCCCCGTCATCAAGGCCGCCGGGGTCTACGCCGACTGAGGGCGGGAGCGGCGTTCTCGCCGCCGCCGCAATCCATGACTTGAGGGCCCGGCCGCGCACAGCGGTCGGGCCCTCGCTGCTTTCCGCGCGAGCCGCAGCGGGCCGCGGCTGCGCGCGGCTCTTGCGGCTCCGGCCAGGTGCTGCGTTGTTGCGTCGGGTAAACACGTTGTTGACTCATCTGCGGTTCATCGAAAGAATGCATGTAAACGTTTTCATGACGACATAACAACCGGCCCGCGCAAGCGGCGTCGACACACGGATGAGACAACCGTTCCCGCCTGGCTTCCTGTGGGGCTGCGCGACTTCCGCCTATCAGGTCGAAGGCGCGCCGCTGGCCGATGGCGCCGGCGTCAGCAACTGGCACCGCTTCGTGCGCACGCCCGGCCGCGTGGCGGGCGGCGACACCGGCGACGTGGCCTGCGACCACTACCGCCGCATGAAGGACGACGTTGCGCTGATGCGCGAGCTGGGCCTGACGGCCTACCGCTTCAGCATCGCCTGGAACCGGCTCTTGCCCGAGGGCCGTGGCCGCGTGAACGCCGCCGGCCTGGGTTTCTACGAGCGCCTCGTCGACGAGCTGCTGGCCGCCGGCATCACGCCGATGGCGACGCTGCACCACTGGGACCTGCCCGCCGCGCTGGACGACCGCGGCGGCTGGCTCAACCCCGACATGCCGGACTGGTTTGCCGACTACGCCCAGGTCAGCTTCAAGGCGCTGGACGACCGCGTGCCGCTGTGGGTGACGATCAACGAGCCGTGGGTCGTGGCCGATGGCGGCTTCATGCAGGGCACGCTGGCACCGGGCCACCGGAGCGCCTACGAGGCGGCCATCGCGGCACACCGGCTGATGCAGGCGCACGCCAAGGGCGTGCAGGCCTACCGAGCGATGGGCAAGCACCAGATCGGTCTGGTCGTCAACATCGAGCCCAAGCATCTGGCTGCCGACGCCAGCGAGTACGACCGCCACGCGGCGCGCCTGGCAGACGCCTACATGAACCGGCAATACCTCGACCCGGCCCTGCTCGGCCGCTATCCCGAGGAGCTGCGCGAGGTCTTCGGCGAGGCCTGGCCCGACTGGCCGGCGGCAGAGGTGGAGGCCCTGAAGCAGCCCATCGACTTCCTCGGCCTGAACTACTACACCCGCGCCGTCGTCCGCCACGACGCCAAGGCCTGGCCGGTGCCGGCCACGCCGCAGCGCCAGCCCGGCGGCACCTATACGGAGACGGGCTGGGAGCTGCATCCGCAAAGCCTGGCCGACACGCTGGTGTGGCTGCACGAGCGCTATGGCGGCCTGCCGCTTTACGTGACCGAGAACGGTGCCGCCTTCTACGACCCGCCAGCCGCCATCGACGGCCGCGTCGACGACCCGCTGCGGGTGCACTACCTGCGCACGCACATCGCTGCGGTGCAGGATGCGATGGCACGCGGCGCCGACCTGCGCGGCTATTTCGCCTGGTCGCTGTTCGACAACCTTGAATGGGCGCTCGGTTTTGCCAAGCGCTTCGGCCTGGTGCATGTGGACTTCCAGACACAGCAGCGCACGCCCAAGGCCAGTGCGCGCTTCTATGCTGAGGTCATCGCCGCTCACGGCGCCAACCTCTAAGAAGAACATGAGCGCCAGCCCCGCCACCATCAAGGATGTCGCCCGCGTCGCCGGCGTGTCCGTCGCCACGGTTTCACGCGCGCTCAATGGCGCCGAGAACGTGCTGGCCGACACCCGCCAGCGCATCCTCGACGTTGCCCGCGAGCTGCGCTACAGCCCGTCGGGCGCCGCGCGCAGCCTCATCACGCGGCGCACCGACACGGTCGGCGCGCTGCTGCCCGACCTGCACGGCGAGTTCTTCTCGGAGCTGATCCGCGGCATCGACCAGGCGGCCCGCGCACGCGGCCTGCACCTGCTGCTCTCCAGCTCGCATGACGACGCCAGCGAGGCCGCCGCCGCGCTGCGTGCGATGAACGGCCGAGTCGACGGCCTCATCGTCATGTCGCCGCATGCCGACGACGACTTCCTGTCGCAGAACCTGCCGCTCAACCTGCCGGCCGTGCTGCTGAACTCCGGCGTGCGCCGGCCGACGCAGCGCGTCTTCGCGGTCGACAACTTTGGTGGCGCGCGCGAGATGGCCCGGCACCTCGTCGTCAGCGGCCGACGCCGCATCGCCTTCCTGGGCGGCCCGGCGACCAACTTCGAGGCCCGCGAGCGCGAGCGCGGCTACCGCGCTGGCCTGCCTGCTGGCGTTGCCCCCTGGTTGCTGGAAGGTGACTTTTCGGAAGCCGGCGGCCAGCGCGCGGGCGAAGCGCTGCTGGCGCTACCACCGTCCGCACGGCCCGACGCCGTGTTCGCCGCCAACGACATCATGGCCATCGGCCTGCTTGGCGTGCTGCAGGCCGGCGGCGTGCGCCTGCCCGACGACATCGCGCTGGCGGGCTTCGACGACATTCCCATCGCCCGCTATGTCAGCCCTGCGCTGACCACCATGCACGTGCCCATCGCCGCCCTGGGGCAGCAGGCGCTCGACGCGCTGGCCGACACCCTGGAGCGCCAGGATTCCGATCCCAGCGCCACCGTCATGCCGGTGGAGCTCGTCGTGCGCCGGTCCTGCGGCGCTGCCAAGCCCTGATCCCGTCCAGACCACAGTAAACAACCAGGAGACAAGGACATCATGAGCATCACATCCACCCGCAGGCCCTGGCGCCGCCAGGCGCTCGCCACGGCCGTCTTCCTTGCCTTGGCAGGCGCCGCCTCGGCGCAAACTTCCAATGCCACGGTGCGCGGCACCATCAGCGCCGCCGGCACGGCGGCGCCGGCCGGCACCGACGTCGTGGCGGTCAACCAGGCCAACGGCAACATCTACCGCACCAAGACCCTGGCCGACGGCAGCTATGTGCTGGTCGGTTTGAGCCCCGGCAGCTACGAGATCCGCGTCGGCGGCGCCAGCAGCGGCAGCGCGGTGACCTTGTCGGTCGGCCAGAACGCCACACTGGACCTCAGCAGCGGCACCACGCAGCTCAGCACCGTCGTCATCGAAGGCAGCTCGCAACGCCAGGGCGTCATCGACTCCCAGGTCGGCACGACCGTGTCCAACCGCATGATCGAAGCCATCCCGCAGGCCTCGCGCAACTTTCTGTCGGCCGCGGACTTCGCGCCCGGCGTGCGCTTCGACACCGATGCCGGCGGCAACACGCGGCTGCGCGGCGGCTCGCAGAACATCGATTCGGTCAATGTCTTCATCGACGGCGTCGGTCAGAAGAACAACATCCTGCGCGGCGGCGTGGCCGGCCAGGACACCAGCCGCGGCAATCCCTTCCCGCAGGCGGCCATCGCCGAGTACCGGGTGCTGACGCAGAACTACAAGGCCGAGTTCGACCAAGTCTCCAGCGTGGCGATTGCCGCAGTCACCAAATCTGGCGGCAATGAAACGCATGGAAACGTTTACGTCAACCGAACTGGTAGCAATTGGACGGCGCTCAGCCCGATCCAGAAGCGTGACAAGGCCAACAAGATCGAGCCGCCTTCGTACAAGCAGATCGAGGCCGGATTCAGCCTCGGTGGCGCCATCAAGCCGGACACCCTGCACTACTTCTTTGCCTACGACGGCAAGTCGCTGGACAAGCCGCGCCAGCTGACGGCGATGAACCTGGACAAATACGCAGGCAGCCCGGGCCTGGTGCCCAGCATCGCCGCGCAACAGGGCTCGTTCAAGGGTGCGTTCAAGGAGCATCTGGTGTTCGGCAAGCTGTCGGCGGAGATCGACGACCGCCAGCGCCTGGACATCTCGACCACGCTGCGCAAGGAGACCGGCTACTCGGTTGACGGCGACCGTTTCGCGCCCAGCACGGCCATCAACAACAACAACAACGCCTACCGCGTCGACGTGACGCACGAGTACACCGGCGACCGCTGGCTCAACGAGGCGCGCGTCGGTTGGGAAAGCAGCCAATGGAACCCGCAGTCAGACTCGGCCGATCCGCTGGTGCGCTACAAGTATTCGCCCACCAACGCGATTAACAACGTCCAGGACATCTTCTTCACCGGCGGGTCGCCCAATGCGCAGGACCGGCGGCAGAGCGGCGTGTACCTCAAGAACGACCTCAGCTACACCGGCCTGGCCGGGCACGTCATCAAGGGCGGCGTGCAGTTCAAGGCGATGAAGTACGAGCTCAGCGGCACCGCCTTCCGCGTCGCCGCCATCGACACGGTCTTGAACACCGCGACGGGCCAGCCGTATTTCAACGGTCTGGCCTGCACGGGCACCAATGTCAGCAGCAACGGCCTGTCCAGCGACCAGTGCAACATCCGCCTGCCCATCCCGGCGGCGTCGGCCGACCTGAAGAACAACCAGTTCGGCATCTACCTGCAGGACGACTGGAAGCTGACCAAGCAGTTGGAGCTGAACCTCGGCGCGCGTTGGGACTATGAAGACAACATGCTCAACAACGACTACGTGACGCCGGCCGACCGCGTCGCCGCGTTGAACGCGCTGGACGGCCGCACCGTCGACGGCATCACCGCGCCGCCGGGCCAGACCTATGCGCAGTCCCTCGCCAAGGGCGGCATCAACATCGCCGACTACATCTCCACCGGCAACTCCCGCAAGGCCTTCAAGGGCGCGTTCGCGCCGCGCGTCGGCGCGTCGTACGACCTGTTCGGCAACAAGGCCTCCGTGGTCTACGGCGGCTGGGGCCGCAGCTACGACCGCAAGATGGCCAACAACACGCTGGACGAGTTGCAGAAGAATGCCGCGCCGGGCGGCGAGATCTGGATGATCAGGAACGACTTCAAGATGCCGTTTGCCGACCAGCTGAGCCTGGGCCTGCGCCAGGCGCTCGGCCAGTGGAACATGGACGTCGCCGTCTCCAAGATCCACGCCAAGAACCAGTTCATCTGGTTCAACGGCAACCGCGACCCCAATGGCGGCTTCGGCAACTCCAACTCCGTGGACCCGCTGTGGGGGGGCGCGCCGCGCAACTTCGGCACCGTGGTGCTCGGCGATTTCGTCGGCCAGAACAAGGCCACCAGCCTGTTCCTGTCCTTGGACAAACCCTACACGCAGGCCAGCGGCTGGAGCATGACGATGGCCTACACCTACACCGACGCCCAGACCACCAACAACGAATGGTCGGACGACATCTTCGACTGGACCTATGGCAAGGCCACCTATGGCTTCCGCCCCGCCAAAGATGCCGAGAAGCACCGCTTGGTGGTGGGCGGCCTGGTGGACAAGCTGCCCTGGGGCATGCAGTTGTCCGGCAAGCTGACGGTGGGCGACGGCCAGCCGCGCCGCGTCATCGACTGCCACACCGGTTTCAGCGGCCCCAATGGCTGCCGGGCCGTCGCGCGCGGTTCCGACACGTTCAAGCAGCTCGACCTGGCGCTGGCCAAGAACTTCAAGGTCTATGGCGGCGAGCTGCAACTGCGCGCCGATGTGCTGAACCTGTTCAACACCGCCAACTGGGGCTACTACGACGACTGGGTGGGTGGCCCGTCCACGCCGCCGCGCAACGCCCTGGGTGGCGACAACGCCAACTTCGACACCCGCACCGGCGTGCGCGGCACGATGCGTCAGTTCAAGCTCGGCGCCAGCTACTCGTTCTGATCTACCGACGAACGGGAGCCGGCCGCGCCGGCTCCCACAATCACGCCCACCATGGATTCACTGACACGACGCGCCCTGCTGTCGCACGGCGCCGGCCTCGCGCTGGCCGCCAACCTGCCCAGCTGGGCGCAGGCGCCAGCGCCGGCGCAAGCCGCCGACAGCTTCGTCGCTGACCTCGAACGCCGCACCTTCGACTTCTTCTGGGACACGACGGACGCCCGGACGGGCCTGGCGCCGGACCGCTGGCCCACGCCGTCCTTTGCCAGCATCGCGGCTGTCGGCTTTGCGCTCAGCGCCTACCCCGTTGGTGTCGCACGCGGCTACATCACGCGCGCCCAGGCGGCTGAGCGCACGCTGGCAACGCTGCGCTTCTTCGCGGCGCTCCCGCAGGGCCCGGGCAAGACCGGCGTGGCCGGGCACAAGGGTTTTTTCTATCACTTTCTGGACATGAAGACGGGGCTGCGTTCGGGCCGCTGCGAGCTGTCCACGGTGGACACCGGGCTGCTGCTGATGGGTGCCCTGCATGCGCAGAGCTTCTTCGACGGCGAGCATGCCGACGAGGCCGCCATCCGCGCCGTCGTCGACGAACTCTACGGCCGCGTCGACTGGGCCTGGGCGCAGGTGCGGCCACCCGCCATCGGCCACGGCTGGACGCCCGAGAGGGGCCACATTCCTAACGACTGGAAGGGCTACAACGAGGCCATGCTGGTCTACCTGCTGGCGCTGGGTTCGCCCACCCGCCCGGTCAAGGCCGAGGCCTACGAGGCCTGGACCAGCACCTACGACCGCGACAGCTGGGGCGAGAGCCATGGGCAGACGTTCCTGCGCTTCCCGCCGCTGTTTGGCCATCAATTCACCCACTGCTGGGTGGACTTCCGCGGCATCCATGACGCCTACATGAAGCAGCGCGGCCTGGACTACTTCGAGAACTCGCGCCGCGCCACCTATGCGCAGCAGGCCTATGCCGCCGCCAACCCGCTGGGCTGGCGGGGCTACAGCGCCGAGGTCTGGGGCATCAGCGCCAGCGACGGCCCGGCCGACATCAAGCTGACCTACACGACGACCGCGGGCAAGACCGTCAAGCGCCGCTTCATCAGCTATGCCGGCCGCGGCATGGGCCTGCACGACGACGGCACGCTGGCGCCCTATGCGGCGGGCAGCTCCATCGCCTTCACGCCCGAGATCGTCATCCCGGCGCTGATGGCCATCAAGCAGCGCTACCCGCACACCTGGGGCCGCTACGGCTTCTGGGACGCCTTCAACCCCAGCTTCAACTTCCCCGACGTGCGCCTCACGCATGGCCGTATCGAGCCGGGCAAGGGCTGGGTCGACACCGACATGCTCGGCATCGACCAGGGGCCCATGCTCGCGATGATGGGCAACCACCGCGGCGAGCTGGTGTGGCAGGTCATGCGCAAGAACGCCCATCTTGTGCGCGGCCTCAAGCGCGCCGGCTTCACGGGCGGTTGGCTCGGCTGACATGAAACACCAAGGCAACCACAGAGGCACAGAGACACCGAGGAATTTCCTCTGTCTTTGCTCTGTGCCTCCGTGCCTCTGTGGTTGCATTTCCTTTCTTGTCCGATGCGCCGCCGCGCCCTGCTGACGAGCGCCGCCGCGGCGCTTACGGGCTGCGCGCGTAGCGACGGCCCGACGACGCTGCGCTTCTGGGCCATGGGCCGAGAAGCCGAAGTCGCGGCCGAGCTGATCGCCGGCTTCGAGCGTGAGCAACCCGGCGTGCGCGTGAAGGTCGAAAAGCTGCCGTGGAGTGCCGCGCACGAGAAGCTGCTGACCGCCTTCGCCGGCGACGCCACACCCGACCTCGCCCAGGTCGGCAACACCTGGCTGCCCGAGATGCAGGTGCTGGGCGCGCTGGAGCCGCTGGCGCCCTGGATAGCCCGCACGCCCTCGATGCAGGCGGCCGACTATTTCGGCGGCATCTGGACCACCAATGCGCCCAACGGCGAGCGCGTCGGCCTGCCCTGGTATGTCGACACGCGGCTGCTCTTTGTGCGGCACGACCTGCTGGCCCGCGCCGGCATCGCACAGATCCCGCAGGACTGGGCGGCCTGGCGCACCGCACTGGCGCGGCTGCGTGAGCACGGCATGGCCACGCCGCTGCTGCTGCCCACCAACGAGTTCGAGCCCCTGCTGGCGCTGGCGCTGCAGCAGCCGGCCGAGGTGCTGCGCGACGGCGGCCGCTTCGGCAACTTCTCTTCCGCTGACTTCCGCCGTGCGCTGGGCTTTTATGCCGAGCGCTTTGCCAGCGGTGATGCGCCGGGGCTGACGAACAACCAGATCTCCAACCTCTGGCAGGAGTTCGGGCGCGGGACCTTCGCCTTCTACATCTCGGGGCCCTGGAACATCGGCGAATTCAAGCGACGCCTGCCGCCCGAACTGGGCGATGCGTGGACGACGGCCGAGCTGCCGGGCCCGACCGGCCCGGGCGCGTCGATCGCCGGTGGCGCCAGCCTCGCCATGTTCAAGCGCTCGCGCCACAAGCCCGAGGCCTGGGCGCTGATCAGCTACCTGAGCCGTCCCGACGTGCAGCTGGCGTTCTATCGCCTGACCGGCGACCTGCCCCCACGCCGCAGCGTCTGGACCCTGCCATTGCCCGATGGCACGACGCTGGCCGCAGACCGCCATGCCGCCGCCTTCCACCGCCAGCTCGAACGCGTGCGCCCGCCACCGGCGGTGCCCGAGTGGGAGCGCATCGCCAGCGAGATGCAGCTCGCCGCGGCCCGCGTCGTTGGCGGTCGCGACAGCATCGACGTTGCGGTGCGCGATCTCGATGCACGCGTGAACGGTATTCTTGAAAAGCGCCGCTGGATGCTGGACAAGGCCGAAGGATGAGAACCACCGGCCGCGAATCCCTCGCCGCCTGGGCCTTTGCCGCCCCGGCGCTGTTTGTCATCGCGCTCTTCTTCGCCGTGCCCGTCTTCGCCGGCCTGGCCCTGAGCCTGACCGATTTCGACATCTACGCGCTGGCCGACATCGGCAACCTGCGCTGGCAGGGCTGGGACAACTATGTGCGCGTGCTCGGCATGCCGCTGTTCTGGCAGGCGCTGGGCAACACCGCCTACTTCGTCGTGCTGGGCGTGCCGCTGTCCATCGCGCTGTCTCTTGCCGCCGCCGTGCTGCTGCAGTCCAAGCTCGTGCGCTTCAAGCCGCTGCTGCGCACCGCCCTGTTCGCCCCCGTCGTCACCACGCTGGTGGCGGTCGCGGTGATCTGGCGTTATCTCTTCCACGTGAAGTACGGCCTGGTGAACTACACCTTGCTGCACTTCGGTGTCGACCCCATCGATTGGTTGGGTGATCCGCACTGGTCGATGCCCACCATCATTGGCTTCGCCGCGTGGAAGAACTTTGGCGGCAACATGATCATCTTCATCGCCGCGCTGCAGGCCGTGCCGCACGACCTCTACGAAGCCGCGCGTCTGGATGGCGCGAAGTCGTGGGCGCAGTTCCGCTACATCACGCTGGCCAGCATCGCGCCGACGCTGCTGATGGTGACCATCCTGACGACGGCCGGCTACTTCCAGCTCTTTGCCGAGCCCTATGTGATGACCCAGGGCGGGCCGCTGCAGAGCACGGTCAGCGTGCTCTACCTGATGTACGAAGAAGGCTTCAAGTGGTGGAACCTGGGCCTGGCCTCGGCCGTGGCCTTCGTGCTCTTCCTCATCATCGTGGTGGTCAGCAAGGGGCTGATCGCGCTGCAGCGGCGCTTCACGGGGGAGGGCGCATGAAGCCCAGGGCCGTGCTCGTCAATGGGCTGCTGTGGGCGTTCGCGGCGCTGGCGATCTTTCCGCTCGTCTGGATGGTTTGCGTGTCGCTGATGCCGGCCGGCAGCGCCTCCAGCCTGCCGCCCCCGCTGCTGCCGCGCGAGCCGACGCTGGTGCATTACGAGAAGCTGCTCGGCGACGGCGGCCTCAAGCGCGCCTTTGCCAACAGCCTGGGGCTCGCGCTGGTCAGTACCTTGATCTCGGTCAGCTTCAACACACTGGCCGGCTATTCGTTTGCCAAGCTGCGCTTCCGGCATCGCGAGCGGGTGTTCGGCCTGCTGATCGCGGCGTTGGTCATCCCCGGGCAGGTGGCGATGCTGCCGCTGTTCCTGATGCTCAAGGGCATGGGGCTGGTGAACACGTGGATGGGGGTGCTGATCCCCAGCATGGCCGGCATCTTCGGCATCTTCCTCGTGCGGCAGTACGCGCGGGGTGTGCCGGACGAGTTGCTGGAGGCGGCGCGGCTGGATGGCGCGGGGGAGTGGCGCATCTTCTGGAGCGTCGTGCTGCCGACCTTGAGGCCGGTGTTGGTGACGCTGGCCGTGTTTGCTTTTCTTGGCAGCTGGAACGACTTCATGTGGCCGTTGATCGTGCTGACGGACGGGGAGATGCACACGCTGCCGGTGGCATTGGCGGCGTTGTCTAGGGAGCATGTGCAGGACAGCGAGTTGATGATGGCTGGGGCGGTCATCACGGTGCTGCCGGTGCTGGTGTTGTTTGTGGCGCTGCAGCGCTACTACATGCAGGGGCTTTTGATGGGCAGTGTGAAGTGATGAAGGCGTTCGCCCTGGCCCTGCTGCTGACCGCGCCGTTCACTGGTGCTGCCGTCCTCGACGACATGAAGGACGCCACCGTTTGGAAGGCCACCGCCTCGGACCAGGTCAAGTCCAGCCTGCGCCGCGACGCCAAGGACGACAGCCTCTGCCTGGACTACGACTTCACCGGCGTCTCCGGCTACGCCGTGCTGCGCCGCGAGCTGCCGCTTGACTGGCCCGCCGACTTCGCGCTGACGACCCAGCTCAAGGGCAACAGCAAGAACAACGACGTGCAGATCAAGTTTGTCGACGCCAGTGGCGACAACGTCTGGTGGGTCAACCGCCCGGCGCTCGCCCTGCCCGACACCTTGACCGACCTGAGCTTCAAGCGCCGCCATGTCGCCTTCGCCTGGGGGCCGACCGAAGACCGCGTGCTCAAGCGCAGCCAGTTCATCGAATTTGTCGTCGTCGCCGGCCAGCAGGGCGGTGGCGGGGCCGGGGCCTTGTGCGTCGGTGCATTGAGCCTGGAGCCGCGCGAGCCCGCCCCCAAGACCTGGCCCGTTCCGAAACGCAGGCTCGGCGGCGGCGAGCTGACGCTGGACTTCCAGCGCCTGCGCGAATTCAACGGCCTGTGGTTCGCCAGCGGCACCGCCGCGCGCATCGAGGTGTCCGACGACAACCGGCGCTGGAAGCTGCTGTCCAGCCGCCCCGGCCGTGCCCTGTTCCTCGGCGAGCAGGAATGGCGCTGGCTGCGCCTGCGCCACGAAGGCCGGAAGCCGCCCGAGGTCGAACTGCGCGACGCCGCGCAATGGCCCGACCGCAACGCCGCTGTTGCCGAACTCGCCAAGGCGCTGCCGCGCGGCGAGCTGCCGCGCGCCTTCCTGGGCGAGCAGAACTACTGGACCGTCGTCGGCGTGGACGGCGGCGCGCAACGCTCGGGTCTCGTCAGCGAAGACGGCGCCATCGAGCTGACACGCGGTGGACCGAGCATCGAGCCGGCCGTGCAGCTGGCCGATGGGCGCATCGTGACCTGGGCGCAGGTGCGTACCGAGCACAGCCTCGTCGAGCAGGCCCTGCCGGTCGTGCAGTGGCGCCATGCAGATGTCGAACTGCGCGTCGAGGCCGGCGCCGACGCCCGCCCCGAGGCTCCGCAGCTGCTGGCCCGCTACACGCTGCGCAACCCGACAAGCAAGGCGCAGCGCTACTCGTTGCTGCTGACGCTGCGCCCCTGGCAGGTCAACCCGCCGCAGCAGTTCCTGTCGACGCCGGGTGGCATCAGCCCGCTGCCGGCGCTGGCCTGGGCCGACGGCCAGCTCAGCGCTGCGGGCCTGGCGATCAAGCCGCGTGAAGCGCCCGCCGAAGTCCGCGCTGCGCCGTGGAGCGCCGGGCCCGGCCTTGCCTCGCTGCTGCAGGCGCCCCCGCTGACGCAACTGACCGACGCCGAGCAACTGCCTTCGGCGCTGATGCGCTTTGACGTCGAGCTGGCGCCCGGGCAGGCGCGCACGCTGGGCTGGGT
>NZ_JBQVNP010000076.1:0-24268 GCF_052436255.1 Roseateles sp. | reverse complement strand
GTCCAGCAGCGCGGCTTGCTTCTCGGGGTTGTTGATGACGTAGGGCGACAGGTAGCCGCGGTCGAACTGCATGCCTTCGACGACGTCCAACTCGCTGTCCAGGCTCTTGCCGTCTTCGACGGTGATGACGCCTTCCTTGCCGACCTTGTCCATCGCCTCGGCAATGATGCGGCCCACTTCCACGTCGCTGTTGGCCGAGATCGTGCCGACTTGGGCGATTTCCTTGGAGGTGGTGGTGGCCTTGGAGGCCTTCTTCAGCTCGGCGACCAGGGCGGTGACCGCCTTGTCGATGCCGCGCTTCAGATCCATCGGGTTCATGCCGGCGGCCACGTACTTCATGCCTTCGCGGACGATGGCCTGGGCCAGCACCGTGGCGGTCGTGGTGCCGTCACCGGCGTTGTCAGACGTCTTGGAAGCGACTTCCTTGACCATCTGGGCGCCCATGTTCTGGAGCTTGTCCTTCAGCTCGATTTCCTTGGCCACGGACACGCCGTCCTTGGTCACGGTGGGGGCGCCGAAGGAGCGCTCGAGCACGACATTGCGGCCCTTGGGGCCCAGGGTCACCTTGACCGCGTTGGCCAGGATGTTCACGCCTTCAACCATGCGGGCACGGGCCTCGCCGCCAAAGATCACGTCTTTTGCTGCCATTTTGTATTCTCCAAATCTAGTGGGGTCAGAGTCGACGCGTCGACCTGAATCAATGAGGAAAGAGCATCACCGGGTGACGGTCTGTCCCCGAGGCATTACTTTTGAACGACGGCGAAGAGGTCTTCCTCGCGCCTGACCAGCAATTCATCACCGTCGAGCTTGACGGTCTGGCCGGAGTACTTGCCGAACAGCACGCGGTCGCCAACGACGACGTTCAGCGCCACGAAGTCACCCTTGTCGTTACGCTTGCCCGGGCCGACGGCCAGGACTTCACCCTGGTCGGGCTTCTCGGCGGCGTTGTCAGGGATGACGATGCCCGAGGCGGTCTTGGTTTCTTGCTCCAGACGGCGAACGATCACGCGATCGTGCAGGGGGCGCAGCTTCATGGAATCTCCTTCAAGGTTGTAACTGTGGCGGTCGCAGCTGCTTGGCTTCGACTTGCCGAAATAACTGGGCCTGAGGCCCGCTTTCGTTAGCACTCACAAATGGCGAGTGCTAGCAGCAGAGGATTATAGGGACGGGATGTGGCGATTCAAGGCCTCGCCGGGGGCCGAGGGACGAATATGCGACCCAAAAGAAAAACGACCGCCGCGGCGGTCGTGTTCTAAGTGTGCCGAAGGCTCAGCGAGCGGCGCGCTTGCGAGCCCAGGCCAAGGCGCCCAAGGCACTCAGCGCCAGCGCCATGCTGGCCGGCTCAGGCAGTTGTCCAGGCACCGTGGTAGGCGTGATGAATTGCAAATCGTCCATCATCAGGCGCTGATCAACACCGGTTACCATGACCGACTTGGCGACACCGCTGAACCTGATGCTGGTGGAGTACCACTCGCAAAAGCTCAGGACGCCAACATCACAAGCGCTTCCGCTCAAGCCGTTCAGCGACTGCAGCAGATTGCCCTTGCCGTCCAGTTCGTCGAACACCTTGATCGTCACATTGGCAGACGAACGGATGCCGTAGACAAACGAGAATTCGGTGACAAAGCCGCCGGCGAGGTCAATCATGAAGCTGGTGCTGCCGGCGCCCGGGGATTGCAGCGGGTCCACGCCCAACAGGAGCCCGCCGCAGCTGTTCGTGCGCGAGAACAGGGCGATGCCGGGGCAGCCGTTCTGGTTCGAACTGATCGACCACGCGTTGCCCGAGAAGACAACACCTTGGGCGGCATAAAAACCAGCGACCTTGCTGACATCGGTTTCGTGCTCGAAGTCGAGCGAAACTACCCCGGCGAGGGCCGGTTGCAGGGCTGCCGTCAAGGCGAGGGCCAGAAGTTTGCTCTTTGCGCGCATGGCGTTCTCCGTCCGGGGTGTGTTCGAGTTGGGTTTGTGGGTGGACTGTAAACACCCGCTTCGATGACGGGCCCTGCCGCGCCCCTTCAGTTAAGGGGGAGGCAGCGACCCAGGGCCGCGCTTAGGGGGTGGGGTTTCCGCCCGGATTGAAATGACCACGTCACAGCTGGGTGGAGCGGCCGGACAGAGGCGCTGGCTACACTGTGGCTGGTGGAAACCAAATGGCTTGAAGACTTCGTCAGCCTGGCCGAGACGCGTAGCTTTTCCCGCTCTGCCCAGTTGCGTCATGTGACCCAGCCGGCGTTCTCGCGCCGCATCCAGGCGCTGGAAGCCTGGGCAGGGGTCGATCTGGTCGACCGCTCGTCCTATCCGACAAGGCTGACTGCAGCCGGCGCGACGCTGCTCGCTCAAGCGGTCGAGCTGCTCGGCAACCTGCAGGCGACACGCAATATGTTGCGCAGCCATCAAGCGGCAGACCAGGACATGATCGAGTTCGCCGTGCCCCACTCGCTGGCCTTTAGCTTCTTCCCGCACTGGCTGATGGGCTTGCGCAGGGGCTTTGGTGCCATCAAGTGCCGGTTGAACGCGGCCAATGTGCATGACGCGATGTTGCAGCTCAGCGAAGGCAATTGCGATCTGCTGCTGGTCTATCACCATGCCAGCCAGCCGCTGCAGCTGGACCCGGAGCGCTACCAGATGGTGTCGCTGGGGCATGAGACGCTGTCGCCCTATGCGCGGGCCGACGCCCAGGGCGAACCGCTGTTCCGCCTGCCGGGCAGGCCGGGTCAGAAAATTCCCTTCCTGAGCTATGCGGCGGGCGCCTACCTCGGCCGCCTCGTTGAGCTGATCGTCAAGGAGGCCGACTGCGCGTTGAACCTGGATGCGATCTATGAGACCGACATGGCCGAAGGCTTGAAGGCGATGGCTCTGGAAGGCCATGGCTTCGCCTTCTTGCCCGCCAGCTCGGTGCAAAAGGAGCTGGTCAGCGGTCGCCTCGTACCGGCGGCGGCGCCCGGAACTTTCAGCGTCAGCATGGAGCTGCGCATCTATCGCGAGCGGCCCGAGATGTCGCGCCGCCAGAAGCCCGCCGCGCAGGCGCTCTGGGACTATCTTTCGTCTGTGGCATGACCTCATCCCGCATGTGCATGCATCGTATAAACCCGTATTCGAGCTGACCTTGCGGCGTGGTCTGCTCGCGTTTGTTATCGATATCCACTTCCTGTTGTTGGAGTCTCCATGAAGAAAGTTCTGCTTGTCGCAGCCTTGGTAGCTGGCGTGACCGCCGTGCATGCCCAAGACACGTTGAAGAAGATCAAGGACAGCGGCGCGATCACGATGGGTGTGCGCGAATCCTCGGGCCTTTCCTACACCATTGGTGACGGGAAGTTCGTCGGCTACCACATCGATGTTTGCGAGCGCGTCGTCGCCGACCTGCGCAAGCAGCTGGGCGGCAAGCTTGATATCAAGTACCAGCCGGTCACGTCGGCCAACCGCATTCCGCTGGTCGTCAACGGCACCGTCGATCTCGAATGCGGCTCCACGACGAACAACGCCGCCCGGCAGAAGGACGTCGCCTTCGCCGTGACGACCTACGTCGAAGAAGTGCGCATCGCTGTGAAGGCCAACTCCGGCATCACCGGCATCAATCAGCTCAACGGCAAGACGATAGCGACCACGACCGGCACCACCTCCGTGCAGACCCTGCGCAAGCACGAGCGCGCCGCCAGCGTGGACTTCAAAGAGGTCTACGGCAAGGACCATGCCGACAGCTTCCTGCTGCTGGATTCCGGCCGCGCGGATGCCTTTGTCATGGACGGCTCCATCCTGGCCAAGAACATCGCCACGTCCAAGAATCCCGCCGACTTCAAGATCGTCGGCGAAGTGCTGGCCGTTGAGCCCATCGCCATCATGATGCGCAAGGACGATCCCGCCTTCAAGAAGGCCGTGGACGACAGCATCAAGGGCATGATGAAGTCGGGCGAGTTGGCCAAGATCTACGACAAGTGGTTCATGCAGCCGATCCCGCCGACCAACACCAAGATCGGCCTGCCCCTGTCCGGCGCGACCAAGGACGCCTGGGCCAACCCCAACGACAAGCCAGCCGAAGACTACGTCGCGAAAAAGTGATCTGCACGTCGGTCTGATTGCCGCAAAGCGGGTGCCTGGCACCCGCTTTGCATTAGGTGAAGGCTCAAGGAGAAGCCATGGCTTGGGATTGGCAGGTGTTCTGCAAGAACACCCTCGACGGTGAAGTGATCGCAAGCTGCTTTGGCAGCGGCGGCGACATCACCTACCTGCAATGGATGTTGTCGGCCTGGGGCTGGACCTTGAGTGTGTCTCTGCTGGCGCTGGTGGTCGCGCTGTCGGTCGGCTCTTTGATGGGCATCCTGCGCACGACGCCGAGCCGCGGCCTCGTCGCGCTCGGCAACGCATGGACCGAGCTGTTCCGCAACATTCCGCTGCTGGTCCAGATCTTCCTTTGGTACCACGTGCTGCCGTCCATCTTCCTGAGCCTGCGCGAGGTGCCCAGCTTTTTGCTGGTCGTGTTTGCGCTCGGCTTCTTCACCTCCGCCCGCATTGCGGAGCAGGTCAAGGCAGGCATCCAGAGCCTGCCCAAGGGCCAGCGCTATGCGGGCCTGGCCATGGGCCTGACCTTGCCGCAGACCTATCGCTATGTGCTGCTGCCGATGGCGTTTCGCATCGTCATCCCGCCGCTGACCAGCGAGAGCATGAACATCATCAAGAACTCGTCCGTTGCGTTCGCAGTCAGCATCGCCGAGCTGACCATGTTCTCCATGCAGGCCGGCGAGGAAACCTCGCGCAACATCGAGATTTACCTCGGCGTCACGGGCCTGTATTTCATCTCCGCCTTCTCGATCAACCGGATCGCCCTCTTCATTGAGAACCGGGTGCGCGTGCCGGGCATGGTGGGGAGCAAGTGATGCTGCAACTCGACTTCGGGTTCCTGAACTGGGATGTCATTTCTGGCTTTGTCGCCAAGGGCTTCTTCTTCTCGATCCAGCTGACCTTGGTCGCCATGATCGGCGGCATCCTGCTCGGCACGCTGCTGGCGTTGATGCGCCTGTCGGGCAAGCCCTGGCTAGTGATCCCCGCCGCGGCCTATGTCAACACGCTGCGCTCCATTCCGCTGGTGATGGTGATCCTGTGGTTCTTCCTGCTCATCCCGCTGATGACGGGGCGCCCGATGGGTGCGGAGCTGTCGGCCATGATCACCTTCACGCTGTTCGAGGCGGCTTACTACTCCGAGATCATGCGGGCCGGCATCCAGAGCGTGCCCAAGGGCCAGGTCCATGCCGGCTACGCGGTCGGCATGGACTATCGCCAGACCATGCAGCTGGTCGTGCTGCCGCAGGCCTTCCGCAACATGTTGCCGGTGCTGCTGACGCAGACCATCATCCTGTTCCAGGACACCTCGCTGGTCTATGCGATCGGCGCCTATGACCTGCTCAAGGGTTTCGAAGTGGCGGGCAAGAACTTCAACCGGCCCGTCGAGACCTATCTGGTTGCCGCGGTCGTCTACTTCGTCATCTGCTTCGGTTTGTCCATGCTGGTCCGCCGTCTGCAGGCCAAGATCCAAATCATCCGTTGAGACCTTGAGCATCACGCCATGATCGACATCAAGAACGTTTCCAAGTGGTACGGCGCCTTCCAGGTGCTGACCGATTGCACGACGACCATCCAGAAGGGCGAAGTCGTCGTCGTCTGCGGGCCGTCGGGGTCGGGCAAGTCGACGCTGATCAAGACGGTCAACGCGCTGGAGCCCTTTCAGAAGGGCGACATCGTTGTCGACGGCATCTCCATCTCCGACCCCAAGACCAACCTGCCCAAGCTGCGTGCGCGCGTCGGCATGGTGTTCCAGCATTTCGAGCTGTTTCCCCACCTGTCGGTGACCGAGAACCTGACCATCGCGCAGATCAAGGTGCTGGGCCGTTCGCAGGCCGATGCCAAGGTGCGTGGCCTGAAGATGCTGGACCGCGTGGGCCTGTCCGACCACAAGGACAAGTTTCCCGGCCAGCTCTCTGGTGGCCAGCAGCAGCGCGTGGCGATCGCGCGGGCACTGTCGATGGACCCCATCGTCATGCTGTTCGACGAGCCGACCTCGGCGCTCGATCCCGAGATGGTCGGCGAGGTGCTGGACGTGATGGTGCAACTCGCCCACGAGGGCATGACCATGATGTGCGTGACGCACGAGATGGGCTTTGCCAAGAAGGTCAGCAAGCGCGTCATCTTCATGGACGCCGGCAAGATTGTCGAAGACTGCAGCAGCGCCGACTTCTTCGGCAAGCCCGACGAGCGCTCGCCGCGCGCCAAGGACTTCCTCGCCAAGATCCTCCAGCACTGAACTGCGGCTGGAATAAAGAACGGCGGCCACGCGGCCGCCGTTTTCGTTTCGGGATCCGGTGATCAGGGCTCGATGGCCGCACCCACGACCGCCCCGGCGGCAATCGTGCCAATGCGCGTCGCCTTGCCGGAGGCCAGGTCGACGCGATACCAGACCGATTTGCCCGCCGTCGTCACCGCCGAGTAGGCTGCGTTGGACACATCCGAGATGTCCAGCGTCGCACGCTCGAAGGGGCCGATGCCCAGCGAGCCGACCGTGAACAAGCGGCCCGTGTTGGGTGACACCGCTGGCTGCACGCCCTCCTTGCTGCCCTGGTGCACCAGCATGCCCTGGCGGCCGTCGAGCGCGTAGTTGGTCGTGAGCTTGTCGTTGTCCTTGTTGTAGGTGTAGCCAGCCGCAACGACGGCGGCCGCGTTGCTGGCACCTGCATCTGCGGCATCGAAGACCAGCCGGCCGTCCATCTGCAGGCCCGGCAGGTTGGGGTCGGCGTCGACGATGGCTCCGGTGTCGGGGTGGATGCGGAAGTTGAAGCCGGCATCGTTGACGACACGGATGCGGTCCACCGTCGGGTTGAAATCGAAGCCCCATTCGGTGGCGCCAACGGGTAGGCCGTTGGGCTTGCCGATGGCGCTGGCTGCACCGGACTGGGTGTCGATGCGGTAGAGCTGGCCGCTGGCCCCCAGACCGTAGAGCTGGCCCTTGGCCACCCGGTAGTCAATGCCCAGCAGCGTGTCCCCGGCGGTCAGCCCAGTCAGCGCCTTGCTCGACAGCGTCTTCTGCGGCTGTCCGGCGTTGAACTGGATCAGCTGGTTGCCCGCAGTCACCGCGTAGATCATCTCCTTGGCCGGCGGGCCCACGGGTTCCATGGGCTGGGTGGCACAGGCGGCAAGCAGGGCGGCGGTGGCGGCCAGCGAGAGGGCGCGACGGGTCATGTCATCTCCAGAGTTGGGGGCGAGCGGTTTATACGCGCGTCGGCCCTTTGATGGATGTCTTGGCCCACATACCCGGACATGTGCCGCGGCGCCGCTCAGAGCTTCACCGGCCCTTCGATGGCCGCGCCGGACATCGCCGCCTTGGCCTGCTGCTGCCGCACGCGGTCGAGGTAGGTCTCGGAGCGCGCCAACTGCTCCTGGATGAGCTTGTTGTTGGTGCCCATGGTCTCGATGGCTTTGCTGCGGAAGTTGTCCATGGCGTCCATCGCCTGGAAGGTCTGGTCGAACATCGACTGGATCTGCTGGATGCCCAGCATCGGATTGGCCGAGAACTCCGCCGTCGCGTCGACATGCTGGTTCAACGCCGTGCCGGTCTGGTTGATCAGGTCACCGATGGTGGTGTTGACGCCCTGCAGCATCTTCATGACCTCGATCTGGTTGCCAGTGGCGCGCGCCACGGTCTGGGCCACGGCCAGCGCGCTCATGCCGGTGGTGGCGACGCGGTCGCAGCCGATCATCATTTCGCGCCCGGTCTTCTTCAGCACGTCCAGCGCCAGGTAGCCGTTGACGCAGACGGCCTGCTGGGTCTGGATGTCGGCCAGGTTTTGGCGCGCATAGAACAGCACCTCCTGCTCCAGCGCCTTGGCCTTCATCGGGTCTGTCGC
This sequence comes from Roseateles sp., assembly GCF_052436255.1. Taxonomy (GTDB): domain Bacteria; phylum Pseudomonadota; class Gammaproteobacteria; order Burkholderiales; family Burkholderiaceae_C; genus Pelomonas. The sequence goes on along the minus strand of NZ_JBQVNP010000076.1, from coordinate 16,379 downwards.
CTTGAGTTGCTGCACGCGCTCGTCCAGGCGTGTGTCCAGCGTGCGGGCGAAGCGGGCCGCAGCGGCCAGGGCCTGCATGGCGTCCCACAGCTTGCCGCGCGTGGACTCGATGTCGATGACGTCCTTCTGGATGTCGTCCTTGGCCGCATAGAGCTGGTTCATCGCCGTCTGCAGCTGCGAGCTGGCCGACTCGAACTTGCGGAAATAGGCCTCCAGCTTGTTGCCGAAAGGGATGAGCCCGAGCAGCTTGCGCGGCTGCAGCAGGTCCCCGTCCTTGCCGGGGTTGAGGTCGTCGAGCTGGCCGCGGATGGCCGCAATCGCCTTGTAGGCCGGCGTATCCGTCGCGCCGACGAAGTTGCGCTGCATCAGGTGGCCCTGCATCAGGTTGGCCGCGAAGCTGATCTCCTGGCGGCCGAGCTGGAAGGCGCTGTCGAGCTTGGCCTTGAAGGGCTCGCTGTGCAGGTCTTCCTTCTCCAGCGCCTCGATGAAGCGGCGCACCTGCTCGTCCACTTTGTCGGCCACATCGGCCTTCAGCGGCACGGCCTCGACGGCGGCGGCCGGTTGCACCGGCGTGATGACTTCGGGCGCGGTCAGCGTGAAGACGGAGGCTGGGGTGATGGTCGTCGTCGTCGTGTTCATGCAATGTCCTTGCTGCCGAATTTTTGCTTCAGGAATTCGCTGTGGCGCAGGAAGGCCTGGGCGTCCTGCGAGGCGAGATCGTCGCCGAGCTGCTCCACCTTCATCTCCAGCTCGGCGAGCACGCCTTCGAAGGTGGTCTGCGCCGTCTTGCCATTGGCCAGCAGCTTGGTGGTGGCGAACTGCTGCGGGATGCTGAGGTAGGTGTTGAGTGCCTGCGGCAGGTAGCTGATGGCGATGTGGCGGGCGTGGAAGGTCTCCTGCAGGCTGAGCTGGCCCTTGCTGCGCTCCCACTGGTTGAGCAGGGTTTCCAGCCGTTCGCACAGGCGCTGGATGCGCTGGGCCAGCGCGATCGGGATGCGCTGCCCGGGGTTGTGTTCGGTCAGGCGCCGCACGCCGCTGAGCGCCCGGCCCATGGCCTCGCGGGCGTCGCCTTCGTCCTCGAACTTCAGCGCCTCCCAGGCGTCCTCCTGCGTGCTGGGCCAGCCCCACCACAGCGCGCCACCGACCAGGCCGACGACGTAGCCCAGAGCCGCCAGCCCCAGGCCCCAGCCGCCGAGCAAACCCAGTGCCTTCAGCACCAGCACGCCGGTTGCCGCCAACAGGCCGCACCAGTTGGCCGGCGCGTTCAACCATCGAAACAAGCCACTCATTCGTCGCTCACTGGTAGGCCCGGATGTCCTTGAACACCGCGTACAGCGGCGTCTTGCGCGCGTCGAAGACGCGGCCGCCCGTGATGCTCACCAACTCCTTCAGATCAGCCTCGCCGGCCTCGCCGAACAGCACCATGAAGACGGGAATGCCGCGCACGTCCTCGGGCAGTTGCTCGTAGGCGCGCCTGAAGTCTTCCAGCTTGCGGCCGACGGTGTTCTTGCCATCGGTGAAGGCGACGACCGAGTACTGGTAGTCGGGGTTGCGCTTGCGCTCCTCCAGCATGTGCTGCAGGCCCGCCAGCACCGAGTCGTACAGCGCCGTGCCGCCGGCCATGTGCAGCGCATCGGCGGCGTCGCGCACGCGCTTGAGCTCGGCGAGCTTGGCGTCCGTGTCCACTTGCGGCAGCACGCCCTTGGCCAGCTTGCTGCCGGCCGGGATCTGGAAGGGCACCGGCTCGCGTGGCCGGTCGCTGAAAGGCATGAACCACAGCCGCTCGCGGTTGGTCAGCTTGGCGACCCGGCCGGTCAGAGAATGGTCGGCACCGGCCAGGTAGTGGATGGCCTCGACGAGCTGCTCGCGCCGCTGGCCCTGCATGCTGCCGCTGGTGTCCAGCACGAAGGTGCTGGCGATGGGCTTGCGGAACTCGTTGAGGTAGGCGTCGATGAGGCCGTCGGCCAGCTGCCGGTCGGGCGAGAACGGCAGCTCGACCTGGAAGCCGCGCGCCGGCAGGATGTCGGCCACCTGCGCGGCCAGCTCGGCCCGCATCGGCCGGCGCAGCGTCTGGCGCGCCAGCCACAGCTGGGCGGCGTCGCCCTTGAGGTAGTCAACCACCTTCAGATAGTCCGCGCGCTTGGCTTCGTTGAGCAGCATGAAGGGGTAGTCGGCCGTGGCCACGCCTTCAAACGGGTAGATCAGGTGCAGCGGCTCGCGCAGCTTGCCGCTGGCGTTGAGCGTCAGCAGCCAGCTCTCGTAGTTGATGAAGGCATTGGCGCGTGTGCCCTGCTGCTTGATGAACTGTTCGGCCAGATAGGTCGAGTTGTCGCCGACGATGCGGTAGCCCTTGAGGAAGTCGGCAATCGCGCCGCGGTCCACGTCGGCGGCGCTCAGCGCCTCGCCCTTGCCGCCGGCCGCGGCGACGACGCCCAGCAGCGCCATGAAGCCCTGGTTGCTGGTGGCGGGGTTGGCCAGCGCGTACTGGAGCTTGCCTTCCTTGGCGGCGCGCGCGATGTCGGCCCAGGTCAGCTTGGCGTCCGGCTGGGTCCAGCCATGCCGGGCCGCGTCGCTCTGGCTGACGCCCACTGCGATGGGCGACAGCATGATCTTTTCCTGCAGCCTGACCTTGCCCTGGCCGGCCGCGTCGCTGAGCAGGTACTTGGCATTGGCAAACCAGGCCACGTCGGGCTTGGGCTTGCCGGCGCTGTCGCCGCTGAGCACTTCCTGCGTGCTCTCCATCGTGCCTCCGAAGCGGAACTGCACGTCCACGCCGGTGGCCGATTTGATCTGGGCTGCCAGCGGCTCCAGGTCCTTGAGGTCGCTGGTGGCCAGCACCTGCAGCGTGGCGCTGGCACTGGCCGGCGCGGGCGCTGCCGACGGGGCAGATTCCTCGGCCTTCTTGCCGCAGGCAGCCAGCAGGCTGAGGGCCAACACAAAAGCGGCACGGCGCATCACTGGTTCATCTCCCGGCTGACGATGTCGATCATTTCAAACATCAGATCGAACCCCGGCGGGTCGATGACCTGGTTCATGTTCACGTCCACGGCCAGGCCCGCCTTCTGCGCGGCGGCGGCAAACGCGGCCGTGTCGCCGGTGCGGAAGCCATGCTCCAGCGCCACGGCCTGCAGCGTCTTGTTGGCCACCAGCAGCTCGGCGAGCTGCTTGGCGCGTTCGCTCAGGGTCACCAGCACCAGCTTGTTGACGATGGTGGGCTGCGGATACATCAGCACCATCTCCGGCTTGATGCCGCCGCCCTTCTGCGCCTGCGACAGCATCTGGCTCTCGTAGATGAAGGCCAGCGGCGTCTTGCCCATGCCGATGGCCAGGTAGTCGTCGAAGGCGCCGTTGACGTAGTTCTCCTGGAAGCCCTGGCGCTTGAACAGTTCGGCCAGCTGCGTGGCGTACTTCTGCCCTGCCGTGCGGTCGGACACCACGTCGCCGTTCAGCGCCGCCGAGGTCAGCGCCAGGTACATGGCCGCCGAGTTGCTGCGGCGGATGTCGGTCGTGCTGACCAGCACGCTGCGCGACACCGCGTAGTCGCCGCTGTCCTTCAGGTCACGCCAGCGCTGCTTGGCCAGCATGGCCTGCGTGAGCTTCTCCATATCCAGGCCGTAGACCTTGGGTGCCATCGGCCTGGCCAAGCCGTTGGCGGCCAGGATCTTGGCGACCGGCTCCCACGACGCCACCACCAGCGGCGTGTGGAAGGGCGAGGTCTGCGTGGCCGTCTTGCCGGCTTTGCGCGCGGCGTCGGCGATCATGTTGGCGGCGACGACGCCGCTGGCGATGAAGAAGTCCGGCTGGTCGGCGGCGCCGACCTTGGTCGCCATGTCGCGGCTGCCCACGCGGGCCACCTGCACCGGCAGCCTGGCGCCCGCCAGCGCCTTGACGACTCGCTCGTCCTTGAACAGCGGCTCCATCTCCACCGTGATGAAACCCCGCAGCGGCTCGGCGCTGGCAATGGCCGCCTGCTCCTGCGCGACCCGCCTGGTTTCGTCGTTGCTGCGCAGCGCAAAGAAGAGGGCGCCGCCGAACAGGGCCAGCAGGGCCAGGGTGCCGATCAGGCGTTTCGCGGTGTTCATGGGGGGAAGCGAGCTCCTTTCAATGAGATGCGGAGTGTGCATCCTTCCGGCGACGACAATCGCGCGCCATGAGTGACATCCTTACCCTCACCCGTCCTGACGACTGGCACTTGCACCTGCGCGACGAGGCGGCGCTGGCCAGCGTGCTGCCCTACACGGCGCGCCAGTTCGCCCGCGCCATTGTCATGCCCAACCTGCGCCCGCCGGTCACGACGGCAGCCCAGGCCATGGCCTACCGCGAGCGCATCCTGGCCGCGCTGCCCGAGGGGCTGGACTTTGAGCCGCTGATGACGATGTACCTGACGGACAACACGCCGCCGGACGAGATCAAGCGCGCAAAGGATGCCGGCGTCGTCGCCCTCAAGCTCTACCCGGCGGGCGCCACCACCAACAGCGACGCCGGCGTCACCGACCTTCGCAAGACCTACGCGACGCTGGAAGCGATGCAGCGCGAGGGCCTGCTGTTCCTCGTGCACGGCGAGGTGACGGATGGCGACATCGACGTGTTCGACCGCGAGGCGGTGTTCGTCGACCGTGTGATGACCCCGCTGCGCGCTGCCATGCCCGAACTGAAGGTCGTCTTCGAGCACATCACCACCAAGGAAGCGGCGCAGTACGTGACCGACAGCGACCGCTTCACCGCCGCCACCATCACGCCGCAGCACCTGCTCTACAACCGCAACGCCATCTTCACCGGCGGCCTGCGCCCGCACTACTACTGCCTGCCGGTGCTCAAGCGCGAGGAGCACCGCCAGGCGCTGCTGAGGGCGGTCGCCTCGGGCAGCCCGAAGTTCTTCCTGGGCACCGACAGCGCGCCGCATGCGGCTCAGCTCAAGGAGAACTCGGTCTGCGGCGCCGGCTGCTTCACCGCCATTTCGGCGCTGGAGCTGTATGCCGAGGCTTTCGAGGGCATTGGGGCTCTGGACAAGCTCGACGCCTTCGCCGGCCACCACGGCCCCGACTTCTACGGCCTGCCGCGCAACAGCGGCACCGTCACCCTGAAGCGCGAACCGTGGACGCTGCCCAGCGCCGTGCCCTTCGGCGAGGCGCAGTTGAAGCCGCTGCGCGGCGGCGAAACCCTGAACTGGAAACTCATCGCATGAAGAAGGTCGCTTTCCTCGTCGACTTCGACAACGTCGCCACCGACGTGATCGAACAGGCCCTCACCGCCGTGTTCAAGGACTATGGCACCGCGCATATCCGCCGTGCCTACTGCAACGCCGAGCAGGCCCAGAACCACCAGTCCTTCCTGAAGCGCCTGGGCCTGCGCGCCATCGTCAACCTGGCCATCGGCAAGAACTCCACCGACATCGCCATGGCCGTCGACGCGATCGACCTGGCCATCACCGAGAAGCCCGATGTCATCGTGCTGGTCTCGTCGGACAGCGACTTCGCGCCGCTGGTGCTGCGCCTGCGCGAGAAGGGCGCCTGGCTGCGCGGCTTCGGCCAGCAGGGCAAGACCGGCGATGGCGTCATCCAGATCTACGACCAGTTCAACGAGCTGGCCCATGACAGCGGCAAGACCGCCGCCCGGCGCGAGCCCGCCAGGAAGGCAGCGCCCCGCAGGACGGCCGCGAAGAAGGCCGCGCCCGCCCCTGCGCCCAAGGCCGCCGCCACGCCCGCCCCTGCACCCAAGGCCGCCCCTGCACCCGTGGCCAAGCCCGCCCCGGCGCCCGCGCCCAAGCCGGCCGCTGCGCCCGCGCCGGTCGATGCCAGCGTTTCCGCCGCCCGCGAGATCAATGCCATCCTGGCCCTGCTGCCCAAGCTGGCCGACGGCCAGTGGCATGACCTCGGCGCGGCCGCCAAGGCGCTCAAGGAAGCCGGCCTGCTGCCCAAGACGGCGGCGTCGACCAAGCTCTTTCGCAAGCACCCCCAGGCCTTCCAGCTGCAGCCGGCCAAGCAACCCAACCAGGTGCGCTTCGGCCACGGCTGACGCCACCGGGCCAGCGCCCCGTTCAGCACGCGCTAGCATCGGCGCCGCCTTGGGAGGTCTCGCTTGTTGATGAAGTCCTGTTTGAAGTCGCTGTTGGGCCTGGTGCTGGCGGCCCTGGCCTGCGCCACGGGCGCCCAGGCCCTGCCGCTGCCCCCGGCCTCAGCGCCCGCTGCGCTTGCGCCGGCCCAGCAGCCGCCCACCGTATCGGCCAGCGCCCGGCGCCTGTACGAGCGCAGCAAGGGCCAGCTGCTGCAGATCCGCACGCTGCTCAAGACGCAGGACAGCCAGGCCTCGGTCGGCTCGGGTTTCCTCGTCAGCGACGACGGCCATGTCGTCACCAACTACCACGTCATCAGCCAGTTCGCGCTGGAGCCGGACAGCTACCGGCTGCGCTACGCCACGACCGACGGCCAGGGCGGCGTGCTGGAGCTGCTGGATTTCGACGCCCGCCGCGACCTGGCCTTGCTGCGAGCAGTGGACGACGGCAAGGGCGGCGGCCTGAAGGGGCGTGGCGCACTGGGATTCCGGCCGCAGGACCAGCCGCTGGCCAAGGGCGAGCGCATCTATTCGATGGGCAACCCGCATGACGTCGCCTTCGCGGTCGTCGAGGGCAACTACAACGGCCTGGTCGAGCGCAGCTTCGACCCGCTGATCTATTACGCCGGCGGCATCAATCCCGGCATGAGCGGCGGTCCGGTGCTCGACGAAGACGGCCTGGTCGTCGGCGTCAACGTGTCGACCATGCTGTTTGCCCAGCAGGTCAGCTTCCTGGTGCCGGGGCAGTTTGCCGAAGGACTGGTCAAGCGCAGCCTGGATGCCAAGCCCATCCGCACGGCGGCCTGGAGCCGGCTGCGCGACCAGCTGACGCGCTACCAGGACGAGCTCGTCACCCGCTTCCTCAGCTCGCCCTGGGAGAGTGCCAACCACCACCGCTACCGTCTGCCGGTGCCCAAGCAGGACTTCATGCGCTGCTGGGGGCGTGGCACCTCGGCCGATACCAAGGGCCTGGATTTCGAGCGCTCGCAATGCCGCATGGACCACGCCCTCTTCGTCAGCGGCAACCTGCAGACCGGCTGGCTGGACATGTCGCACGAGGCCTATGACGGCAGCAAGCTCGGCGCGCTGCGCTTTGCGCGCCAGTATTCGGGCAGCTTCCGCAACGAGCGCCTGGGCAGCTCGGACAAGCTGCGCACCGCGCCGCATTGCAAGGAGCAGTTCGTCGACCGCGACGGCCTGCCGCTGCGCGCCGTCGTCTGCCTGCGCGCCTACCGCAAGCTGGAGGGCCTGCATGACCTGACCGTGCTGGTGACGACGGTGGACGCGGCCATGGCGGGCGCACTGGGCCGCTTCGACGCCCGCGGCGTCAGCTTCGACAACGCGCTCAAGCTCGCGGCGCATTACCTGGAGGGCTTCGCGTGGACGAACAGCAGCAAGGCCAAGTGATGCAGCCGGTGGCCGCTGTCGTCGAGCTGCTCGGCCGTGACGGCCGCGCCGCCCTCGTGCAGCGCGTGACCCACTGGCCGGTGAGCATCGGCCGCTCGCCGGCCTGCGACATCGTGCTGGACGACGGCCACATCGCCGCCGAGCATGCCGAGCTGCATCTGCAGCCTGATGGCCGCGTGCGCCTGGTGCTGCTGGACACGCGCAATGGCGGCAGCGTCGGCGGCCGCCGGCTGGCGGCGGGCGAGGGCGCCGAGCTGCCCAAGGGCGGCGCCTTCCAGCTCGCGGCGTGCTCGCTGCGCCTGCGCACCAGCGCCGATGATCTGGCGCCCGAGCAGATCCTCGTCGTGCACCCGGTGCGCCACTGGGCGCTGCTGCCGGCGCTGCTGCTGGCCATGCTGTTCTTCCAGTGGGTGGACCGCTGGAGCGCCGTCGATCCCGATGCGCGCTGGGTCGACTACGCCTCCCCGCTGCTCGGGCCGCTGGCCTTCGTGCTGGCCTGGGCCGGGCTGTGGTCGCTCGGCAGCCAGCTGTTCCAGCACCGCTTCCCGTTCGCCACCCATCTGCGCCGCGCGCTGATCGTCATCGTGGGCCTGCAGGTGCTGGAATGGCTGTTGCCGGCCGTCGCCTATTCGCTGTCATGGCCGCGGTTGATGGTGCTGGAGTCGCTGGCGGCGCCGGTGGCCGGTGCGGCGCTGGTTGCCTGGCATGCACGCCTGGTGTGGCCCGGCGCGCGGCGCACGCTGGACGGCGGCATCGCCGCGCTGCTGCTGCTGGGCCTGGGGCTGCAGGTCGGCAGCCGCCAGGAGCAGCAATACGTCTTCGGCCCGCCCTATCTCGCCAGCCTGCCACCGCCGGCGCTGCGCATCGCCGCGCCCCAGCCGGCCGAGGCCCTCATCGAGTCGCTCAAGCCGCTGAAGGCCGAACTCGCCAAGCAGGCGCGCAAGGACAACGAGGCCTTCGGCGACGACGACGGCGGTGAATGACCGCGCTCAGGTCTGCGGCAGGAAGCCTTCGACGGACAGGTAGCGCTCGCCGGTGTCGTAGTTGAAGCCCAGCACCCGCGCACCCGCGGGCAGCTCGGGCAGCTTCTGCGCGATGGCCGCCAGCGTCGCACCGCTGGAGATGCCCACGAGCAGGCCTTCCTCACGGGCGCTGCGGCGGGCGTATTCACGCGCCGCCTCGGCCTCGACCTGGATGACGCCGTCCAGCGCAGCGGTGTCGAGCACCGCCGGAATGAAGCCCGCGCCGATGCCCTGGATGGGATGCGGGCTGGGCTGGCCGCCGCTGATGACCGGCGAGGCGCTCGGCTCCACCGCGAACACCTTGAGCTGCGGCCAGGCAGCCTTGAGCACCTGCGCACAGCCGGTGATGTGGCCTCCGGTGCCCACGCCGGTGATCAGTGCGTCCAGGCCGTCTGGAAAGTCGGCCAGGATCTCCTGCGCCGTCGCCCTAACATGGATGGCCGGATTGGCGGCGTTCTCGAACTGCTGCGGCATCCACGAGCCCGGGTGCTGCTCCACCAGTTCGCGCGCCCGCGCGATGGCGCCTTTCATGCCCTTCTCCCTCGGCGTCAGGTCGAAGCTCGCGCCATAGGCCAGCATCAGGCGGCGGCGCTCGATGCTCATGCTGTCGGGCATGACGAGGATGAGCTTGTAGCCTTTGACGGCGGCCACCATGGCCAGGCCCACACCGGTGTTGCCCGAGGTCGGCTCGATGATGGTGCCGCCCGGCTTGAGCAGGCCCTGTCCTTCCGCGTCCTCGATCATGGACAGGGCGATGCGGTCCTTGATCGATCCGCCCGGGTTGCTGCGCTCGGACTTGACCCAGACCTCGGCGCCCTTGAAAAGGCGTTGCAGGCGGATGTGGGGCGTGTTGCCGATGGTGTCGAGGATGCTGGCGGCTTTCATGGGGGGGCTCCTTTGGTTGTGCCGCAGTGTGCCTATTTCTTGCGAGGTTCGGCCAGGCCGGTGTCGCCGGCATTCAGTCGTCCATCGCGCATCAGGCCGACGCTGATCCCCACCGCGCGGGCGGCGCGCTGGACTTCCTCTTGCACGTCCTGGTCCTTGTCCAGCGCCTCGTGGCTCGTCGCATAGGGTTCGTAGTAGCCGATGAAGCGGTCCAGGCGGGCGCCGAATCCAGCGTCGCGCAGGCCCATCCAGTCCAGCCAGTCCGACAGCGCGCGGCGCGTGCCCTCGATGCCGGCGACGTCGCCGTGCACGACGACGCCGTAGACGCGCCCGGCCAGGTGTTGCGGATAGTCCCAGCCCTTGAGCTCGATCTGTCGGGCGAGCTCGGCCTTCTTGCCCTGGGTCGAGGTCGGGTCCGGGTTGCCCCCGTCGGCGCAGACAAGACGATCCATCATCAGCTTGAGCGGGCTGGTGGCCTGGTACCAGTGCACCGGCGTGAGGATCAGCACGCCGTGGGCGCGCACCCACTGCTCGTAGATCTCGGCCATCCAGTCGTTGGTCTGCCCGGTCGCGTGGTTGGGGTAGCAACTGCAGGGCCAGTGGCATAGCGGCATCGCGGTGGAGACGCAGCCCTTGCAGGGGTGGATGTGGCGGTCGTAGTCCGATGTGACGCGGCTCAAGTCCAGCACATCGACCGCCATGCCTTCGGCCTCGCAGGCGGCGCGGGCCAGCTGCGTCAGCCGCCAGGTCTTGGACATCTCGCCCGGGCAGGTGCCGTCGTTGCGTGGCGAGGCGTTGATGATGAGCACGCGCGATGGCGTCGCGCGGGCCGCCCATTCGGCTTGGGCTTGTTGAAGGCGCCGTTGCGTGTCGCGCCATTCGATGGACAGGTCGTAGCCCGGGTCGGCGAAACCTGCGCCTGCCTTGATGGTGATGGGCGCCTTGCGGCCCTCGTGGAAGGCCTCCCAGGCGACCTGCTCCAGCCGCGCGAGCGCGTCGCGCTCGGCATCGAAGGCCGGGTCGACGAAACGCTGGCGAAAGCGTTCGCCGAAGGCCCGGCGGCCCATGGACTGCGCCTGGCCGGTTCTCACGGGTGTCGTCATGCGGCGTCTCCGTCTCGGAATGGTTCAATGTAGCGAGCGGGGCGCCGGGCGTCTGCAACGATAATCCGCGACGTGAAGCAAGCCAGACCGCCGCTGGGGCGAGCATGGAAACATGGCCCTGGAGGAAGGTCCGGACTGCATAGAGCGGCGTAGCAGCTAACGGCTGCCCGGCGCAAGCCGAGGATCAGAGCAACAGAGACGAGTCGAAGGTGGGCAAAGCCCACCTTCGGGTGAAACGGGCAATCTCTACGCGCAGCAACACCAAGTAGGCCAGCGTCGATGCGGCTCGCAGAGCTGGCGGGTAGGTGGCACCGAGCCGGGCAGCGATGCCCGGCCCAGAGGAATGGCGGTCACGCCGCCCGAACCGCAAGGGGAGGGCGGTGCACAGAATCCGGCCTATCGGCTTGCTTCACACTTTTCATGCACTTGCGGCCTGCCCGCATGACAGCCCATCTGCGCCTGACATCGGCGCATGCCGGGCGGGTCGATACACTGGCCTGCAGCCCGACCCGTGGCTGTTTCGCTCGTCTACCCGACCGCCACGATGAATCCTGAAGCCAGCCGTCTGTGGCGCGCGCCCCGCTGGGCCCTGTCCGTGCTTTTGGCCTGTTTGGCCATGGTCGGGCCCTTCTCCATCGATACCTATCTGCCGGCCTTTTCGGGCATCGCGGCGGCGCTGGATGCGACGCCGGTGCAGATGCAGCAGACGCTGTCGGCCTATCTGCTCGGCTTTGCCGTCATGAACCTTTTCCATGGTGCGCTGTCCGACTGCTTCGGCCGCCGACCCGTCGTGCTGATCGGGCTGGCCGTGTTCACGGGGGCCAGTCTCGGCTGCGCGGTGGCGAGTTCCATCGGCGAGCTGGTGTTCTGGCGCACGGTGCAGGGCATGTCGGCGGGTGCCGGGATCGTCGTGTCGCGGGCCATCATCCGCGACATGTTCCCGCCCAGCGACGCGCAGCGCGTGATGTCGCAGGTGACGATCTTCTTCGGCGTGGCGCCGGCCATCGCGCCCATCGTCGGCGGCTTCCTGTTCGTGCACGCCGACTGGCATTCGATCTTCTGGTTCCTGACCGCGGTCGGTGCGCTGCTGTTCGTTTCCAACTGGCGGCTGCTGCCCGAGACCCTGCATGCCGACATGGTGCAACCCTTCGACGTGCGCTCCTTGATGCGCGGCTACTGGCGGCTGTGCAGCAGCCCCAGGTTCATGATGCTGGTGCTGGCCAGCGGCATTCCGTTCAACGGCATGTTCCTCTATGTGCTGGCCACGCCGGTCTTCCTGGGCGAGCACCTGCAGTTCGCGCCGCAGCAGTTCGTCTGGTTCTTCCTGTGCTCCATCGGCGGCATCATGGCCGGGGCCGCGCTCAGCGGCCGGCTGGCGGGCAAGATGTCGGCGCAGCGCCAGATCATGCGGGGCTTTCGCATCATGGTGGCCGTGTCCGTGGCCAATATCCTGCTCAACCTGTTCGCGCCGCTGAGCGCTTGGTGGGCGCTGCCGATGGTGGGGCTGTTCGCCTTCGGCTGGGCACTGATGGTGCCGGTCGTCACGCTGCTGGTGCTGGACCAGGTGCCCGAGCGCCGCGGCATGGCCTCGTCGCTGCAGGCCTGCATCGGCTCGGCCGCCAACGGCCTGGTCGCCGGCCTGCTGGTGCCCCTGGTCATGCATTCGACCCTGGCCCTGGCCCTGGCCTCGGCCACCATGATGCTGATCGGCCTGTCGGCCTGGTACGGTGTCAGGCGTTCGGTCGTGACCTGATCCGGCCGGAGGGAATCGCGCATGCCCGCTCAAGCCGGCGCTGCTTCTGCCGAAAACCCCGGGACATGAGAACGCGCGTCGCCATTGCCGCCTGCCTGCTCGCGCTCGGCGCCCAGGCGCAGGAGCCCAAGGAGCCGGTCGAGGTGCTGCGCCAGCGCCTGGCCGAGCGCCTGTCCACCCCACCCGAGGGCACCGCCAGCGCCAGGCCCGCGCCCAGGCCGGCCAGGCCCGCCAAGACTGCGACCAAGCCGCCCCCCCGCTGGGGCTATACCGGCGACGTCGGCCCGGAGCGCTGGGCCGAACTGGCCCCCGAGAACAAGCTGTGCGCCGTCGGCACCCGCCAGAGCCCCATCGACATCCGCGATGGGCTGGCCGTCGACCTGGAGAAGATCGCCTTCGACTACCGCGCCAGCAGCTTCTCGGTGCTGGACAACGGCCACACCGTGCAGGTCAACGTCGCGCCCGGCAACGGCCTGACGGTGATGGGCCGGCGCTACGAGCTGCAGCAGTTCCACTTCCACCGTCCGAGCGAGGAGCGCATCAACGGCAAGCAGTTCGACATGGCTGCGCACCTCGTGCACAAGGACGCGCAGGGCCGGCTGGCCATCGTCGCCGTGCTGCTGGAGCGCGGCAAAGACGACAAGCCCCAGCCGCTGGTGCAAACCGTCTGGGCCAATCTGCCGCTGGAAAAGGGCGAGGCCCTGCCAGCGCAGGTGCAGATCGACCTGAACCAGCTGCTGCCCACCGAGCGCGGCTACTACACCTTCATGGGTTCGACGACGACGCCGCCCTGCAGTGAAGGCGTGCTGTGGATGGTGATGCGCCAACCGGTCGCCATGACCGCCCAGCAGCTCGGCATCTTCGCCAGGCTCTACCCGATGAATGCGCGGCCGCTGCAGGCCGGCTCGGGGCGGCTCATCAAGGAGTCGCTGGGCACGCCTTAGCCCCCAGTCGTGCGCGTCCCCGACAGCCAGTCGTGCAAGGTCGTGAACAGCTGCTCCGCCACGACCGGCTTGGCGACATGGTCGTCCATGCCGGCGTCCAGGCAGCGCTGACGCTCCTCGTCGAAGGCATTGGCCGTCATGGCCAGGATTGGCAGCCGGCTGCCGCCGGGCAGGCGGCGGATCGCACGCGTCGCGTCCAGCCCGTCCATGACGGGCATCTGCACATCCATCAACACCAGGGCGTAGTCGCCGGCCTGCACCATGTCGATGGCCTGCTGGCCGTCGGCGGCCACGTCAACGCCCAAGCCCGCGCTGCCAATGAGGGCGACGGCGACCTCCTGGTTGACCGGGTTGTCCTCGGCCAGCAGGATGCGACGCGGATGGCTCTTGGCCAGCTCGGCCAGGCGTTCGCGCGCGGAATGATGCCGCGGTGGCGCGACGGCCACGGCCGGCGCATGCGCGGCGGCCTGCACATCGAGTGTGAACCAGACCGTGCTGCCCTCGCCAAGCACGCTCTCAACGCCGCCGCGGCCGCCCATCAGCTCGGCCAGCCGGCGGCAGATGGCCAAGCCCAGACCGGTGCCGCCATAGCGGCGCGTCGTCGAGCTGTCGGCCTGTTCGAAGTCGCGGAACAGCCGCGCCTGCGCTTCCGGCGCGATGCCGATGCCGCTGTCCTGCACCTCGAAGCGCAGCGCCAGGCCGGCCTGCGGCTGGTGGTCGTCAAGGCGCACGGCCAGGCGCACGAAACCGGCGTCGGTGAACTTGACCGCATTGCCGGCAAAGTTCAACAGCAGCTCGCAAATGCGCTGCGGGTCGCCGATCAGCATGCGGCCCCGCAGCTCCGGCGCGATGTCGGTCTCGACCCGCAGGCGCTTGGCAGCGGCGGCCTGCGTCGTCATGTTGGCGATGTTGTCCAGCACCTGATCGACGGTGAAGTCGCGTTGTTCCAATCCCACCTTGCCCGCCTCGATCTTGGAGAAGTCCAGCACGTTGTTGATGACGCTGAGCAGGTGTTCGGCCGCGTTGGCCACCTTCTGCAGACGCTGCTGCTGCTCGGGCTCGATGGTGTCGCTCTGGGCCAGGTAGGTCAGGCCGATGATGGCGTTCATCGGCGTGCGGATCTCGTGGCTCATGTTGGCAAGAAAAGCGCTCTTGGCCAGGCTGGCGGCCTGCGCCGCCTCGGTGGCGTCGGCGAGCTCGGCCGTGCGCGCCTCGACGAGTTCCTCGAGGTGGTGGCGATAGCGCTCCAGCTCCAGTGCGTCGCGGCGCTGGCGCGAGATGTCGGTCAGAAAACCGTGCCACAACACGCTGCCGTCGGCCTCGCGCTGGGCGATGGCGTTGCCATACAACCAGCGCTCGCTGCCGTCGGCCTGGGGCGTACGGAACTCCTGCTGCCAGGGGCTCAGGGATCGCGCGGAAGCCAGCAGGCTGTCGCGCACGGCGGCGCGGTCGTCCGGATGGATGCGCTCGAACCAGGGCGCAGCGCTGCGGCTGAGCTCAGCGCTGCCGAGCAGGAAGTATTCGCGCACCGCCTCGCTGACATAGGCGAATGAGAAATCGCCATTGACCGCCAGCCGCAACTGGTAGACGACGCCCGGCACCGTCTCTGCCATGCCGCGCAGCCGCTCGATCAGGCTGCGCTGGGCGTCGAACTGCTGCTGCAGCGCGTCGCGCATGTGTTCGAGGTGGCCGCCGAGCAGGCCGATCTCGTCCTGGCGCTGGTGGTCGAGCTTGGCGTTGAAACGACCCTCGGCGAGGTCGTTGGCGAAGCCACCCAGTTCGCGCAGCGGGCGGAACAGCCGCGAGTTCAGCAGCCACAGCACCAGCGCCAGCGATGCCAGCAGCTGCCCGCCGACCGTGGCGCCGTAGAGCCAGCGCTGGCGCAGCACGGCCGTCTTGCTGAGGTGGTCGTCAATCTCGATCTGGATATGTCCGATACGGGTCGCGCCACGCAGGATGTCGCGCTCGCCGGTCAGCGTCTCGCCCCGGCGGCGCTGAGGCAGATGGCTCTCGATGAAAGGCAGGCCCTGCGACGCGTCGCTGACGCTGACGCGCACCACCTCGGGCGACTTGACGATGGCCGACACAACCTCGCGTGCGGCGACGGCATCGAGGTTCCACAGCAGCTCGGGCAGGCTGCTGGCCAGCACGTCGAGCTTGGCGTCGAGGTCGCGCTGCAAGGCCTGTTCGGCCACCTTGGACTCGCGCAGCCCGATAAAGAGCCCGCCGACGATGAGCGCCGGCAGCAGCAAGCCGATGCTGGCCCCCAGCGCCAGGGCGGCAAAGAGCGATGACGAGGGCTGACGGCTCAAGATGCGGTCATGCTGCCACAACAGTTGGCGGCGCAAAGCAAACCGCGCCACGGCGCGCGGGCGGCGTGGCGCGGTTCACGACGCATCAGGGATTCAGCCCTTGCCCAGCAGTTGGGGCTTGAGTGAGGAATCGACCGGCTTGTCGCCTAGCCAGATCTTCAGGATGGCGTTGTAGAAGTTGATGTCCTTCATTGGCTCACCGATCGGCTTGCCGTTGAGCGTCATCACGGTGCCGGTATCCGGCACCCAGTCGACATTGATCACGTCGCCCTTCTTGCCCTGCGGGATGCTGACGAAGGCGTCGCCGAACTGGGCGAGCTGGTTGACGTACTTGGAGCGCTCGGCCTTGTCGGTATTGGCCGTGATGCCGGCCATGAAGGCCTGGCCCAGGTCGTCGCCGGTCACTTCGCGCAGCAGGCCCAGGCTGAAGCGGCGCGGCCCCGACGATTCCAGCACGCCGGCCGGCGTGTCCTTCTTCTCGGGCAGATACAGGACCAGCGCGTACACCTTGACGACGATGCGCGTGCGCACGCCGGCGCCGTTGACCTTGAGCTCCTTGCCCGCGACCCTGACGGTGTCGTCGAACTTCAGGCCGCCGACTTCGATGGCCTGTGCTGCGCCGCCCAGGCCCAGGGCGAGGCCCAGGCCGGCAATCCATCGGATGGCGTTGTGAGTCTTCATGCAGTCTCCTGATCTTTTGGGGAGTAGGGTGTTGCGCGCTTCAGCGCGAGGCCTCGAGCTTGAAGAGGCTGACGACCTCTTCGAGGCCATGGGCCTGGGCGCGCAGCGAGTCCGCGGCGGCGGCTTCTTCCACCAGCGCGGCGTTCTGCTGCGTGCTCTTGTCCATGTCGTGGATGGTATGCGTGACGCGCTCGATGCCGGAGCTTTGCTCGGCGCTGGCG
>NZ_JBQVNP010000075.1:0-24790 GCF_052436255.1 Roseateles sp. | reverse complement strand
AAATGTGCGCGACCTCGCGGCGTCAATGAGGCATTCTTATGGCTGTTCATCCGAGGGTTCCCCGTGTGGCGATGGGTTGGTGTGAGAACCCTCATCTTCCACGGCCTCGGGTGAACAACCTCTTGGGAAACGACAGCTAGTTGCGCCGGTAGGGATCTGCGACGCCGAGGGCAGCGAGGATTTCGCTTTCGCGCGCTTCCATCGCGGCGGCCTCGTCCTCGACCTCGTGGTCATAGCCTTGCGCGTGCAAGGTGCCATGCACCAGCATGTGGGCGTAATGGGCAAGCAGCGCGATGCCCATCTCGGCCGCTTCGCGCTCGACGACCTCGGCGCAGATGACGAGGTCGGCACCGACCACCGGTTCATGCGCGTAGTCGAAGGTCAGCACATTGGTCGCGTAGTCCTTGCCGCGGTACTCACGGTTCAGCGCCCGGCCTTCTTCGGCGTCGACGATGCGCACCGTGATCTCGCCGGGCAGCTCCAGCGCCGAGCGGATGAAGCGCCGCACCTTGTGGCGCGGCAGCAGCGCGCGGTGGCGCGGGTCGGCGAACTGCAGCGACAGGCTGAGCGTCGGCTTCACGCTTCGCGCGCCTCGCGCCTGGCCCGCGCTTCATAGGCCTCGACGATGCGGGCCACCAGCGGATGACGCACGACGTCGGCGCTGGTGAAGCGCGTCATTGCGATGCCCTTGACCTTGGCCAGCACATGCTCGGCATCGATGAGGCCGGACTGCACGCCGCGCGGCAGGTCGATTTGGCTGGTGTCGCCGGTGACGACGCAGCGGCTGCCGAAGCCCAGGCGCGTCAGGAACATCTTCATCTGCTCGGGCGTCGTGTTCTGCGCCTCGTCGAGGATGACGAAGGCGTGATTGAGTGTGCGGCCACGCATGAAGGCCAGCGGCGCGACCTCGAGCTGGCCTTTCTCGAAGGCCTTGGTCACGCGGTCGAAGCCGAGCAGGTCGTAGAGGGCGTCGTAGAGCGGTCGCAGATAGGGGTCGACCTTCTGCGTGAGGTCGCCCGGCAGAAAACCGAGACGCTCGCCGGCCTCCACGGCCGGGCGGGTCAGGATGATGCGCTGCACCGTCGAGCGCTCGAGCGCATCGACCGCGCAGGCCACGGCCAGAAAGGTCTTGCCGGTGCCGGCCGGACCCAGCCCAAGGGTGATGTCATGCGACAGGATCTGCTGCAGGTATTGATGCTGGCGCGGCGTGCGCGCCGACAGATCGGTGCGGCGCGTGCGCAGCACCAACGGATCTTCGTCGCCGGGCTTGGCCTCGCCTGGCTCCGGTGCCTTGGCTTCGATGAGCGCAAGCTGCAAGGTCTCGGCCGGTAACGGGCGGCGCGCACGTTCGTAGAGGCTTTCCAGCAAAGCCTTGGCGCGTTCGGCAGCGGCCTTGGGGCCGTCCACGCGGAATTCGGCATCCCGTCGGGTGAGCTTCACGCCGAGACTGGCCTCGATCTCGCGCAAGTGGACATCGAGGCTGCCGCAGACGCGGGCCAGGCGCGTGTTGTCGGCCGGATCGAGGGTGAAGCGCAGGATCACGATGGGCTCAAGAGAGTGAGAGTGGGATTGTCGCTGGTGCATTCCCGGCCGCACGCGGCCCTGCCCCTCCCGCACAATGCCGCCCCATGACTCCCCCGACTGCGCCGCAAGCCGCGATGGCCCGACGCCTTCCTCTTGTTCTGCTCATTTCAGCGGCACTGCTTTGGCCGGCCGCTGCCCACGCCCAAACGCTGGCCGGCCCCGATTGGGCCGCGGTATTGCGCGGCTGGGTGGCCGCCATGCTGGCGCTGATGGCAACCATCGTCGGCTTGGTCGCTGGCCTGCATCACCGCGAGAAGCCCGCCAACTTCCTTCTGGGCATGATGCTCAGCTGGGTCGTCTTGCGCGCGGCCGGCGCATCGGGCGCCACCGGGCTGCGGCCGCTGCTGATGACGCTGCTGGTGCTGTGCGGCGTGCAGTACTTGCTGCGCCAGATGAATTGGAAGCGCAGCTGGATCGACCATGCGCTGCTGATCCAGTGCCTCGTCGTCCCGGCCAGCCTGCTGCTGACAGGCGGCCAGGTCAGCATTCTGGCGACGCTCTGGCAGGTGGTGTTGAGCCTGGAGCTCGTCGCTGCGATGGGCTGGGCGCTGTGGCTGCGTCGCTTGCGTCTGGAGGCAGCCGCCGACGAAGTGCAGGCTCGTGAGTTCCGGCTGATGGCCGTACTGCTGCTGCCGACCATGCTGGCCCTTCTTGCCGAAATGGCATTGGCCGCGCTGAATGAGCCGCTGTGGCTGTCGGTCTCGCCCTGGTTGAGCCTGGCGCTGCCGGTGCTCATGCTGGCCCTGGGGCTGCAGCTGGTGAACGGCGTCGCCCATGCCCGCCTTGACGCCGAGAAGCGCATTGCGGCCATCGAGCACCGCATGTCCGAGCGCATCGCCGAGGTTGAGCGCAGCCATGCCCAACTGGCCGAGCAGAAGCTCGAGCAGGTTACCGAGCGCGAGCGCAAACGCATTGCTGCCGACCTGCACGACGACCTCGGCGCCAAGCTGCTGACCATCGTGCACACCAGCGAGTCCGACCGCATCTCGACGCTGGCGCGCGAGGCGTTGGAGGAAATGCGTTTGTCGGTGCGCGGCCTGACCGGCAAACCGGTCCACCTGATCGATGCATTGGGCGACTGGCGTGCGGAAGTCGTGTCGCGCCTCGGCCAAGCCAACATCCTGGCGGAGTGGAAATCTCCCGCCGAGGACATCGAGCACACCTTCCAGGCACGCTCTTACGTGCAGACGACGCGCATCCTGCGTGAGTCGGTGTCCAACATCATCAAGCACAGCGGCGCGACGCACGCGACCATTTCCAGCGCCGTGCAGGAGGGTGACTTCATCTTGACGATCCAGGACAACGGCCAGGGCATACCAACCGAACTGGACGGCAGGTTGGACAGAGGCCACGGCATGGCGAGCATGAAATCACGCGCCAAGCAAATGCATGGCCAATGCCTGGTTGAATCCGGCCCGGGCTGGGGTACTGTCATCCGTCTGACGATTCCGCTGTAGCTTGAGGCCCCCATGAACCACATCCTGTTGCTCGAAGACATCCCGGAGATTCGCGCCTGGCTCAAGGCGCTGGTCAAGCAGGTGTTCGCCAACGCACAGATCACCGAGTGCTCGCGCGTCCAGGACGCGCTGGCCCTGGTCAACGGCCAGCGCTTCACCCTGGCACTGCTGGACCTCGGCTTGCCCGACGGCTCGGGCGTCGAAGTCATCGCCGCATTGCGGGAAAAGCAGCCCGAGGTGCAGTCGGTCATCGTCACCATCCACGACGACGACGAGCATCTGTTCCCGGCATTGCAGGCAGGCGCGTTTGGCTATCTGCTCAAAGAACAGTCCCGCGAGTTGCTCGTGGAGCAGTTGCAACGCATGAGTGGGGGCGAGCCGCCGCTGTCGCCATCGATCGCGCGCAAGGTCATCGCCTACTTCGCGGCCCAAGTCAAAAAGCCCGCCTCGCCACTGCTGCACGAGGTGTCCCTGACGGACCGTGAAACCGAGGTGCTGCTGCGGGTGGCCAAGGGCTACACGCTGCCGGAGATCGGCGTGCAGCTTGGCCTGTCGCGCCACACGATTGCCGACTACGTGAAGCAGATCTACCGCAAGCTCAACGTGAGTTCGCGCGCAGAGGCGGCGCTGGAAGCGCAGCGCCTGGGTTTGTTCGGTCGCAATTGACCCTGAGCGGGCCCGGATAATCGGGCCATGATTGGAAGACTCAGCGGCGTCATCGCCGAGAAATCGCCGCCGCAGGTCGTCATCGACGTGGCGGGCGTGGGCTATGAGGTGGATGTGCCGATGAGCACGTTCTTCAACCTGGGCGCCCTCGGCGAACGCGCCGTGCTGCTGACCCACCTGACCGTGCGCGAAGACGCACATCAGCTGTTCGGCTTTCTCTCACATGAGGAAAGAGCAACCTTCCGCCAGTTGATCAAGATCAGTGGCGTCGGCCCGAGGATGGCGCTCGGGTTGCTGTCGGGCCTCTCGGTCGCCGAGCTCGCCCAGGCCGTGACCCGCCAGGAAGCCGGGCGGCTGACCAAGGTGCCAGGCATCGGCAAGAAGACCGCCGAACGCCTGTTGCTGGAACTCAAGGGCAAGCTGGGCGCCGATCTGGCGCTGCCCGCCACGGTCGCCAATGATGCACAGGCGGATATCCTGCAGGCCTTGGTCGCGCTGGGCTATAGCGATAAGGACGCTGCCGCCGCGCTCAAGGCATTGCCGCTCGACGTCGGCGTCAGCGAAGGCATCAAGCTGGCGCTGAAGAAGCTCTCATGAGCATCCAGACCGACGACTTTGCCCCCACGCCTCGGCTTGTCAACGCGGCGCCCGAGTCGAGCCGCGAGGAAGCGATGGAACGCGCGCTGCGGCCCAAGCTGCTGGACGACTACGTCGGCCAGACCAAGGCCCGCGAGCAGCTTGAAATCTTTATCGGCGCAGCCAAGAAACGTCGCGAGGCGCTGGACCATGTGCTGCTGTTCGGCCCGCCGGGGCTGGGCAAGACGACGCTGTCCCACATCATCGCGGCCGAACTCGGCGTCAATCTGCGGCAGACCTCCGGCCCCGTGCTGGAAAAACCCAAGGACCTTGCCGCGATCCTGACGAACCTCGAAAAGAACGACGTTCTTTTCATCGACGAAATCCATCGCCTCAGCCCCGTGGTCGAGGAAATCCTCTATCCGGCGCTGGAGGACTACCAGATCGACATCATGATCGGCGAGGGCCCGGCCGCGCGCTCAATCAAGCTGGACCTGCAGCCCTTCACGCTGGTCGGCGCGACGACGCGGGCCGGCATGCTGACCAATCCGCTGCGCGACCGCTTCGGCATCGTCGCGCGGCTGGAGTTCTACACGCCGGCCGAATTGCAGCGCATCGTGACGCGGTCTGCCGGACTGCTCGGTGCGCCCATTGACGCCGACGGCGCGCTGGAGATCGCCCGCCGCTCGCGCGGCACACCGCGCATCGCCAATCGGCTGCTGCGCCGGGTGCGCGACTATGCCGAGGTGAAGGCCGATGGCCGCATCGTCGCCGGCATCGCCGACAAGGCGCTGGTCATGCTGGACGTCGACCCGCAGGGCTTCGACCTGATGGACCGCAAGCTGCTGGAAGCCATCGTGCACCGCTTCGACGGCGGGCCGGTCGGGCTGGAGAACGTGGCTGCAGCCATCGGCGAGGAAGCAGGCACTATCGAGGACGTCATCGAACCCTATCTGATCCAGCAGGGCTTCCTGCAGCGCACCCCGCGCGGCCGCGTCGCGACGCTGGCGGCCTGGCGCCACCTCGGCCTGGCGCCACCGAGCAAGCCTGATCTGTTCTCGCAGTCGTAGCCAGGACGCTGAGCGCCCATGAAAAAAGCGCCCCGCAGGGCGCTTTTCTGTTTCTGATCGGGAAGATCAGAAGTTGTGGCGGACGCCAACAGCCAGCGAGTTGAAGTCGCGGGCGGCAGAGCCGGTGCCGTTGTAATCGGTCTTGGTGTAGAAGCCGTAGACCTTGGTGCGCTTGCTCAGGTTGTAGTTGTAGCCAGCGGTGAACTGCTTGGCGCCGCCGAAGCGGAAGGCGCCATCGCCACCCGCCTTGGTGCCGCCGACGTTCAGGTGGAACTCAGACTGACCCAGAGCGTACATGGCAGCCAGACGACCGTTGTTGCGGGTCCTGAAACCGGTGACTTGTTCGCGCTGGTAGTAGCCGCCGAAGGTGAAAGCACCAAGCTCGTAGAGACCGCGAACAGCCATCTGCTTGTAGTTGCCAACCTTCTCGTAGCCGAAACCAGCATGCAGGGGGCCCATGTCGTAATTGACGGCCACGTCGAAGGCGCGCGGACCGGCGCCTTCGCCAGCAGCTACACCCAGTTCGGCAGAAAAGCCGGTCGGCGAGCTGGGGGTGAAGTAGGAGACCTTGTTGTTGGTCGTGAAGCGGGTGCCGTACAGATTGTCAGCAGACGTGCCCGTGTCATGGTTGTGCATGCTCACGTAGTCGGCCGTCGCGAAGTAGGAGCCCGGGAACCACTTGCCCAGACGCACGCCACCGAAGGCGCCTTCGAGTTGGACCCACGAAGCGCGGTTCCAGAACGTGGTGCCACCGCTGGCGGCGCCGGTGTCGCTGTTCAGGCCATGCTCGAGCGAGAACGAAGCCTTCAGGCCGCCACCCAGCTCTTCCGTGCCCTTGAAGCCAAGGCGCGACGAGTTGTTCTGCACCACGACCTTGCGGTCTTGCGTGCCTTGCTTCTGGCTTTCAACGCTGGTGTTGATGCGGCCCCACAGGGTGACCGAGCTTTGTGCGAAAGCCGGGGCGGCAGTGAGAGCGGCCACAGCGGCGACAAGTGCAATCTTCTTCATCGTTTTGCCTTTACAGAGAGGTTGGGCGAGGGCTGGAACCCTGCCTAGAAGGACAAGTGGCGGCGAGTATAGGAGCGGGTTTTACCGGATCCGAACGGAGCGACGCGTGGATGCAACAGTGGGCTTAGGGGACTTGAAAAGGCCGTGCAGCCATCAAGCCGCGATGTCGTCGACGCTCAAGCCGGCCAGGTGATGGCCGTCATTCCAGCCCACCAGGGTGAAACCGTCGGGCGTCGCGAGCAGGCGGTTGATGGTGGCGTTGCCTAGCTGCCAGCTGCGCGGTGCATCCAGCGGGACCCGGGTCGCAGCGCGGTAGAGGCAGTCCAGCACACCACCATGTGCCACGAGGGCGATGCTCTGGCCGGGGTGGGCGGCGCTGGCACGCCGGGCGGCCTCGAGGCAGCGGGCGCTGAAGACATTCAGGCTCTCGCCGCCGCCGACGGGGAAGTCGGGCTCGCGGCGGCGCCAGCGAGCGGCATCCTCCGGATAACCCTGATCAATCTCCTGCCAGCTCAGGCCTTCGAAGCGGCCAAAAGCGCGTTCGCGCAGGCCGCTATCGAGCGTGATCGACACGCCCTGCGCGCGAGCCAGTGCCTCGGCGGTCTGGCGCGCGCGGCTGAGATCGCTGGAATAGATGGCGGCCAGCGGCTCGTCAGCGAGGGCCTCGGCCAGCCGCTCTGCCTGTGCAACGCCAAGGGCGCTGAGCGGGATGTCGGTATGGCCCTGGATGCGCGTGGCGCGATTCCAGGCAGTCTCGCCGTGACGGATGACGATGACTCGGGTGACCTGCTCCAGCACTAGACGCCCCAGACGACGTCGGCGCCTTCGCGGTGGCTGCGCTGCATCAGATCGCGCAGCGGCCAGGCCCGCTGGCGCAGCGAAACACCTTGGCGGCGCGGCGGGTGCTCACCGGCGGCCTTCGCGGCGTCGACCGCCCGCTGGAACTGCGCTTCGTCTTCGGCGACGCCGGCCTCCAGGGCTTGCACAAGCCCTGGCAGGTCCGCAGTTTCGAGGATGCCTTTGGGCGCGGGCTCGCGCCCCATCAGGCGCAACACGGCATCGGCCGAGTCGGCCATCATGATGACGTCGGCGCCCGCCTTGGATTTGAAGCAGTAAAGCATGGCCGCATTGTGCGCGCGGCCGTCCAGGCTCAGCCGTTGGCCAGCCCCAGCCAGCCCGACACCGGCGTGTCGACCACATAGCGCCGCGGGCGCACACGCTGCTCGAACTCATCGGGCCGCAGCGGTTTGGCGAACAGGTAGCCCTGGAACTCATGGCAACCCGCCTGGGCAAGGAAGTCGCGCTGCGCCTCGGTCTCGACTCCCTCCGCGATGACCTGCAGGCCCAGCGCGCGGCCCATCTGCACGATGGCATTGGTGATGCCGACGTCGCTGGGATCCCCTGGCAGGCCTTGCACGAAGCTGCGGTCGATCTTGAGGCGCTGGATGGGAAAGCGCTTCAGGTAGGCGAGCGAGGAATAGCCGGTGCCGAAGTCGTCGATGGACAGCGTGACGCCGAGCGCAGCGAGCGCGCGCATGCGTCGCAGCCCCTCCTCGGCATCGCCAATCAGCACGCCCTCGGTCAACTCGAGCTCCAGCATGCTGGCCGGCAGCATGGCCTCGCGCAGCGCCTCGGCGACGGTCTCGACGAAATGCGCCTGCTGGAACTGCAGCGCCGACACGTTGACGGCCACTGGCATGCGCAGGCCGCGGCTGAGCCAGTGAGCGGCCTGCGACACCGCTTCGCGCAGCACCCATTCGCCGATGGCGATCACAAAGCCGCTTTCCTCGGCCAGCGGGATGAACTCGGCCGGCGAGATGTCGCCCCGCTGCGGGTCGCGCCAGCGGATCAGCGCCTCGGCGCCGATGACGCGGTCGCTGCCCAGCTCGACCTGGGGCTGGTAGTGCAGGCGGAAGCGTCCTTCGGTGAGGGCCTGGCGCATGTCATGGTCCAGGCGCATGCGCGACAGCAGGTCGACCTCCTTGCGCGGCACGTGGAAGCGGAAGCCCGCGCGGCCGCTTTCCTTGACCCAGTGCATCGCGCGCTCGGCGCTGGCCATCAGCTCGTCGGGAGAGCTGCCATCGCCCGGAAAGAGCGCAATGCCGCAGCTGGCCGTGACCGTGAAGCTGAGCGTGTCGAAGCTGAAGGGCTGGGCCAGCAACTGCTGCACGCGGCGGGCAGCGGCTTCGGCCTCGAACATCTGCGCACCGTCGATGAGCAGCGCGAACTCGTCGCCGCCGAGGCGGGCCAGCGTGTCATTGGCGCCGACGGCGCCGCGCAGGCGCTCGACGATGTCGCGCAGCACGCGGTCACCGTAACTGTGGCCCAGGGTGTCGTTGATCTGCTTGAAGCGGTCCAAGTCCAGGTGCAGTAGCGCGAAGGCCGGCGCCGGTTCACCGGTCGCGACGGCCGCCATCTGCTGGACGATCCGGTCGGCCAGCGCGCGGCGGTTGGGCGCACCGGTCAGCACGTCGGAGCGGCCAAGCTCCTCGATGCGCTGGTGGGCGGCGAGCTTTTCGCTGAGGTCGCGAAATGAAAAGACTCGCCCGATGGGTTCGCCGCGGCTCATCTGAGGCAGTGACACCTGCTCCAGCACCCGCCCGTCGGCCAGACGCAGCACGTCGCTGGAGCGCATCAGCGGCGCATCCAGCAGCGCCTCGATGCGCAGCCGGTATTGCTCGCCGTCGCGCATGACACGCTGCAGGCTCAGCCACAGGCCGGCGTCACCGGGCTCGTGCAGCAGGCCGCCGGGCAGGCCCCAGAGCTTGGCAAAACGCCGGTTGAAGCTGCGCACGCGGCCGGCCAGATCGACGACGAGGATGCCGTCGGCAGTGGATTCGAGCGTGGCCCGCAACTCGGCCAGCAGCGTCTCGCGCTCGGCCTCGGCACGGCGACGGCGGGTCTGGTCGTGCAGCAGCACCAGCCAGTAGCGTCCGCCGTCCGGCGTGTGGATGGGGCTGATGGCACGGCTGACCCAGCGCGGCTGGCCGTCGCTGTGCGTCAGCACGGTGTCGGAGCGGATACGCGCAAAAGGGTCGCGCGCGGCGCCCTGCCAGAAGGCCTCGTCCTCCAGTGAGCCGCACAAGGCGGCCGGCGGTTGGCCAACGGCGCGCTCGGGCTTGAGGCCGAGCAGGCGCAGCGCTGCGCGGTTGACGACGCTGACAGTCAGGCTCTCGCCATCCACCAACCAGGCGGGCTCGGGCAAGCCTTCCAGCAACGCGCCGATCACGGACGGCAGTTCAGCAACGTGCGGCAAGGCCGGGTGAGCCTCGCGGCTGGCGTTCACGCGGCCAGCTCCCCTGGCCCGGTGCTCGCCGCATCGAAGAAGTAGGCGATGCGGGCCCGCGGGCTGAGGTAGTCGAGCGCGTTCCGCGGCAGGAACTGCGGCTTCAGGCTGCGGCGGATGCCGAGATCCGGCATCTCTTCAAGGTTGAGGATCAGCGCCTCTTCCTTGGCGACCTTGACGTCGTGGACCATGACGCGGGGCTTGAGTGGCCGTGCCGAGTTGACAGACACGACGAGGGCGTAACGGTCATCGGTCAGTTGCACCGTCGAGCCCGGCGGGTAGACGCCCATCATGCGGATGAAGGCGTTCAGCATGGTCGCGTCGAAGCGGTTGCGCCCCTGCGCGAACATCAGCGACAGCGCCTCATGCGGTGTCATCGCCTTGGACGTGATCAGCGGATTGCAAAGCCCGTCGAAGCGGTTGACCAGGGCGACGATGCGCGCGCCCGTGCTCATGCGGTCCATGTTGATGCGCTGCGGGAAGCCGCTGCCATCGGCATGCTCGTGATGCTGGGCCACGATGAGCAGAGGCCCAGGTGGCAGGCCCATGGCCTGGGCGATGGCGACGCCCTTGATGACATGCTGCTGATAGGCCTGCGTCTCGGCCGCCGTGAAGCTTTCGTCGCGGTGACGCAGGCGAGCGGCGACTTCGAGCTTGCCGATGTCGTGCAACAGCGAGCCGACACCGAGATCCATCATCTCGTCGCGCCCCAGACCAAAGGCGCGGCCGAGCAATAGCGCAATGATGCAGACGTTGAGCGCGTGGGCCGTACTGCGGTCGCCAGCGGCCTCGTTCAGCAGCCGCATATTCAGATCACCCTCGACCAGCATCTTGTCGAGCAGCGCTGCGGTCAGGCTCTCGGCCTGCGTGCGGGCCTGGTGGGGGTCGGCCTGCACCAGGTCCATGACGCCACGGAACCCGTCGGCGGCCTCGCCGTACTGTGCCTCGCACAGCCGCATGGCCTCGCGCTGGGCCGCCAAGGCACGGCGATGCGCTTCGCGGGCTATTTCTTCCGGGGTGGGCTCGGTTGACGATGCCATGCCCCCTTCCGTCGAGGCTTCGACCGCAGGGGCGCCGGTGCCACTATCGCCCGGAGACTGCAGGGTGAGGTCGCTCTTGGCAGGGCTCCAGCGCACCTGGGTCAGGCCAAGGCGGCGCAGGATGAGGAGCTGATCGCTGGACGCGATCTTGAAGCTCGACAACGGAAAGGGATGCGACATCCAGCCGAGGTCCAGATGAATGAACATCCCGACAGTCAACTGGTTGACATCAATCAGAGGATCGCTTGTTCTATCCTGCATTCACTCAGAGCCCGTCAGGCGGGCCCCCCTCGACATGACCCAAGCTACGGCAACCTTGCCGAAGTCCCTGAGCCCGCCTCCTGCTATACGTCAAATCGGCCGACTGCGTCCGACGCAACTCGGGAAAAATCCCTTGTGCGGGCGCAAGTCGGAGCTTAGCGCCTGAACGTGACCGAAATTCCGTAGCTTTCTCGGGGCAAACGCGGAGGAATGCATACCCCGCCGCTCCCGGCATAGCCAGCGAGCCGGGCGGCGTCAGCGCCGCGCGTGATGGTGAGCGATGAAGTCGCGATACCAGTGCGCACTGTCCTTCAGCAGGCGCTGCTGGCTCTCGTAGTCGACGTGGACGAGGCCGAAGCGCTTGTCGTAGCCCGAGTTCCATTCGAAGTTGTCGAGCAGGCTCCAATAGAAATAGCCGCGCACGTCGGCGCCGAGGCTCATGGCGGTCGCCAATGCCTGCAGGTGGGCCGCGAGATAGGCGATGCGCTCCTCGTCCGGCACATGGGGCTCGGGGCGGTCGACGATGCGATCGGCGTTCGCCATCCCGTTCTCGGTGATGTACATCGGCGGCGGGTTGTACTCCCGGGCCAGGCGCACCAGATGCTGGGCAAAAACCTCGGGCACGATTTCCCAGCCCATATCCGTGAAGCCGCGTTCGCCCGGACCCTGGACGGTCTTGCCATCGGCACCGAAGAGGCTGCGGGTGTAGAAGTTGATGCCGAGGAAATCGAGCGGCTGGCGGATGCGATCGAGGTCACCGGGCTCGATGTGCGGCGCGTCGGCACCGACGTGATCCAGCGCATCGGCCGGGTAGGCGCCGCGGAAGATCGGGTCCATGTACCAGCGCACGTTCAGGCCATCGTCGATGCGGGCAGCGCGGCGGTCGGCTTCGGTCGGCGTCGCGGGGAAGGACGGCGTATGGTTGAGAACGATGCCGAGCTTGGTTTTCGTCACTGCGCGCATCGCGGTGATCGCATCGCCATGGGACAGCATCAGGTGGTGGGCCACCTGCAGGCTCTCGGCGCGGCTGGTGTGGCCTGGGGCGAACTGGGCCGTTTCGTAACCCAACGTGGCCGTACACCAGGGCTCGTTGTGGGTGGCGATGCTGGCCAGGCGGTCGCCAAAGCGGCGCGCGATCTCGGCGCCGTAGTCGGCAAAGCGGCCGACCACCTCGCGCGACAGCCAGCCGCCGATGCCTTCATCCAGCGCCTGCGGCAGATCCCAGTGATACAGCGTGCCGTGCGGCTGCAGACCTGCTTCGAGCAGGCTGTCTATCAGGCGGTCGTAGAACGCGAAGCCGGCCTCGTTCCAGGCGCCGTGTCCCAGCGGCTGGACACGTGGCCAGGCAAAGCTGAAGCGATAGCAATCCAGGCCCAGGCTCTTCATCAGCGCGACGTCTTCGCGGTAGCGGTGGTAGTGATCACAGGCGACGTCGATGTTGGAGGCGTCCTTGATGCGGCCCGGCTGGCGGCAGAAGTGATCCCAGATGGAGGCGCCCTTGCCGTCTTCGAAGGCGGCGCCCTCGATCTGCGCGGCGCTGGTGGCGACGCCCCATAGGAAGTTGGGAGGAAAAGCCTGCGCAAGAGTGCCGGGATCGACGTGGGCGGTATCGAGGAGCTTCATGAAACTTGGCGGCCGGGCGGTCGCGAGAGAGATGCTGAACAAAGCCCGGAGGTCCAAACCGGGGTCGGGATCGAGGCCTGGACGCTTGAGGACAGGCAGGGGTGCGCGGCTGTTGCCGACTCGATCCGGGCATCTTGCCGCAGCGTTGACAGCGTTGTCAATATGCGTTGTTAGCGATACCTCGCGGCGCCGTCGCGCAAGCTTTGAAGTTCGGATCAGCGGGCGCGAGTCGAGTCGCGCACCACCAGCTCGTGCGGCAGCACCTTGTGCAGCTCATCCTCGACGAGCGCCGCCATGTCGGGCCGCTGCACCGACACCAGCATCTCGACCGCCGCGCGCGCCATCTCCGCGACCGGCTGGCGCACCGTCGTCAGCGGCGGCCAGACGAGGGCGGCCGTGGGCGAATCGTCAAAACCGGCCACCGACAGCTCGCCTGGCACCGACAGGCCCAGGCGCTGGGCCGCGGCCAGCACGCCGAGCGCCATGTCGTCGTTGCTGGCGAACACCGCCGTGGGGCGCTGACGCCGGCTCAGCAACTGGTGCGCCGCGTCTCGGCCGCTCTCGAACGTGAAAGCGCCCTGCTGCAACAACTCCGGGTCGGGCTCCAGACCATGCGCACGCAGCGCATTGACGAAACCTTGGTAGCGCATGCCGCTGGCCGACTGGTCGGCCGGCCCCTTGATGAAGGCAATGCGCTGGTGGCCGAGGCTCAGAAGCAGATTGGTGATCTCTTCGGCCGCATGCACATCGTCCATGCGCACCGAGGGCACACCGCGCAGATCGCGCTCGGGCGACATCAATACGCAGGGCGTGCCGCTCTCGCGCAGCGCGCTCAACACCTCGGGGTTATCGCACAACGGCGGCGTCAGGATCATGCCGTCCGGCCGCAGCGCCATCACCATGCGGTCGATCTGCTGGCGCAGATCGGGGGCATCGTTGTGCAGCGATTCGACGACAAGGTGATAGCCCAGCTCGCGGCAGCGCACCGTGGCGCCTTGCTGCACGCTGCCGACGAAGGCGGCGCTGGGGTCGTAATAGAGCAGCCCGATCAGGAACGACCGCCCTCCTGCAAGGCTGCGCGCCGACTGCTTGGGCCGATAGCGCAGCGCCTCCACCACCTTGAGCACCTGCTCCCGGGTGCTTTCATGCACGCCGGGCTCATGGTTGAGCACACGCGAGACGGTCTTGATCGACACACCCGCTTCGCGGGCGACGTCGACGATGGTGGGGCTGCCGCCGCGTGCACTCACGGTTGAAGAACTACTTCTTCTTGGCCTTGGCGGCCGGCTTGGTTGCGGGCTTCGCGGCAGGCTTTGCAGCGGCCTTCTTGGCAGCAGCCTTGGGGTCCACAGCAGCCTTGAAGCCAGCGCCAGCAGTGAACTTGGGCAACTTGGCGGCAGCGATCTTGATCTTCGCGCCGGTGCTGGGGTTGACGCCGTTGCGGGCGGCACGTGCGTGCTGCTTGAAAGAGCCGAAGCCCGGGATCGACACGGCACCACCCTTTTTGACGGTGGTGACGACGGCGTCCAGCAGGGTCTCGAGGATGCGGCCGGCTTCGGCCTTGCTCAGCTCATGCTTGGCGGCCAGGTGTTCGATCAGATCGGTCTTGTTCATGCGGGAGTTCTCGTCCAAAAACGCGCCCGAACGGCTCGGGCGGGCGGGATTGTGGCTTATGGCGCGGCCTGCGCGTCGCGTGAGAGCGGGCATACAGTCTCGGTAGAGTCCCGCATCCATCGACGAATGCCCGCGCCTGTCCACTTTGCCTCGCTGCTCGACGCCCTGCCGCAACAGGTGTGGAAGGCCGACGCCCAGGGCCGCCTGCTGTGGATGAACGCGCGCTTGGCCGAGGCGCTGAACCGACCCGCGCTGCCGACGGCCCTGGTCGGATGCCTGCATGAGGACGACCGCGCCGCCTTTGCGCAGCGATGGGCCGCCGCCCAGGCCGCTGGCCGCTTCGAGATGGAGTACCGCCTCGGCGCCGGCTGGGTGTTGGCCCAAGCGCAGCGCCTGCCGGACTCGCCGCTCTGGCTGGGCACGCACACCGACATCGGTGCGCGTCGCGAAGCCGAGACCCGCCTGCGCGAGACCGACGCGGTATGGAAGCTCGCCCTCGAGTCCAGCGGCGACGGCGTCTGGGACTGGCATGTGCAGGCCGGTATCGAATACTTCTCCGACCGCTATCTGCGGCTGTACGGCTTCGAGCCGGGCGATGTCGATGCGACACCCGAGGCGTTTGACGCGCGCACGCATCCCGACGATCTTGCCCAGATGGAGCGGGACCGCGAAGACCACTTTGCCGGTCGCACACCGGTGTATCGCAACGAGCACCGCGTGCTGGCCCGTGACGGCACGTGGAAATGGATCCTCAGCCGCGGCATGGTGATCTCGCGTGACGCACACGGCAGGCCATTGCGCATGGTCGGCACGCACACCGACATCACCGACCGCAAGCGCCAGGAGGCCGTGGTCTGGCAGCAGGCGCGCGTCGACACGCTGACCGGCCTGCCCAACCGGAGGTCGCTGCGCGAGCGCATCGAACGCGCGCTGGCGCTGCGGGCGATGCGCGGTGAGGAACTCGCCGTCATGTTCGTCGACCTGGATCATTTCAAGGAAGTCAACGACTCGCTCGGCCACGACGTCGGCGACGCGCTGCTGGTGCAGGTGGCCGGGCGGCTGCAGGACTGCATGCCCTCGGGCGGCGTGGTGGCGCGAATGGGCGGCGACGAATTCACCGTGCTGCTGGCCGCTCCTGACGCGGCGGCCGCCGCGGAGGGCATTGGGCACGAACTGCTGGAGACGCTCTCCACCGCCTTCGACGTCGGCGGCGAGCGGGTCTACGTATCCGCCAGCATCGGCGTCAGCCTGGCGCCGCGGGACAGCGTCGAGATCGAAGCCTTGTTCAAGCATGCCGACCAGGCGCTCTACGAGGCCAAGGGCGCGGGCCGCAACCGCATGAGCCTGTTCACGCCAGCCCTGCAGGAGGCCGCGCAACGACGCGCGCGCCTGGCCGGCGAGTTGCGCGAGGCCTTGCCGGCGGGGCAATTCAGCCTGGTCTACCAACCCATCCTTTCGCTGCGCGACACCGACGCGCCGCCTCGCAAGGCCGAGGCCCTGCTGCGCTGGACGCACCCGACGCTCGGCTCGGTAGACCCTTCGCAATTCATTCCGCTGGCCGAGACCAGCGGCCTCATCGTCGAAATCGGTGACTGGGTCTTCCGTGAGGCCGCGGCCCAGGTGCAAGCTTGGCGCGCCGCTGGCCAGCGCGGCTTTCAGGTCAGCATCAACAAGTCGCCCGTGCAGTTCCTGAGCGAACGCAGCCACCGCACGCAGCCCGACTGGATCATGCATCTGCGCGGTCTGGGGTTGCCGGGCGATGCGCTGGCCGTCGAGATCACCGAAGGCCTGCTGCTGGAGCGCGACGAGACGGTGACCGAGCGGCTGCGCGCGCTGCGCGAAGCCGGGTTGGCGGTCTCGCTGGACGACTTCGGGACGGGCTATTCGTCACTCAGCTATCTGCAGCATCACGACATCGATACCGTGAAGATCGACCGCAGCTTCGTCGCCGGGCTGGAAGGCGGTGGCAAGGCACTGGCGCTGTGCCGGGCCATCGTGACGATGGCGCATGAGCTGGGGATGGAGGTTGTCGCCGAAGGCATCGAGACCGAGGCGCAGATGCTGGCGCTGCGCGAGATGGGCTGCGACTGGGGGCAGGGGTGGTGGTTTGGGAAGGGGGTGTCGGCTGGGGAGTTCGAGGAGCGATGGTTTGGTGCGACGCCTGCGGGCTCGCTTTCCGCCACCATCCGCTGAAGCGCAGCCACTGGCTTGTCCACGACGACACGCCCTTGAAGCCCCCATGGACTCCCCAACGCAAAAGGCCAGCACTTGCGTGCTGGCCTTTCTTGTTTGGT
The DNA here is from genome assembly GCF_052436255.1 of Roseateles sp. GTDB lineage: Bacteria > Pseudomonadota > Gammaproteobacteria > Burkholderiales > Burkholderiaceae_C > Pelomonas. The sequence continues at coordinate 8,311 of NZ_JBQVNP010000075.1, read as the reverse complement.
GCCCAGGAGAGGACTCGAACCTCCACGGAGTTACCCGCTAGTACCTGAAACTAGTGCGTCTACCAATTCCGCCACCTGGGCTTTCAGGGAGGCCGGACTATAGCCCAGTTCTCACCCCCTCCGCAGCAGCCAGCTCAGATGTCGAACTTGACGCCCTGCGCCAAAGGCAGCTCACTTGAATAGTTAACAGTGTTGGTCGTGCGGCGCATGTAAGCCTTCCACGCGTCCGAACCGCTCTCACGGCCGCCGCCGGTTTCCTTCTCGCCACCGAACGCGCCGCCGATCTCCGCGCCGGAGGTGCCGATATTGACGTTGGCAATGCCGCAGTCGCTGCCCGAGGCACTCATGAAACGCTCGGCCTCGCGCAGGTCGGTCGTGAAGATGGCCGACGACAGGCCTTGCGGCACGCCGTTCTGCAACTCGACGGCTTCTTCCAGCGTCTTGTACTTCAGCGTGTAGAGGATGGGCGCGAAGGTCTCGTGGCAGACGACCTCCGTCTGCGCCGGCATGCGCACCAGGGCCGGCACCGCGTAGTAGGCGTCGGGGAAGCGGTCGACCAGCGCGCGCTCGCCACCGCTGACCTGGCCCCCCTGCTCGCGTGCAGCGCTCAGCGCGAACTGCATCGCGTCGAAGGCCTGGGCGTCAATCAGCGGGCCGATCAACGTGCCCTGCTCGACCGGCGAACCGATGGGCAGCTGGGCACGTGCCCTGTCCAGGCGCTCGACGAGCGCGTCGTGGATGCTCTCGTGCGCGATGACGCGGCGCGTTGTCGTGCAGCGCTGGCCGGCCGTGCCATAGGCGCCGAACAGGATGCCGCGCACGGCCAGGTCCAGGTCGGCGCTGGGCGTCACGATGATGGCGTTGTTGCCGCCGAGTTCAAGCAGCGAGCGGCCGAAGCGCGCCGCCACGCGCGGGCCGACGGCGCGGCCCATGCGGGTCGAGCCGGTCGCGGAGACCAGCGCCACGCGGGCGTCGTCGGCCATCGCTTCGCCCACATCCGCGCGGCCGATGATCAGCTCGGACAGGCCGTCTGGCGCTGCGTTGCCGGCGGCGCGGTAGGCTTTCACCGCACGCTCGAACAGCGCCTGCGTGGCCAGCGCCGTCAGCGGCGTCTTCTCGGACGGCTTCCACACGCAGGTGTCGCCGGCGACCAGGGCCAGGGCCGAGTTCCAGGCCCACACGGCGACGGGGAAGTTGAAGGCCGAGATGATGCCGACGACGCCCAGCGGCAGCCACTGCTCCATCATGCGGTGGCCGGGGCGCTCGCTGGCGATGGTCAGGCCGTGCAGCTGGCGGCTCAGGCCGACGGCGAACTCGCAGATGTCGATCATTTCCTGGACTTCGCCCAGGCCTTCGCTCGTCACCTTGCCGGCCTCGATGGACACCAGCTGAGCGAGCTGCGTCTTGTGGGCGCGCAGTTCTTCGCCGAACAGGCGAATCAGCTCGCCACGCTTGGGCGCCGGCACGACGCGCCAGGCCTTGAAGGCCTCGGCCGCACGGCCGACGGCCGCCTTCATGTCGGCCGCGCTGGCGGTCGGCAGTTGCGTCAGCACGCCGCCGTCGATGGGCGAGCGCACGGTCAGGTCGCCGGAGCCCGGCAGATGGACGCCCAGGGCGTCGAGAACGGAATGGGTTTGTTGCTTCATGGTCCGCATTCTCAGGAAATCGATTCAACCTGACGCGACTGTTGATAAGCCGAGCCGAAACGATTGGCCAGGAAGTCGGGCAGCGCGACCTCCTCCTGGCGCACAAAGCCCTTCTGCGGCAGCTTGCCTTCGCGGAACAGGTCCACGGCCGCGCAGATGCCGGCGGCGGTGGTGATCTGGATGGCGCTCAAGGGCTGGGCGCCATCGCGCTGGGCAAAGATCTTGCGAGCGAACACTTCCTGAAGCAGCACGCCATTCTTCTGGCCGGACACCGTCACGAAGACCAGCACCACGTCCTGCATCGTCGCCGGCATGCTCTTGCGCATGATGTCCTTGAGCAGTTGCTGGTCGCCCTTCAGGCCCAGGTCGCCGAGCAGGAACTGCATCAGGTCGCGGTGGCCGGGGTAGCGCACGGTCTTGTAGTCCAGGTTGCGCACCTTGCCCGCCCAGGTCTCGCACAACGTGCCCAGGCCGCCGGAAGTGTTGAAGGCCTCGTACTCGGTGCCGTCCAGGCTGAAGTGCTCCAGGCCCTCCAGCGGCAGCGCGGCGATGGTCTCGCCCTCGTGGATGGCTTCGCAGGGGTGGCAGTATTCGTTGATGAGGCCGTCGACCGACCAGGTCAGGTTGTACTTCAGCGCGTTGGTCGGGAAGGCAGGCAGCGCGCCGACGCGCATCTGCACATCGCGCACCGAGTCGAAGCCACTGGCCAGGTGGTGGGCCACGATGCCGATGAAGCCCGGTGCCAGGCCGCACTGCGGCATGAAGGCCGTCTTGGCGCCCTGGGCCATGTCCTTGATGGCCTTGGTGGCGGCCACGTCCTCGGTCAGGTCGAAGTAGTGGCAGCCGCACTCCAGCGCCAGCTCGGCGGCGGTGATGGCCAGGTGGTAGGGCAGCGCGTTGACGACCGCGTCCTTGCCACGCAGCTGCGCGGCCAGCGCGGCGCGGTTGTCGCTGTCGACCTCCGTCGTGGCGATGCCCTCAGCGGCAAGCACCTTCAGATAGCCGGCGTTCTTGTCGAGCACGGTCACCTGATAGTCGCCGGTGGCGTGCAGCAGGCGGGCAATGGTCTGGCCGATGTGGCCGGCGCCGAGCAGGGCGATCTTCATGGGGTGCTCCGTCGAGGTTGGTTGTCGCTGGGCGCACTCTAGGCAGGGCTGCCGACGAAAGAAAGCACCACTCCGACGAAAGCGATTGCTGTTTCGCCGTTTCGTCGCGATGATTCGCCGCTATGAATCAAACACGGGTAAACCCGCAAGCAGCGCCCGACGACCTGGACCGTCGGCTGATCCTGCTTTTGCAGGCCAATGCACGCGAAAGCACGGCCACGCTGGCGCGCAAGCTCGGCGTCGCCCGCACGACCGTCGTCGCGCGGCTGGCGCGACTGGAGGCCAGCGGGCGCATCGTCGGCTACACGGCGCGGCTTGGCGGCGATGACGCCGGCCGCAGCGTGCAGGCCTTCGTCGGCATCACCGTCAGCCCAAAGGCCGGGCGCGAGGTCGTCAAGCGCCTGTCCGAACTGCCCGAGCTGCGCCAGCTCTCATCCGTCAGCGGTGAGTTCGACTACATGGCGCTGCTGCGCGCCGACACTACGGCCCGGCTCGACGCGCTGCTCGACGAGATCGGCGACATCGACGGCGTGCTGCGCACCAACAGTTCGGTGGTGCTCGCCTTGCGCGTCGACAGACAAACCTGAACCGGAGACCACGATGATCTGGCTTGCCCTCGGCCTCGCCCTCTTTCTCGGCATCCACTTGACCCGCGCGCTCGCGCCACGATGGCGCGATGCGCAGATCGCCCGCCTGGGCGAAAAAGGCTGGAAGGGCGTCCACACCGTGCTATCCCTGCTCGGCTTCGGGCTGATCGTCTGGGGCTATGCGCAGGCACGGCTCGACCCCGTCGCGCTGTGGGCGCCCATCCGCGGCATGAACCACCTGGCGGCGCTGCTGGTGCTGGTCGCGCTGATCCTGCTGGCCGCCGCCTATGTGCCGCGCAACCACATCAAGGCACGGCTGAAGCACCCGATGACGCTGTCGGTGAAGGTCTGGGCCTTCGCCCACCTGCTCGCCAACAACACGCTGGCCGACGTGATGCTGTTCGGCAGCTTCCTGGTCTGGTCCGTGCTGGTCTTCTGCGCGGCGCGGCGCCGACCCGGCCCCGCGCCGGCGGCGCCCACCGCGGGCGGCACGGCGGCCACCGTCGTCGCCGGCATCGCGCTGTGGGCCTTCTTCGCCTTCTGGGCTCACGCGGCCTGGTTTGGCATTGCGCCGCTGGGCAGGTGATCCGGCCGGTCACAGCCGCCGATGAGGCGGCCTTCACCGCGGCCGCGCGTGCCAGCCGCCGGCTCCACCACCCCTGGGTGCAGCCACCGCGCGCTAACGATGGCTTTGCGCGCTATCTCACCCGCCTGGACGGTATCGCCCACCACGGTTTCGTCGTCGACGTCAGCGGTGAACTGGCCGGCGCCATCAACCTTACCAACGTCGTCATGGGGGCCTTGTGCAGCGGCTATCTGGGCTACTACGCCTTCGCCGGCTTCGAGGGCCGCGGACTGATGACGCAGGCCCTGAACGATGTCGTCCGGCATGCGTTCCGCCACCTGGGCTTGCACCGGATCGAGGCCAACATCCAGCCCGACAACGCAGCCTCCATCGCGCTGGCCAGGCGCTGCGGCTTCCAGCTGGAAGGCTATTCGCCGAAGTATCTGAAGATCGCCGGCCGCTGGCGCGACCACGAGCGCTGGGCGCGGGTCAAAATTTAGCCCGGCCAGCGTCCATCAGGCGCGTCAGCCCCAGCAAGGCATCCAGCATCGGCGTCTTCACCCCGAGTTGCTGAGCCAGTTCCCGAGGCGCCGCCAGCAGCGCGTCCGTCTCGATGGGGCGGCCCGCCTCGATGTCCTGCAGCATCGAGGTCTTGAAGGCCCCCAGCGACCGGGTGATGACATGCCGGTCCTGCGGTGTCTGCGCGATGGGGCAGCCCATGCGCTCACCGACCTCGGCGGCCTCCAGCATGATGGCCGTCGTGAACTCGCGCACCAGCTCATCGGCCAGGATGCGGTCGGTCGTCGCGCGGGTCAGCGCCGAGACCGGGTTGGTCGTCATATTGCCCCACAGCTTGTACCAGGCGTCGCGCTGAATGCTCTCCACGGCCTTGGCCTCGAAGCCCGCACCGACGAGCAGCGTGGCCAGTGCATCGACCGCAGGGCTGGTGCCGCCCTTGGCCTCGCCGATCAACAGGCCGTTGCCCATCACATGATGGACCCAGCCCGGCCCGCGCAGCGCGCAGCTGGCATGCACCACGCAGCCGATGACGCGCTCCGGCGGGATCAGCGCGGCGATGCGACCGTCGGGGTCCACACATCTCAGCGTCAGGCCCGGCACGGCCAGGCCCGAGGTGAACCACCAGGGCAGGCCGTTCAGCGCGGTCAGCACGCGCGTTTCGGGGCCGCACAGCTGCGCAACCTGCCCGGCAACACCGGCAATCGCCGGCCCTTTGACGGCGAGGATGACGAGGTCCTGCTGACCCAGCTCGGCTGGATCGGCGCTCACGCGCAGCGGCACTCGCCAGCTGTCCTCGCCGCTGTCCAGCCGCAAACCGTTCTCGCGCACGGTCGCCAGCGTGCCGCCGCGAGCCAGCGCGCAAACGCTCAGGCCCTCGACGCGTTGCAGTTTGGCGGCCATCCAGCCGCCGATGGCCCCGAGACCGACGATGCAGATCTTGAACATGCGGATGAGTCTCGCACGCATGCTTGCCCGCACCGGCCCGGACGGCCATGATCCGCCGGCCCCTTCGAGGAGACACCATGGCCACCAAGACCAAGAAGCCCACCGCCGCCAATGTGGTGGCCGTCCCCAAGCTCGACGCCCGCCCCGACCGCCTGGACCTGCGCGACCTGGTCTACCGCGCGCCGCTGCGCTCCCTGCCTGCGCGCTGGCCGCTGGATGCCGACCTCAGGCGCCTGCTGCCCGCCTATGTGAAGGCCGGCCGCGTGCTCAACCAGGGCAATGAGGGCGCCTGCACCGGCTTCGGCCTGGCCTGCGTCACCAACTACCTCTACTGGCTGCGCCACCTCGACACGCCGCGCGCCCGCGCGCTGCCCGAGATGGTCAGCCCGCGCATGCTCTACGAGCTGGCTCGGCTCTACGACGAATGGCCTGGCCAGGACTACGAGGGTTCGTCCTGCCGCGGCGCGCTCAAGGGCTGGCACAAGCACGGGGTGTGCTCATCCACGCTGTGGCCCTATCCGCTCGATCGGCATGGCCGCGGCGTCTTCGAGCGCCCCGCGCCCGGCTGGGACGAGGATGCGACGACGCGCACCGTCGGCGTCTACTACCGCGTCGACAAAAAGAGCGTCGTCGACATGCAGGCCGCCATCTACGAGATCGGCGCCATCTATGTATCGGCCGACGTGCATGACGGCTGGACGCTGGGCGCCACGGCCGCACCGAGCGGCCATCACCAACTGCCACGCGTCGAGCACATGGACCGCAAGATCGGCGGCCATGCCTTTGCGCTGGTGGGCTACAACGAACGCGGCTTCGTCGTGCAGAATAGCTGGGGCACCGGCTGGGGCGCCGGCGGCTTCGCCATCCTCAGCTACGAAGACTGGGTGACCAACGGCACCGACGCCTGGGCCGTGGCGCTGGGCGTGCCGCAGGACCTGTCGGACATGAAGACGCGGCCAGCTGCCGGCCGCGGCAAGGCTGCCGCCAAGGCCGCTCGTGCCGCCGGCGGCTTTCGCGTCATGGCCGGGCGCGGGCTGGGCGATGTCGGTGGCACGCTGCGGGTACAAGACAACCCGCGCGACGACCCCTGGCCCTTCAACCATGTCTTCGACCACAAGCCCTACCAGCCGCTGCGCACCGACGAGGCCTACACGCACACCCTCGTCTCGGGCAACGACGGCCAGCTGATGTCGACCGACTTCACCCGGGCACGGCATGACCGCCAGGGCCTGGCGCGCGAGCTGGTCGTCGAACGCCCGCTGGCGTGGTTCAAGTCGAGCAAGAGCAAGACCGTCAGGCTCGCCCTCTACGCCCACGGCGGGCTGAACTCCGAGATCGGCGCCGTGCAGCGCATCCGCGTGCTGGCGCCCTACTTCCTGGCCAACGGCATCTACCCGCTGTTCTTCACCTGGAAGACCGGCCCGGGCGAGACCATCAAGTACATGCTGGAGGACCTGAAGCACCGCATCACCGACTCGGCCGACCGCAGCGAAGGTTGGCTGGACCGCCTGCGCTCGGTGGCCGCCGAAGCCAAGGACCGCGCCATCGAGGCGGTGGGCCGCCAGTTCGCACGCGGCGTGTGGAGCGAGATGCGCGAGAACGCCGCCGGCGGCGCCACGAGCGACCATGTGCTGGACCTGGCCGCCCGCATGCTGCGCGAGCTGCGCGACGCGCTGGCCAAGAGCGGCAAGACGCTGGAGATCCACCTCGTCGGCCACTCGGCCGGCTCCATCCTGCTGGGCCATCTGCTCGGCCGGCTGGGTGGCACCGGCGGCGCCAGCGTCGTGCCGGCCACCAGCTGCGAGCTCTATGCCGCCGCCTGCTCCAGCGGCTTTGCCGTGCAGCACTACGGCGCCGCCCACCGGGCCGGCGTGCTGTCGCTGGACAGGCTGCGCCTGCATGTGCTGACCGACGCCAACGAACGCGCCGACGGCCTGCCCAACTCGGAGCGCGACATCTACGGCAAGTCCCTGCTCTACCTCGTGTCGCGCGCGCTCGAGGACGTGCGCAAGCAGCCGCTGCTGGGCATGGAGCGCGCACTGTGCGCGGAAGACCCGGCCTGGATGGACGACCAATGGGCCGGCGTGCCCAACCCCGACATCGCCGCCTGGCTCAAGCTCTGGCCGGCCGGCGGACTGCTCCATCTCGTCGACGCGCCCAAGGTCCGCACCACCAAGGCGGGCGACCAGATCGACGCCAGCCATGGCAGCTTCGACAACAACATCGACGTGCTCACAGGCACCTTGGAGCGCATGCGTGGAAGTGCCCTGGTCGCGCCGATGGAATGGCTGGACTACTGAGGCGCCGCCATACTGCAGCCCATGCACCGCCCCAAACCCGGCTCGCCCGCACTGTGGTCCATCGGCATTGCTTCAGCGCTGTTCTTGGTGCTGGCGCTGGGCGCGATGGTCATCCATGCCAACGAGCCGGTTGCACTGACCCCGCTGTCGTTCGCCAAGCCCGACCCAGCCATCCAGGAACGCATCCGCGCCTTTGAAACCGGCAGCCGTGGACACGCCGATCTGCTGTCCTTCGAAGGCCCGAACGGACGGCCGGTCTATCTCTTCACCGCGTCCTGCTGCGATCACTTCAACCCGCTCTACGACGCCGAGGGCCGCTTCATCTGCGCAGCCACAGGCGGCATCCATGGCGCCGGTGACGGGCGCTGCCCGGCCTGGGTCCGGGAGGTGCGCTCGGCGAAGATGCGCTGGCCGGGCCGCGCCGCGGAACAACCCTCGCCGCCGCGCTGAGCCGCGAAAGGCCGAGAATCTGCGGCCATGAAATACCTCGAATGGTTCTGATCCCCCCCGCGTCAGAATAGTTGTCGCCTCCATAGATCAATCCAGGGGGCGGCGATGAAGGACGGAATTGGCTCGATACGGACAGGCATTCATGGACAAGGCGGTGGCGAGGTTGCTGCCGCCGGAGAGCGCACCACTGGAA
>NZ_JBQVNP010000074.1:0-25010 GCF_052436255.1 Roseateles sp. | reverse complement strand
TTCTCGATGAAGCCGGGCGGCTCGGCGGCCGGCGGCGGGGCGAGCGGCGCGCTGGCGCGAGCGGCAGGTCTGGTGGGCGCGGCGCTTGCGGCAGCCACGACAGGATCCGGGACGGAGGCAGCCGCCGATGCGGCGTCGACGGCTGCGACGACGGCAGGCAAGCTTGGCGCTGCGGTCGCAGGCGCTGCGGATGCCACGGTCGCTGCGGGCCGAGCCGCGCTGGACAGCTTCTTGAGCTCTTCAACATTGCGCGTCAGTTCGGCAACACGTGCAGCGGCGTCCTTCTTCTCTGCGTCCTTGGAGAGCCTGGCCTCCGCCACGCTCGCTGCGGGCGACCCGGCCTTGCTCAGCGTCAGCTTGTCGGGCGTCGGGGCGGCGGCGGGCTTGCGGTCTTCGACAGCGGCCTGCACCTGACCCTTGGACTGGCGCTCGCTCTCGTTGGTCTGCAGGGTCGGCGCCGCCGAAGCGAGGCGCTGGCGGTAGGCCGCGAAATCGGCGCTCTGCGCCAGGATGAGCTGACGCGCCTCGCTGTTCGAGACCGACGCCAACACGTCGCCGCCCGGCACCTGCAGCACCGAACCGGCCTTGAGCCGGTTCATGTTGCCGCCAATGAAGGCATCCGGGTTGTTGCGGAACAGTCCTACCAGCATCTGGTCCAGCGAGATGCCGCCGGCCTGGGTCCGCGCGGCGATCCTGGACAGAGAGTCGCCCGGGCGCACCGAATACTCGGAGGCCGCAGCAGCGGATTGACGCACCGCCGAGGGCACGGGTGCTGGTGTGCGCGCCGCTGCCACGGGCGGCGCTGCGGCGCCGTTGCGCGGCAGCGCCGCTGTCACGGCAGGCGCCGGCGCGGGTACGGCCTCACTGGATACTGGTGCAGCTGGCGCCGGCGCTGCAGCGATGGCCGGCGCTGCCGTGATGACGGGCGCGGGCTTGGGCAGGCTGGGCGGGTCGAACAGCAGGGTGTATTCGCGCACCAGGCGGCCACTGGCCCAAGTCACCTCAAGGATGACATCGACGAAGGGCTCCTGCACGGAACGGTCGCTGCTGACGCGCAGCACCGTACGGCCGTTGGCGCGCACGACCTGAACCTGGGCCGAGGTCAGCACCGGGTTGTACTCGACGCCGGACGAACGGTAGGACTCGGGCGGGGCGACACGCACCTTCAGCATGGCGGCTTCCTCCGGCGTCAGGCTGGTGACGTCGATCTCGGCGCGCATTGTCTCGCCGAGCGAGGATTGGACATTCAACCGCCCCAGCCCAAGTGCCTGGGCACTCCCGCTGATGACGAACAAGGCGGCGAGCGCGAGGTGGTGACGAGCAAAGCCCATGGGTCGAAGTCCCCCGAATGCGTCGCGGATGTGGTCTTTCAAGGCATTCCCCAAAGCAAAAAGGCGGGGCATAGCGCCCCGCCTGTCTCGATCTTCAGCACGCGCTGCATGAACCGGGTCTGCACGCTGGTTTGCACGTCATAGCCTGTGTCGAGTCTGGAATCAAAAACACAACGGTATCAAGCATATACGCTGAAATGCTCAAGGGGTACCTGATGTGTCGCTTCGTTCCAATATCGACGCCCGGGTGAACCCTAGGTCAAACCGTAAAAGACCGTAAGCGAAATTAACGCTCCAGCAGGATGCGCAGCATGCGGCGCAGCGGCTCGGCCGCGCCCCACAGCAATTGGTCGCCGATGGTGAAGGCGCCGAGGTACTCGGGGCCCATGGCCAGCTTGCGCAGGCGGCCGACGGGGATGGTCATCGTGCCGGTCACCGCCACCGGGGTCAGGTCGCGGATGGTGGCCTCACGCGTGTTCGGCACCACCTTCACCCAGGCGTTGTCGGCGGCGATCATGGCCTCGATGTCGGCCAGGGGCACGTCCTTCTTGAGCTTGAAGGTCAGGGCCTGGCTGTGGCAGCGCATGGCGCCCACACGCACGCAGAAGCCGTCGACGGGGATGGAGGCCGAACCGAGGATCTTGTTGGTCTCGGCCATGCCCTTCCACTCTTCCTTGGATTGGCCGTTGCCCAGGTCCTTGTCGATCCAGGGGATCAGCGAGCCGCCCAGGGGCACGCCGAAGTTGGCGGTCTCGTCGACGCTCAGCGAGCGCTGCCTGGCGATGACCTGGCGGTCGATCTCGAGGATGGCGCTCTTGGGATCGTCCAGCAGCGGCTTGACGGCTGCGTTCAGTGTGCCGTACTGCGTCAGCAGTTCGCGCATGTGCTGGGCGCCGCCACCGGATGCAGCCTGGTAGGTCTGGGTGGACATCCACTCGACGAGGCCGGCCTTGTACAGCGCACCCACACCCATCAGCATGCAGCTGACGGTGCAGTTACCGCCGATCCAGTTCTTGCCGCCGTTGCTGAGCGCCTGGTCGATGACGGGGCGGTTGACGGGGTCCAGGATGATGACGGCGTCGTCTGCCATCCGCAGCGTGGACGCGGCGTCGATCCAATGGCCCGTCCAGCCCGCAGCGCGCAGCTTGGGGTACACCTCGGAGGTGTAGTCGCCGCCCTGGGCGGTGATGACGATGTCGCAGCGCTTGAGCTGCTCGATGTCGAATGCGTTCTGCAGCGACTTCTCGTTCCTGGCCTGGGCCGGGGCGGCACCGCCGGCGTTGGAGGTCGAGAAGAACAGCGGCTCGATCAGGTCGAAATCGCGCTCGGCGGTCATGCGCTCCATCAGCACGGAGCCGACCATTCCACGCCAGCCGACAAGGCCTACCAAAGTCGTCATCATCATTCCTTTGTCGTTCCCCAAACCCCATCCACTTCGGGCCCCGGCTCGTTCGCCGGGTTTGGAGGGGCGAGACGAGACGGAGCTTTAGCTCTTGATGGTTTTCGTGGTCGTAATGGCCTTGACGACGGCGTCGCCCATCTCGACGGTGGAAACCTTCGAGGTGCCTTCGGACCAGATATCGGCGGTGCGCAAGCCCTGGGCCAGCACCGACTGCACGGCCTGCTCGATACGAGCGGCAGCGTCGGCTTGATTGAGGGAGAACTTGAGCATCATGGCAGCGGACAGGATTGTAGCCAGCGGGTTGGCGATGCCCGTGCCGGCGATGTCCGGGGCACTGCCATGAGACGGCTCGTAGAGGCCCTTGTTGTTGGCGTCCAACGAGGCGGACGGCAGCATGCCGATGGAGCCCGTCAGCATCGCGGCTTCGTCGGACAGGATGTCGCCGAACATATTGCCGGTCACGACGACGTCGAACTTCTTCGGCGCCTTGACCAGCTGCATGGCGGCGTTGTCCACGTACATGTGATCCAGCTCCACGTCGGGGTACTGGGCGTGGACTTCGATGACGATGTCCTTCCAGAACTGCGAGGTCTCCAACACGTTGGCCTTGTCGACGCTTGTGAGGCGCTTGGACCGTAAGCGGGCGGCCTGGAAGGCGACGTGGGCGATGCGCTCGATCTCGGGGCGCGCATAGCGCATCGTGTCGAAGGCTTCGTCAGCACCGGGGAAAGGGCCGTCCACGGCCGTGCGGCGGCCGCGCGGCTGGCCGAAATAGATGTCGCCGGTCAGCTCGCGGATGAGGAGGATGTCCAGGCCAGCCACTAGCTCTGGCTTCAGCGACGAGGCATGCGTGAGCTGCTCGTAGCAGATGGCCGGGCGGAAGTTGGCAAACAGGCCCAGGGCCTTGCGCAGGCCGAGGATGGCCTGCTCGGGGCGCAGCGAGCGCTCCAGCTTGTCGTACTTCCAGTCGCCCACGGCGCCGAAGAGCACGGCGTCGGCTTCCTGCGCCAGCTTCAGCGTGGCGGGGGGCAACGGGTGGCCGCTGGTCTCGTAGGCCTGGCCGCCGACGTCGGCCCAGTCGAGCTGCAGTGGCAGGTCAAGCACGTTCAAGACCTTGACGGCCTCGGCCATGATTTCCGGGCCGATGCCGTCGCCCGGCAGGACTGCAATCTTCTTCATCTCAAATCACTCGGTTGTTGAGCCAGGGCTTGGCCGCAATGCGTGCAGCCTCGTAGGCGCGGATCTTGTCGGTGTGCTGCAGCGTCAGGCCGATCTCGTCGAGGCCGCCGATCAGGCACTCCTTGCGGAAGGGCTCGATGTCGAAGGGCAGTTCCGCACCGTCGGGCTTGACGACGACCTGGCGCGGCAAGTCGACGACCAACAGGTAGCCCGGAAAGGCTTTGACCTCGTCGAACAGCTGGTTCATGGCCGATGCCGGCATGACGATGGGCAGCAAGCCGTTCTTGAAGCAGTTGTTGAAGAAGATGTCGGCGAAGCTGGGCGCCAGAATGGCGCGGAAGCCGTACTGCTGCAGCGCCCAGGGCGCGTGCTCGCGGCTGGAGCCGCAGCCGAAGTTGCTGCGCGCGATCAGCACGCTGGCACCCTGATAGCGCGGCTGGTTCAGCACGAAGTCGGGATTGGGTTTGCGGCTGGCCGGGTCCTGGCCGGGCTCGCCATGGTCCAGGTAGCGCCACTCATCAAAGAGGTTTGGGCCGAAGCCGCTGCGCTTGATCGACTTCAGGAACTGCTTGGGAATGATCGCGTCGGTGTCGACGTTGTCGCGGTCCATCGGCGCGACCAGCCCTTTGTGGATGGTGAACTTGTCCATCAGGAAAGCGTCCTCACGTCGACAAAATGACCCGCCATCGCGGCAGCGGCGGCCATCGCGGGGCTGACGAGGTGGGTGCGCCCACCCGCGCCCTGGCGGCCTTCGAAGTTGCGGTTGCTCGTCGACGCGCAACGCTCGCCCGGCTCCAGCCGGTCGGCATTCATCGCCAGGCACATGGAACAGCCCGGCTCGCGCCACTCGAAGCCGGCGGCCTTGAAGACCTGGTCCAGCCCTTCGGCTTCGGCCTGCGCCTTGACGAGGCCCGAGCCCGGCACCACCAGCGCCAGCTTGATGTTCTTGGCGAGGCGACCACCGACACGGCGCACGACCGCCGCGGCCTCGCGCATGTCCTCGATGCGGCTGTTGGTGCAGGAGCCGATGAAGACCTTGTCGACATGGATGTCGCTGATGGCCTTGTTGGGCTCCAGCGCCATATAGGTCAGCGCGCGCTCGATGGCGCCGCGCTTGACAGCGTCCTTCTCCTTGTCCGGGTCGGGCACGCGGTCGTCAATGGACAGCACCATCTCGGGCGAGGTGCCCCAGCTGACTTGCGGGCGGATAAATGCGGCGTCCAGCTCGACGACCTTGTCGAAATGCGCGCCGGGATCGGAATGCAGCGTGCGCCAGTAGGCGACGGCCTGGTCCCACTCCACGCCGTTCGGCGAGAACGGACGGCCCCTGACGTAGTTGATCGTCGTGTCGTCCACGGCAATGAGGCCGGCGCGCGCACCAGCTTCGATGGCCATGTTGCAGACGGTCATGCGACCTTCCATGCTCAGCGCGCGGATGGCAGAGCCGGCGAACTCGATGGTGTAGCCATTGCCGCCCGCGGTGCCGATCTTGCCGATGATGGCCAGCACGATGTCCTTGGCGCCGACGCCCTTGGCGCATTGGCCTTCGACCTTGACGAGCAGGTTCTTGGCCTTCTTGGCCGACAACGTCTGCGTGGCCAGCACATGCTCGACCTCGCTGGTACCGATGCCATGCGCCAGTGCGCCGAAGGCGCCGTGTGTGGACGTGTGGCTGTCGCCGCAGACGACCGTCATGCCGGGCAGCGTGGCGCCCTGCTCCGGGCCGATGACGTGCACGATGCCCTGGCGCTTGTCGTTCATCTTGAACTGCGTAAGCCCCAAGCGGTCGCAGTTGGCGTCCAGCGTGTCGACCTGCAGTTTGGAGATGGGGTCGGCGATGCCTTGCGAGCGGTCGGTCGTCGGCACGTTGTGGTCACTGACGGCCAGGTTCGCGCTGAGGCGCCAGATCTTGCGGCCCGCCAGGTCCAGGCCTTCGAAGGCCTGCGGGCTGGTCACCTCATGGACGAGGTGGCGGTCGATGTAGAGCAGGGCCGTGCCGTCGGGCTCGGAGTGCACGACATGCTCGTCCCAGAGCTTGTCGTAGAGGGTTCTTGAAGTCATTGCTTCTCTCGAGGAATCAAAGTGTCCACGAAGCGTTGCACCACGGTGGGCAAGCGCTGTTGACGCAGCACACCCAGGTAATAGTCGCGCTCGGCCCACGGCTCTTCAAGTCGCAGACAGCGCACGCCGAAGACGCGAGTGAAGCGCTCGGCCGGTTGCTCAGGCAGCACCGCCACGCCCAGGCCGGACTCGACCAGTTGGGCGATGCCGTCGAAGCCGCGCACCTGCCAGCGCGCGTTCAGGGTCTTGCCCAATACGGCGGCCTGCTCGCGCATCAACTCCTGGGCGCTGGCACCGGCATGCAGGCCGATGAGGTCGTAGGCCATCAGGTCCTCGAACGCGACAGCCTCCTTGTTGGCCAGCGGGTGCTTCAACGGCACCAGGGCCGCCAGGCGCCCGGTCGCGAAAGTCCAGGTCTGCACGCGGTTGTCCAGCACGGGGCCGGCGAAGACGCCGACGTCTGCACGCCCTTCGGCCACTGCCGCCTGGACTTCGGCACTGGTCAGGTCTTCAAGGCTGATGCGAATCTGCGCATGCGCTTGCGAGAACTCCACCAGATAGGGTGGCAGGCATTCGGCGATCGCGCTGGTGTTGGACGCAATCCGCAGATGGCCCTTGATGCCGCGCGAGAACTCCATGACCTCGGTTTCGAGGGCGTAGAGGGAGGCGTGCAGCGAACGGATGTGGCGCACCAGCGCCCGCCCGGCCTCGGTCGGCTCGACACCGCGGGCGCGTCGCTCGAAGAGCTGCACGCCCACCCGGCTTTCCAGGTCCGAAAGGCGCGTGCTGGCGGCCGCCAGCGCCAGGTGTTCCTGAGCGGCACCGCGCGTGATCGAGCGCGTTTGCTCGATCGCCAGCACGAGGTTGAGGGTGGTGAGGTCGTGGCGCATGATCGTTTGACTCCAGCATAGCCTTCGCGAGGAAGGCGATTCTGCGCCAAAAAGCGACGCCGACTTCGCAAACGACGAATTTCAACGACGGGGCTGAGACGCGTCTTTCAACATGCCGCGCAGTGCATTGCGGCTGTGCGCGCCGAAGCGGCCCAGTAGCTCGGCGATGGCGCGTTGCAGGGCTTCGCGCTGATCCTGCATGCCGCGCGCAAGTTCGGGACCGAACCGGGCCTCGTTGGCGGCGAAATCCAGGTTGGGGTCGGTGACAAATTTCGCAGGCGCGCCGACGACGACGGCCGCATCCGTCGCCGGCCCCGCCTTGAAGGCCTCGGCCGCGACGACCTCGCGCACGTAGTTGAAGCCCCAGGCCGGGTAGCCCGCGTCGCGAGTCGTGTCGCGCAAGGCCAGTTCCAGCGGGCCATCGCGGCGCTGCTGGGCGTTCTCGATGATCCAGCGCGTCTGGAACTGCTCCAGCACGAAATGGCGGTTGCTCTGCAGCACAACCAGGCCTTGCCGGTCGGCTGGCGCGCCGAGCTGGGCCTTCAGGTTGACCCACATCATGTGGCCCAGCGTCGCGCCCGGCGCCGCGCTGGCGTGGTAGGGCTGGGTCAGGTCTTCGATATGGTGCAGCGCCATGCCCGCAAAGCGCCAGCCCCAGTAGCCGTGGCCCGTCTGCCAGGCCAACGCGGCAAGGGCGCTGTACTGCTGCACGCGCAGCTCGGTGAAGGTGCGTGCAAAGCTCGGCGCCAGCGTGTTGAAGATGGCGCCCTGATGGAAGAAGCCCATGTGGAAAGGCGCCTGCGAGCCGATCGCGACGGCCGCGTTGCCGAAGGGCTGCTTGCCGAAACCGTAGGCGGGGTCGGCAGGGCTGCCTGGGTTGTCGTCAAACAGATTGAGGTCGTGGCCGTAGTCGGGCTCGTCGCAGGCGGACGCCAGCACGGCCAGTGGCGCGACCGTCTCGCCGGGCTGCAGCGCCACGAAGCGCTGGGTCGCGCCCTTGCCCGGGGTGGCTGCACTGACCACGCCGACATCCAGTGCGGGTCGGCTGGTGTCGGGGTTGCGCGGGTCGATCTGCAGATAGAGCGCCAGCCGGGCCTGGGGCGACAGGCGCAGTGCGCGCAGGAAGGCTGCGCGCCGTTCGTCATCGCTGCGCTTGGCATCGGCCACAAAGCGCAACGCCTCGGGCCGTGGCGCATGCCCCTTCAGGCGCTCGCGCAGCAGGGCTTCCTGGCCATCCAGCCGGGCAGCAATGGCCGCTTCCTGCGCGCGCAGGAAATCGACGAGGGGCTCGGCCTTCACAGGCGCCGCGTTGGCGACCTCAGGCATGCGCTCGAAGGCGCGGTAGCACATCGGCGTGTGGTTGCCCCAGGCCTGCGCGAGCGTGGGCAGCAGCAGGGCGATCAGGGCGGGTAGGAAGCGCATCGGCGGCAGCGGCAGCGAGAAGCCGCGCATTCTGGCCCGTGCTGAGCAAAGCCTTGCGACCGAACTCGCGAAATGGCTTGTGGCCCCCTCGCCTCCCGGTGTGCCACGGGCCGGTCAGCCCAGCGCGGCACGCGCAAGTTTTGCTGCAGGCAGGTTACGGGCCGGTACGGCTTTGCAGAAGCAGCGATTCGGGAAGCCGCGCTTCGCCGCAGATCAAGCCGCTGGTTGACCGCCCAAGAACTGGCCTGGCCGAAGCTGCGCTACAAGCCGCCGGGCCAGGCGGACAGCAAGCTGGTCGAGGTGCCGATCTCCAAGACAAGCGCCTGGCCGGACCTGGACAAGGCCGACGCCGACCTGCGCTTTGCCATCGCCGTGGCGGCCTGGGGCCAGTGGCTGCGCGGCGGCACGCAGATCGGCGACTACGGGCCCGCGCAGATCGCCGCCCTGGCCCGCGACGCGCGCGGCGCGGACCGCTATGGCCACCGCGCCGAGCTCGAGCGGCTCATCGAGCTGTCAGCTGGACTGAAGCGCTAGCGCCTTGACCACGTCCGGCGGCGCCTGCACCAACTCGATCAGCACGCCCTCGCCGCCGAACGGGAACTGCTCGTTGCCCTTGGGATGCACGAAGCAGATGTCATGGCCAGCCGCGCCTGCGCGGATGCCGCCCGGCGCAAAGCGCAGGCCTTGCGCCTCCAGCCACTGCACGGCCACGGGCAGGTTGTCCACCCACAGGCCGATATGGTTGAGCGGCGTGGCATGCACGGCCGGCTTCTTGTCTGGGTCCAGCGGCTGCATCAGGTCCACCTCCACCGCGTGCGCGCCCTGCCCCAGCGTGCAGATGTCCTCGTCGACGTTCTCGCGCTCGCTCTTGAAGCTGCCGGTCACCGGCACGCCGAGCAGGTCGACCCACAGGTGGCGCAGCTTGCCCTTGTCCAGGCCGCCGATGGCGATCTGCTGCAGGCCGAGGATCTTGAAAGGGCGAGTCGATGTGGTCATGGCATTCAGAGTTTGAGCCGCCCCCAGAGCCAGCCGGTCTTGACGCCGGCCAGCGTGGCGATGGATTGTTGATGGATATAGGGCAGGCGCCCACCCCAGCCGAAGAAGCGGTCGCGCAGCCAGGGCGCGACGACGGCGTGGGACTGGAACATCGGCGTCAGCCCCTTGCTGGCCTGGCCGTAGAAGCGCAAATGCGCGCGGCGGCGCCGGCTGTAGCGCTCGAAGACGCGCGGCCAGTCGCCGCCCACCTCAGCCGCAAGTTCATGCGCGTCGATCAACGCCATGTTGGCACCCTGCCCGAGCTGCGGGCTCATGCCGTGGGCGCAGTCGCCGATGGCGAGCACGCGGCCGTCATGCCAGCGCGACATCCAGACATCGGCATAGCGGGCCTCGCGCAACTGGGCCGCCTCGTGCAGGCCGGCGAGCAGCGGCGCGACGTCGGGGAAGAGATCGGCCATCTGCTGCTTGAGGCGGCTCAGGCCGATGCGCTCATGCCAGCCGTCGAGATCGGCCACGGGCAGGCTCCAGAACAGGTTGATGCCGTGTTCAGCGTCGTCATGGCGGACCTTGCCGACAGGCATCAAGCCGATCATCTTGGCAGCTGACTGAAAGCGCTGGCGCAACTCGATTTGCGGAAAGCCCGGTGGAGCCGGCAGCACCGTCCAGACGGCGCCCCAGGGGAAGGCCTGCGCGCGCTGGCGAACCTTCATGCCTTCGCGCAACCTGGAGAAGCTGCCGTTGGCCAGGATCAGTGCGGCATGCCGGGCAGCGCCGCCGCCGGGCAGGCGCAGCGTCACGCCCGCCTCGTCAGGCTCGAAACCCTCGACCGCGACGCCGCAGTGCCAGCGGACGCCGAGTTCGCGCAGGCGCTTCCACAGCAGACCCATCAGCGCGCCGCGCTGGATGCCCAGGCCGTAAGCCTCCGGGTGAAAACGCCGGTAGCTCATGTCCAGCACCGCGCGCCCGGAAGGCGTGTCGCCGAACAGGCGATCAACGCGCGTGCCCAACGCCAGCGCTTCGTCCAGCAAGCCCATGGCCGCCAGCACACGCTGGCCTGTCGGTTGCAGCAGCAGGCCGGCGCCGATAGGGCGCGGCTCGGGCACGGCCTCGTACAAGTCGACCTGAACGCCGCGCTCGGCCAGCCGGATGGCCGCCGCAGCGCCAGCGACGCCGGCGCCGACGATGGCAACCGTCGCTTCAGGCAAAGCGCAGGATGGGCTGGTCCACCGACAGGCTTTCGCCGGGCTTGGCCAATACCTCGGCGACCGTGACGTCCTGCGAGGCGGTGAGGATGTTCTCCATCTTCATCGCCTCGATGACCGCCAGACGCTCACCGGCCTGCGCGGCCTGCCCGACCTCGGCGCCGAGATGCACAAGCAACCCGGGCATGGGCGACAGCAGCAGCTTGGACGTGTCGGGCGGCGCCTTGTAGGGCATCAGCGCCTGCAGCTCGGCCGCACGGGGGCTGAGCACGGTCAGCTCGATGGAGCGGCCGCCGTGATGGATGCGATAGGCCAGCGGGTTCTTGACAGTGCCGCGCTCGGCCTGGGCCGTGAAGGCCAGGCCGTTGACGGTGCCGGCGATGCGAACATCGTTCAGGCGCGAGTTCGACACGATCCGGTAGTCTTTGTCGCCCACCTGCACGCGCGCCTCGCCCAGGGCGCCGGCGAACTCGCTGATGTGCAGCGGGTGGCGCTCGCTGCGGCCACCGCCCTGGTTGACCACCGCGACGTAGTCATGCTCGATCTGCACCTCATGGCCGCGCAGCTGGCCGCTGATGCCGGCCTCGCGCTCGCGCGCCTTGCGGCGGATGAAGCCGGCCAGTGCGACGAGAAAGAGCGGATCGTCATGCGGCACGTCCTCGGCCCTGAAGCCGCTGGCGTAGTGCTGGGCGATGAAGCCGGTGTTGAAGTTGCCGCTGGCGAAGTCGGCATGGCCGAGCAGCGCCGCCTGGAAAGGGATGTTGCTGGATACACCGCGGATGACGAAGCCGTTCAGCGCCTCGCGCATCTTGGCGATGGCGTCGGCGCGATCCCTTCCATGCACGATGAGCTTGGCGATCATCGAGTCGTAGAACATCGGGATCTCGCCGCCCTCGTAGACGCCGGTGTCCACGCGCACGCCGAAGCGGGCCGGCTCGGCCTGCACCATGCTGACTTCAGGCGGCTGGTAGCGCACCAGTCGGCCGGTGGACGGGAGGAAGTTGCGGAAGGGGTCCTCCGCGTTGATGCGGCATTCAATCGCCCAGCCGTCACGCTGGATGTCGGCCTGACCGAAGGACAGCGCCTCGCCGGCCGCGACGCGGATCATCTGCTCGACGAGGTCCAGCCCCGTGATGCACTCGGTGACCGGGTGCTCCACCTGCAGCCGCGTGTTCATCTCCAGGAAGTAGAAGCCCTGGTCCTTGCCGACGACGAACTCGACCGTGCCGGCGCTCTGGTAGTTGACGGCCTTGGCCAGCGCCACGGCCTGCTCGCCCATCGCGCGGCGCGTGGCCTCGCTGATGAAGGGCGACGGCGCCTCCTCGATGACCTTCTGGTGGCGGCGCTGGATGGAGCACTCGCGCTCCCAGAGGTAGACGACGCTGCCCTGCGCGTCGCCCAGCACCTGGATCTCGATATGGCGCGGCTCCTCGACGAACTTCTCGATGAAGACGCGGTCGTCGCCAAAGCTGTTGCGCGCCTCGTTGCGGCAGGACGTGAAGCCCTCGAACGCCTCCTTGTCGTTGAAGGCCACGCGCAAGCCCTTGCCGCCGCCACCTGCGCTGGCCTTGATCATGACCGGGTAGCCGATGCGCGCGGCGATGCCCACGGCCTCTTCGGCCGACAGGATGGGCTCGTTGTGGCCTGGGATGGTGTTGACGCCGGCCGCCGTTGCCAGCTTCTTGGACGCGATCTTGTCGCCCATCGCAGCGATGCTGGCGTGCTTGGGGCCGATGAAGACCAGGCCCTCCTCTTCCACACGACGGGCGAACCCTTCGTTCTCGCTGAGGAAGCCATAGCCGGGGTGGATGGCCTGGGCGCCGGTGCTCTTGGCAGCGGCAATGATCTTGTCGGCGACGAGATAGCTCTCGCGCGACGGCGCGGGGCCGAGCAGCACGGCCTCGTCGGCCAGCTCGACATGGCGAGCATCCTTGTCGGCCTCGGAGTGGACGGCAACGGTGGCGATGCCCATCTTCTTGGCCGTCGCAATCACCCGGCATGCGATCTCGCCACGGTTGGCAATCAGGATCTTCTTGAACATGAGTTGTCTCACTCAGCAGCAATTCGTGGAAGTTTGTCGAGCAGCTCGCGCCGCGTGGCAGAACGAACGGGCGCATCGGCCAGCAGGGCCGGCAACGCCTGGAACTGCTCGCGCCAGTGGTCGATCAGGCGGCGCGCATCGACCGGCTTGACGCCGCCCTGCGCCGCTGCGCGGAGCAAGTCGGCCCGAGAAGGCGCTCGGCCCTCTCCCGCAACAGAGGTCGTGTGTTCGCCGCCCGGGCCGAACGAGAAGGTCAGGTCGAACGCCGGGGACAAGCGCCACTGCCCGGCCGCGTCGCGCGTGAAAGCGAAGTTCTTTGCATGGTCGTCACGGTTGTGCGACAGCACATTGAAGACGCAGCGCTCGAAGGCCTTCAGCACCTCGCGGTAGTCGCCGGTCAGGCGCTGCGTGGCCAGCAGCAAGGTCGCGTAGTCCAGCGACGGCAGGCGGAAGTCGGCATCGAGCAGGCCGGCCAGGCTCAGCAAGGGCACGCGCTGCTCGCCGGCCGGCGTGGCCACGCGGTCGAAGCGGCGCGCACCGAACGCGGCATGCGGCTTGGGCAGCGCAAGGCGGGCGGTGTCGGGCATGGTGATGCCGCCACGGCGCGCGAGGTCGGCATAGCACTGCTCGATGGCGCAAACCTCGGCATGCTCGCCCTGCGCCGGAAACTTGACGAGGATGGGTTCACCGTCGGCGCCGGGGCCGTCGGCCCACCATTGCCGGTTGCGCCAGCGCAGCAGGGCCTTGGGCCGAGCACCTTGCGCCGAGCCACCGAGGCGGAACAGGCGCTGCAATTGCTGCTCAGGGCTGCTCAGGCCTTCGTCGGCCAGCACGGCGGCCGTGTCGAGCGCGAGTTGCTCCAGCGTCAGCGCGGGCCAGTTGTCGGTGCCGGCGTCGTCAGCCGGCTCGAAGGCCAGTGCGCCCGGCGCGCGGTCGCCCACCATCGCCAGCCGGTCCAGCACGGAGACGGTGCGCGGGTCCTGCCCACGGCGGCGCAACGCGCGGTCCATCAGCAGCAAGCCCCAGCCGTCGGGCAGCGCATCGGCGATGAAGCCGGGCAGGCCGTGGCTGTGCGCAGGGCCGGTCACGGCCACGGGTCGAGCGCCGGCGCGTGGCAGCATTGCGCGCAGGGGTGAGGCCTCGACACCACGCGAGATGGCCTCGGGAGAGAACTCGAACAGCAGCCGCCCGCCGGCATCGGCCAAGGTGCCGAGCGGCAGACGCTCGCCCCAGCCGAGATCGACGACGCGCAGCTTGGCGAGCGTCACCGGACCGCTCCTGCTGGGCGACGGCTGGCGCGGCGGCGCGAGGGGCCGCTGGCCAGCGCTTCGGCCTGCGCAATGCTGGTCAACGCCGGGAGGTCGAACAGAGCGTCCAGCCCTTGCGAAGCTTGCAGGGCCTGGGCCACACGCACCACCAGCTCCAGGCTGCCCTGCCCGTGCGCCTCCAGCCGCCGCACGGCAGACAGCGAGCAACCCGCACGCGCCGCCAACTCGGCCTGGCCGAAGTTGCGCAGCAGGCGCAGCGCACGCAGGCGGCGGCCCAGTTGGGCACAGACAGCGGAAGCGGGCAGCAGATCGATCACAAAATGTTCTTCAGTGAGCTTTTATAGGAAATTTTCGCACTCAATCGCTCAAAATAGAGCTGTTGACGAACAAGTCAGAGCGGAATGTTTCCGTGCTTGCGCCACGGGTTCTCGAGCTTCTTGTCCTTGAGCATGGAGAGCGAGCGGCAGATGCGCTTGCGCGTCTCGTGCGGCTGGATCACGTCGTCGATAAAGCCACGCGCGCCGGCGACAAACGGGTTGGCGAACCGGGCCTTGTATTCCGCCTCGCGCTCGGCCAGCTTGGCCGGGTCCTTCTTGTCCTCGCGAAAGATGATCTCCACCGCGCCCTTGGCGCCCATCACGGCGATCTCGGCATTGGGCCAGGCGAAGTTGACGTCGCCGCGCAGGTGTTTGGAGGCCATCACGTCATAGGCGCCGCCGTAGGCCTTGCGCGTGATGACGGTGATCTTGGGCACCGTGCATTCGGCGTAGGCGTAGAGCAGCTTGGCGCCGTGCTTGATGATGCCGCCGTACTCCTGCGAGGTGCCGGGCATGAAGCCGGGTACGTCGACGAAGGTGACCACGGGGATGTTGAAGGCGTCGCAGAAGCGCACGAAGCGCGCGGCCTTGATGCTGCTCTTGATGTCCAGGCAGCCGGCCAGCACCAGCGGCTGGTTGGCGACGATGCCCACGGTCTGGCCTTCCATGCGCGCAAAGCCGGTGACGATGTTCCTGGCGTAGTCGGGCTGCAGCTCGAAGAAGTCGCCGTCGTCGACGACCTTGAGGATCAGCTCCTTGATGTCATAGGGCTTGTTCGGGTTCTCGGGCACCAGCGTGTCCAGCGAATAGTCCAGGCGCGTGGCCGGATCGCCGCTGGGGCGGCAAGGCGCCTTCTCGCGGTTGGACAGCGGCAGGTAGTTGAAGAAGCGGCGCAGCATCAGCAGCGCCTCGACGTCGTTCTCGAACGACAGGTCCGCCACGCCGCTGCGGCTGTTGTGCGTCGTCGCGCCGCCCAGTTCCTCGGCCGTCACTTCCTCGTGCGTCACCGTCTTCACCACCTCGGGGCCGGTGACGAACATGTATGAGCTGTCCTTCACCATGAAGATGAAGTCCGTCATCGCCGGCGAATACACCGCGCCACCGGCGCAGGGGCCCATGATCATGCTGATCTGCGGCACGACGCCGGAGGCCAGCACATTGCGCTGGAAGACGTCGGCATAACCGCCCAGCGAGGCGACGCCTTCCTGGATGCGCGCGCCGCCCGAATCGTTCAGGCCGATGACCGGTGCGCCCACCTTCATGGCCTGGTCCATCACCTTGCAGATCTTCTCGGCATGCGCTTCGCTGAGCGCGCCGCCGAAGACGGTGAAGTCCTGGCTGAAGGCGAAGGCCAGGCGGCCGTTGATCATGCCGTAGCCGGTGACGACGCCGTCGCCGGGAATCTTGTTGTCCTGCATGCCGAAATCCACGCAGCGGTGCTCGACGAACATGTCCCATTCCTCGAAGCTGCCTTCGTCGAACAGCAGCTCCAGCCGTTCGCGCGCGGTCAGCTTGCCCTTGGCGTGCTGGGCCGCGATGCGCTTGTCGCCACCGCCGAGCCGCGCGCGGGCGCGCTTGGCTTCGAGTGCTTGCAGGATGTCTTGCATGTCGGTTCAACCCTCGAACGGGAAATTGATCTCCACGCCGTTGCCGGCGGGGTCTTGGAAGAAGAACTGGTGCTGGCCGGTGACGGCGGAGCGTGACTCGTGGAAAGCCACACCCAATGCGCGCAGGTGCGCCGCGGTGGCCACCGGGTCGGTGCCGAAGAACGCGGTGTGGTCGTAGGTCGTTGGCGCCGCGGGGTTGACCGGTCCGCGCACCGCTTCGCTGGGTCGCTGCGTGGACAGGTGGACCACCGGGTGGCCCCCGGCGTAGAGCCAGTAGCCGGCGCTATCGAAGTCCGGCCGCGGCCCTTGCTCCAGGCCGAGCACGTCGCGGTAGAAGTCGCGCAGCGCAGCGAGCAGCTCAGCCGGTGCGCGCAGGTTGATGTGGTGCAGGCCGGTGATCATGTTGGACTCCGAAAAAAAGCGAGTAGCTGGCGCGCGGCGGTGGATGCCGGCGTATGCCCATCGCGAACTGATGCGGTTGCCGCATCGAGATGGCTCTTCAACCCCGGGTGCGCCAGAAAAGCCTGCTTCAAACCCGACTGGATGCGCTCCCACATCCACGCCAGCGACTGCTCGCGGCGCTTGGCCGTCCAGGCGCCACTGGCCTCGCGCTCGCTGCGCAATGCCGTCAGCGCGTTCCACACCGGCGCGATGCCGTCGGACTTCAGGGCGCTGACCTTCATCACGCGCTGCGTCGCATGGGCATGCGTAGGCAGCAGCCGCAGCGCCGACGTGATCTGGGCCTGGGCGCGCGTGGCGGCCACATCGTCCAGGTCGGCCTTGTTGATGACGACGAGGTCGGCCAGCTCCATGACGCCCTTCTTGATCGCCTGCAGGTCGTCGCCCGCATTGGGCAACTGCAGCAGCAAGTAAAGGTCGGTCATGCCGGCCACAGCCGTCTCGCTCTGGCCCACGCCGACGGTCTCGACGATGACGACGTCATAGCCCGCCGCCTCGCACAGCAGCATGGCCTCGCGCGTCTTCTCGGCCACGCCGCCCAGCGTGCCGCTGCTGGGGCTGGGGCGGACGAAGGCGCGCTGGTCCATGGAGAGCTTCTCCATGCGCGTCTTGTCGCCGAGGATGGCGCCGCCGGACACGCTGCTGGACGGGTCCACCGTCAGCACCGCGACGCGGTGGCCGCGCTCCAGCAGGAAGAGGCCAAACGCCTCGATGAAGGTGCTCTTGCCGACGCCCGGCACGCCGGAAATGCCCAGGCGTAAGGCGCCGCCCGTGGCCGGCATCAGCTCGGTCAGCAGTGAGTCGGCCTGCTCGCGGTGGTCGGCCCGGGTGGACTCGATCAGCGTGATGGCCTTGGCGAGCGCGCGGCGGTCGCCGGCCTGCAACGGGCCTGCGAGGCTCAAGCGGCCTCCCAGCGGTATTCGATGTCGAAGTCCTGCGCCGCGACGACCTTGAAGCCATGGCGAAGGTAGAAGTCGTTGGCGCGGCTTTCGCGCAGCGCGGCCAGCGTGATCGGCAGGCCTTGCGATTTGATCTGACTGAGCACCCAGGCGCCGATGCCCCGTCCTTGCGCCTGGGGGCGCAGGTAAAGGTGATGCAGGCGCAATTCGCCCTCGCGCGGCTCGACGGTGAAGTAGCCGATGCGTTCGCCGTCAACCACGAGGTGCTGCATCCACTCGGGCTGAAACTGGCTCTTCAGCCGCGCCCGTGCCACTTCCGGATTGAAGCGCCCAAGCCTTGCCAGGCTCTCGCGCAACGCCTCGGTGCGCAGCGCCAGCATGGCCTCGAAATCGTCGGTTTGGACGGGCTCCAGTGAGATCTTCATTGCCCCGCTCACAGGATCTCGAACGCCCGGCCGTCGGCCAGGCGGTAGCGGGAGAAGTCGCGCACGTCCATCGTCATCACCTGCGTCATGCCGGCCTCAGATGCCAGCCACACCAGCGTGGCGTCGGCGAAGTCCATCTCGGTGCGCGGCCATTCGGTGTACTTGGCCATCAGTTCGGCGATGTCGGGCAGTTGGGATTGGTCGAACGGGAACACGGCAACGGCGCCCGCGGCAACCCAGCTCAGCAAGCGCTGCGTGGCCGGCGGCTTCAGGAAGTGGCTGGCTTCGACGATGCAGGGCCAGGTCGTCGTCAGCATCCAGCCACGCGGCAGCAGTTGCGCGTAGTGCTGGTGCGCCACGCTGGCCGGGTCGAACAGGGCGATCAGCGGGCCGGCGTCGATGAGGGCGGCATTCACGCGGCCGGTTCCTCGGTGGTGGGCGGCCAAGGTTCGCCACGCTGCTTGGCTTGCTGGTAGGCCAGCCAGTCCGCGCTTGCAGCGGCCTGCTTGGCTTGCAGCTTGGCGCGCAGCGGCCGTTCAAGCTCGGGTGATGCATTGCAGGCGGCGGCGTAAGGCGCAGCGTTCTCCATCACCTGCTGATAGAGCGCGGCGGGATCCTTGCGCCCAAGCGCGCGCTCCACCGCCTCGATGATGAACTGCGACTTGGTCACGCCCTTGCGCTTGGCGGCGAGTTCGAGTTCCTTCTCCATCAACGGGTCCATGCGGACAGATACGGCCATGTCGGGCTCCTGAAATACCGTATTACCGTATCACAAAGCGCGCTTGATTTGTTCGAGCACGTCCTTGGCGCTGGCCGGGATGGGCGTGCCCGGGCCATAGATGCCCTTGACGCCGGACGCGTACAGCATCTCGTAGTCCTGCGCCGGAATCACGCCGCCGACGAAGACGATGACGTCGTCGGCACCCTGGCGCTGCAGCTCGGCAATGATGGCCGGCACCAGGATCTTGTGTCCTGCGGCCAGCGTCGAGATGCCCACCGCATGCACGTCGTTCTCGATGGCCTGGCGGGCGCATTCCTCGGGGGTCTGGAACAGCGGGCCGATGTCGACGTCGAAGCCGAGGTCGGCAAACGCGGTCGCGACGACCTTGGCGCCGCGGTCGTGGCCGTCCTGGCCGAGCTTGGCGATCATCACGCGCGGGCGGCGGCCTTGTTCGTCCCCGAAGGCGGCGATCTCCGCTTGTAGCTTGGCCCAACCCTCGGCTGAGTCGTAGGCCGCCGCATAGACGCCGCTGACCTTGTGGGTGTCGGCGCGGTGGCGGCCGAAGACGGCTTCGAGCGCGTCGGACACCTCGCCCACCGTCGCGCGCAGCCGGACCGCCTTGATGGCGAGATCCAGCAGGTTGCCTTCACCGGTCTCGGCCGCCTGCGTGAGCGAGGCCAGCGCGGCCTGCACGGCGGCGGCATCACGCGCGGCCTTGATCTTCTTCAGCCGCTCGATCTGACCGTCGCGCACCTTGACGTTGTCGACGTCGAGGATGTCGATGGGGTCTTCCTTGGCCAGCTTGTACTTGTTGACGCCGACGATGACGTCCTGGCCGGAGTCGATGCGCGCCTGCTTCTCGGCAGCACTCGCCTCGATCTTCAGCTTGGCCCAGCCCGAATCCACCGCCTTGATCATGCCGCCCTGGGCGTTGACCTCCTCGATGATGGCCCAGGCCTTGTCGGCCATGTCCTGGGTGAGCTTTTCCATCATGTAGCTGCCGGCCCAGGGGTCGACGACGCTGGTGATGTGGGTCTCTTCCTGGATGATGAGCTGGGTGTTGCGCGCGATGCGGGCGCTGAACTCGGTGGGCAGCGCGATGGCTTCGTCCAGCGAGTTGGTGTGCAGGCTCTGCGTGCCGCCGAAGACGGCGGCCATGGCCTCGATGGTGGTGCGCACGACATTGTTGTACGGGTCCTGCGCTGTCAGGCTCCAGCCCGAGGTCTGGCAGTGGGTGCGCAGCATCAGGCTCTTGGGCGACGTGGCGCCGAAGCCCTTCATGATCCGGCACCACAGCAGCCGGGCGGCACGCATCTTGGCGATCTCGAGATAGAAGTTCATCCCGATGGCCCAGAAGAACGACAGCCGCGGCGCGAAGTCATCCACGCTCAAACCTTTGGCCAGTGCCGTCTTCACGTATTCCTGGCCATCGGCCAGCGTGAAGGCCAGTTCCAGCGCCTGCGTCGCGCCGGCCTCCTGCATGTGATAGCCGGAGATGCTGATGGAATTGAACTTGGGGCAAGCCCGCGCCGTGTATTCGATGATGTCGCCGACGATGCGCATCGACGGCTCGGGCGGGTAGATATAGGTGTTGCGGACCATGAACTCCTTGAGGATGTCGTTCTGGATGGTCCCGGCCAGCTTGTCCTGCGACACGCCTTGCTCTTCCGCCGCCACGATGTAGCCCGCCAGCACCGGCAGCACGGCGCCGTTCATCGTCATGGACACGCTCACCTTGTCCAGCGGGATGCCGTCGAACAGGATCTTCATGTCCTCGACCGAGTCGATGGCCACGCCGGCCTTGCCGACGTCGCCGGTCACGCGCGGATGGTCGCTGTCGTAGCCCCGATGGGTAGCCAGGTCGAAGGCGACCGACACGCCCTGGCCGCCAGCGGCGAGCGCCTTTTTATAGAAGGCGTTGCTCTCCTCGGCGGTCGAGAAGCCGGCGTACTGGCGGATGGTCCAAGGCCGGGCGGCGTACATGGTCGCCTGTGGGCCGCGCAGAAAGGGCTCGAAGCCGGGCAACGTGTCGGCATGTGGCAGATCTACGGTATCGGCCGCGGTGTAGAGCGGCTTGACCGTCAGGCCCTCGGGCGTGACCCAGTTCAGCGCGCTCAAGTCGCCCCCAGGGGCAGACTTGGCGGCGGCCTGGGTCCAATGCTCCAGCGTGGCAGTCTTGAACTCCGGGGCGCTCCCCCTGCTGCTGGCGTCCTGGCTGGCATCCGACATCGAACTCTCCTGTAACTGGGGCGACATCTTAGCTGACGCGTTATTCATAATTATGAATTCAGATTCCAATACACTCGGCCGCCATGTCCCCAGCCGGTTCGCTCGATCACGCCCCGCTTGTCTCCTGCGCTTTGTACGAGCAGGTGGCCGACCGGTTGCGCCAGCAGATTCTGGCGCGCGAGCTGGAGCCGGGGGCGTGGATCGACGAACTGAGGCTCTGCGCGGAGCTGGGCATCAGCCGCACGCCGATGCGCGAGGCCCTCAAGGTACTGGCCGCCGAAGGCCTGGTGACGATGAAGCTGCGCCGGGGCGCCTACGTGACCGAGATGAGCGAGCGGGATGTGCGGGAGGCCTATCAACTGCTGTCGCTGCTGGAAAGTGACGCCGCTGCCGAGGTTGCGGACCGGGCGTCAGACAAGGAGTTGCAGGAACTCGGCCAACTGCACCGAGCTCTTGAAGACGCTTTGCCTGATCGAGACGCCTTCTTCGCTGCCAATGAGCGCTTTCACATGCGGGTGCTGGAGATTGACGGCAACCGCTGGCGGCAGCAAATCGTGGGCGACCTGCGCCGGCTGATGAAGCTCAACCGCCACCATTCGCTGTTCCGGGAGGGACGACTGGCGGAGTCGCTGGACGAACACCGCGCCATCGTCAAGGCGCTGCTTTCGCGGGATGCGCAGGCCTGCCGGCAACTTGTCACAGCCCATTTTTGTAACGGCTTGAGCGCCACTCAGACGGCTTCCTGAAAGCAATTCAGTCGGCCGTGAACTGCCACCGAAAGCGCGCCCTTATCGCGGCGTGAAACGGTGCGAGCCTCACTAGCATGCTCATCAGTGGGTAAACCAGCCCCCGTCTAGGTGTCCTGGACCCGGCCGGAATGCCCAATTTCGCACCAATCGAGCCCGACAAGAGCTTTTTGCCCTTAAGTCAGGCGCGACTGTCCCGATAACCGACTGAAGCTCAAAAAACTTCGAGTTACATGTCTGCCTGCCGGCAAGGCTGTGGTTTGGAGTCAGCCCCCGCATGACCGCGCTACGCGTGGTTCTGCCGGACAACAAGAAAAAGCGCCGCGTCGGGCGCAGGTTTGATTCGACGCGCGGCTGCTGACTGATCCGAGTCAGCAGCCAATCAGCACAACAGCAGGTGAAAAGCCATGGCGACCATCGTCCCCTATATCTCCGTCGCAAACATTCCTGGGCTCACGACCCAGAACATCAGGAATTTCACGACGGAGGATTGGGCGGCGTTCAGCACGGATCAGCTCATTGCGCTGACCACAGCGCAGATGGCGGCCATTTCATCCACCGGCCTGTCAGTGCTGACCAGCGATCAGATTCGCGCCTTCCAAACGGAAGACTTCCGCGCGATAACGACAACCTCCCTGCGCGGCTTCGATTCGGACCAGATCGGCGCCATCACGTCCGACCAGTTGCAGGCGATGACGACCGGCCAGATCGCCGCGCTGACGACCGGCCAGATCACGGGCTTCGAGGCGGACGACATCGCCGCGCTGACGACCGGCCAGGTCGCCGCCCTGACGACGGCCCAGGCCTTCAGTCTGTCGACCGACCAGTTGGCCGCCATTGAAACCGGCGACCTGCGCTTCCTGAGTACCGGCGCCCTGCGCGCGCTGACCAGCACCCAGCTTGACGGCCTGACCAGTGATCAGCTGCGCGCGCTGACGACCGCGCAGGTCAATTCGCTGACGACCGCCCAGGTTCGCAGCCTGAATACCGACGACCTGAACAGCTTCACGAGCGACCAGTTCAACCGACTGTCCACCGGCCAGGTCGCTGCGCTGACGAGCGAGCAGCTCGCCAACCTGGCCACCGACAACCTGAATTCCCTGGGCACGGCGCAGTTCAGCGTGCTGAACTCCGGCCAGCTCGGCGCATTGACGACCGACCAGCTGTCCAGACTGGAGACGGCCGACCTGCGCGCGGTCTCGACCGCCGCGCTGCGCGGCCTGTCCAGCGACCAGGTGCAAGGCCTGACCAGCGACGCCGTCAGCAGCCTGACCACGGGCCAGATCGCCGCGCTTTCGACGGTCCAGGTCCAAGGCCTGGAAGCCGACGACATGGCCGCCCTGGGCACCGCGCAGGTCGCCGTGCTGTCGTCCGCCCAGGCCCAGGCCCTCAGCACCGACCAGCTTGCCGCCATCGACGCGGCCGACATGCGGGCGCTGTCGACACTGGCGCTACGCGCCCTGTCCAATGCCCAGCTCGACGGTTTGACGTCCGATCAACTGCGCGCACTGACCAGCGGCCAGATCACGGCGCTGACGACGGGCCAGATCAGCAACCTGAACACCGACGACCTGGGCAGCCTGACGAGCGACCAGCTCAACAAGCTGACCACCGTTCAGGTCGCCGCGTTGACCGCCAACCAGCTCGGCAACCTGGCGACTGACACCCTCAACGCGCTGGGCACGCAGCAATTCGCTGCGCTGAGCTCGGCCCAGCTTGCCGCGCTGACGACGGACCAGCTGTCCAAGCTGGAGACGGCCGACCTGCGCGCCGTCACGACCACCGCCTTGCGCGGCCTCAGCTCCGACCAGATCAACAGCCTGACCAGCGATGAAGTCGCCGCCCTGAGCACCGGCCAGATCGCGTCGCTGACCAGCGTGCAGGTGCAAGGCCTGGAAGCCGCTGACATGGCGGCACTGAGCACCGCCCAGGTCGCCGTGCTGTCCTCCGTCCAGATGCAAGGCTTGTCGACCGACCAGCTCTCCGCCATCGAGACGGGAGACATGCGGTCGCTGTCGACGATCGCGCTGCGTTCCCTGTCCAATGCCCAGCTCGACGGCCTCACGTCCGACCAGCTACGCGCCCTGACGACGGCCCAGGTCAATTCGCTGACGACGGCCCAGCTGCAAAACCTGAACACCGACGATCTGAACAGCCTGACGAGCGAGCAGTTCGCCCGCCTGGCCACCGCCCAGGTTCAGGCGCTGAGCGCCAGCCAGCTTGGCAACCTCGCCAGCGACAACCTCAACGCGATGGGCTCGGCCCAGTTCGCAGTGCTGACGTCGGCCCAGTTCGGCGCGCTGACCACCGACCAGCTGTCCACGCTGGAGACGGCCGACCTGCGCGCAGTGACGACGACCGCCCTGCGCGGCCTGTCCAGCGACCAGGTGCAGAGCCTGGGCAGCGACCAGGTCGCCAGCATGAGCACCGCTCAGATCGCCGGCCTGACCAGCGTCCAGATCGGGGGCATGGACGCCGTCGACATGACGGCCATGACTTCGGGACAGGTGGCCGTGCTGACGTCCGCCCAGATGCAAGGCCTGTCGACCGATCAACTCAGCGCTATCGATGCGGCCGACATGCGCTCGCTGTCGACGCTTGCCCTGCGTTCCCTGTCCAACGCTCAGCTCGACGGGCTCACCAGCGACCAGTTGCGTGCGCTCAGCACCGCCCAGGTCAACTCGCTGACGACGGCACAGATCACCAATCTCAACACTGACGACCTGAACGTGCTGACGAGCGACCAGTTCGCCCGCCTGGCCACGGCCCAGGTCCAGGCGCTGACCGCCAACCAGCTCGGCAACCTCGCGACCGACAACCTCAACGCGATGGGCTCGGCCCAGTTCGCGGTGATGACGTCCACCCAGCTCGGCGCATTGACGACCGACCAGCTCTCCAAACTGGAGACGGCCGACCTGCGCGCGGTCACGACGACCGCACTGCGCGGTCTGTCCAGCGACCAGGTCAACAGCTTGACGAGCGATGAGGTTGGCAGCCTGACGACGGCACAGATTGCCTCGCTGACCACCGTGCAGATCCAGGGCCTGGAGGCTGCCGACATGGCCGCCCTCGGCACCGCCCAGGTCGCCGTGCTCTCCTCCGCCCAAGTCCAGGGCCTGAGCACCGACCAGCTCTCCGCCATCGACGCCGCCGACATGCGGGCGCTGTCCACGCTCGCCCTGCGCGCCCTGTCCAACGCCCAGCTCGACGGGCTGACCAGCGACCAGCTGCGCGCCTTGACCAGCAGCCAAATGAACTCGTTGACCACGGCTCAGGTGCAAAACCTGAACACGGACGACCTGAACAGCTTCACCAGCGACCAGTTCAACAAGCTGTCTACCGGCCAGATCGCCGCGCTGACGGCCAGCCAGGTCGGCAACCTGGCAACCGACAACCTCAACGCCATGGGCACGCAGCAGTTCGCTGCGCTGAACTCGACGCAAGTCGGCGCGCTGACGACCGACCAGCTCTCCAGGCTCGAAACGGCCGACCTGCGCGCGGTCACGACCAATGCGCTGCGCGGCCTGAGCTCCGACCAGATCGGCAGCTTGACGAGCGACGCGGTGGCCAGCATGGGCACCAACCAGATCGCCACGCTGAGCACCAGCCAGATCCAGGGTCTGGAGGCCGCCGACATGGTGGCCCTGACCACGGCCCAAGTCGCCGTGCTGACTTCGGCCCAGGTCGGGTCGCTGTCCACCGACCAGCTCGCCGCCATCGAAGCCGGCGACATCCGCGCCCTGTCGACCGCCGCCATCCGTGCCCTGTCCGTGGCCCAGCTCGACGCCTTGACCAGCGACCAGCTGCGCGCGCTG
>NZ_JBQVNP010000073.1:0-25187 GCF_052436255.1 Roseateles sp. | reverse complement strand
GGCTGCACCGGCGCCGCGCTGCGGGCGCGGGCGGCGGCGTGCCGGGGCGCATCGGCGCGAAGGGCGACGGCGCGGCGCTGCCCAGGTTGTCGAGGTTCCAGGCCTTGGCGCCCTGCAGCTCCTCGCCGGGGATGAAGCGGGCGTAGGTGCCGCGACGATCCGTTTCGCGGCGATCGGGCGGCGGCACTTGCCGTGGGGGTTGGCGACCGGTAGCCATGTCGGTTCAGATGCAACCACAGAGGCACGCAGGCACGGAGGACCAGCCAGACGTTCTGGCTTTGGGTTTCTCCGTGTCTCTGTGCCTCTGTGGTTGCATTTTGGTCATTGGCTATTCAAACAAACTGGTCGTCGCCACCACCGGCAAGGACGATCTGGCCCTCGTCGACGAGGCGGCGCACGATCTTGAGCATTTCCTTCTGCTCGGCCTCGACCTCCGACAGCCGCACCGGGCCGCGGGTTTCGAGGTCTTCGCGCAGGGTCTCGGCGGCGCGGGTGGACATGTTGCGGAAGATCTTCTCGCGCAGATCGGCGCTGGAACCCTTGAGCGCGACGATGAGGCTTTCGCTCTGCACTTCCTTGAGCACGGCCTGGATGCCCTTGTCGTCGACCTTGTTCAGGTCGTCGAAGGTGAACATGTTGTCCATGATCTTCTGCGCCAGGTCGGAGTCGGCCTCACGGATGTAGTCCAGCACCGAGGATTCCAAGCTGGAGCCCATCATGTTGATGATCTCGGCCGCGGTCTTGGCGCCGCCGAGCGAACTCTTCTTCATGCGCTCGCCGCCGGCCAGGATCTGGCTCATGACCTCGTTGAGGTCCTTCAGCGCGGTCGGCTGGATGCCGTCCAGCGTCGCGATGCGGATCAGCACCTCGTTGCGCCCGCGCTCGGGAAAGAGCTTGAGCACCGAGCTGGTCTGGTCGTAGTCCAGGTGGGCCAGGATGGCCGCGATGATCTGCGGGTGCTCGTTGCGCAGCAGCTCGGCCACGCTGGCAGCGTCCATCCACTTCAGGCTCTCGATGGACGACACGTCGCTGCCCTGCAGGATGCGGTCCAGCAGCAGGTTGGCCTTGTCCTCGCCCAGGGCCTTGCGCAGCACCGCGCGCACGTATTCGTCGGTGTCGGTGACCAGCGTGCTCTGTGTCTCGGCGACGGCATCGAACTTGTCCAGCACGGTCTCGACCTGAGCACGCTTGATGACCTTGAGCTTGGCAATCGTCTCGCCCAGCGCCTGCACTTCCTTGGGCGACAGATGCTTGAAGACCTCGCTGGCTTCTTCCTCGCCCAGCGACATCAACAGGATTGCTGCGTTCTCTATGCCCTTTTCATCCATGATCGAACCTTAAACCACCTGCAGCAAGACGTGTTGCGGGCCGAGCGCCGGGCCGCTCCCAATCCGGCCCGGCATGGCGATGTGCTTGCGGCTCCATGCTGCAAGCATCACCGGCCCCGCGGGGGGCCGGCCAAACGGATCCGCGTCCAGCGCGGTCGGGGTGGGCGAGGGGCTCATGGTCAGGCGGTCTGGCCCGCCATCCAATCGCGCACGATGTTGGCGACTGCGACCGGATTGTCGCGGGCCAGCGAGCGGGCGCGGTCGAGCTTGTCGTTGTGAATCGGCGCTTCGAGCCTGGGCATGCCGGCAGCGCCCGGCAGCAGCTCGGCGTCGTCGACGACTTCGTCGACGGTTCCGGGCTTCTCTTGCGGCGGCGGCGGCGCGGCGGCCTTGATGGCGGGGCGGATCATGCCGAACACGGCGATCAGCGCGATGGCAACGAAGGCCAGCGGCACGATGGCGCTGCGGGCGATGTCCAGCAACCAGGGCTGCTTCCACAGCGGCACGTCGGCCGGCACGGTCTTGTCGACGACGAAGGGCGCACTGATGACCTTGACGGAGTCGCCGCGCTCGGTGTTGAAGCCCATGGCCTCCTTGACCAGCTCGGTCAGGCGCGCGATTTCCTCGGGCGGCACCGGCTGATTGGTCGTCTTGCCCTTGGCATCGGTCAGCGTGCGGTGGTTCACGACGATGGCGGCGTTGAGTCGCTTGACGTTGCCGACGGCACCGCGCGTCACGCGCACGGTCTTGTCGATCTCGTAGTTGGTGACCTGCTCGCGGCGGCTGTTGCCATTGCCTTGCGCCCCTTGGGCGGCCTGCAGCGGCGGGGCGGCGCCGTTGATCGGGGCGGCGGCCGGCACCGGCGGCTGGTTGGTGGCAGCGCCCGGCACGCCCGTGGGCAGGGCGTTGCTGGCGCTGTTGGATTCGTTGCTCTGGCTGGAGCGCACGGCGGCCTGGGCGTTCGGGCCCTGGTTGGGGCGGTACTCCTCGGCGGTGGCCTCGGTCTGCGAGAAGTCCACGTCGGCGGTCACGCTGGCGCGCAGGTTGTCGCGGCCGACGACCGGCTCCAGCAATTCGAAGATGCGCTTGTTGAAGCCGGCCTCGACCTGCTGCTTGTACTGCAGCTGCTGGCCGTCCAGCCCGGTGGCGACGTCGGCGCCGGTCTGGGAGAGCAGGGCGCCGCTGTGGTCCAGCACGCTGACGGCCTTGGGCGTCAGTTCGGGCACGCTGCTGGAGACGAGATGCACGATGCCGGCGATCTGCGCGCGGTCCAGCGCGCGGCCGCCGCGCAGCGTCAGCATGACGCTGGCGCTGGGCTTTTGCTGCTCACGGAAGAAGCCGTTCTGCTGCGGGATGGCCAGGTGCACGCGCGCATCGGCGACGTCGGACATCGCGGTGATCGTGCGGGTCAGCTCGCCTTCGAGGGCGCGCTGGAAATTCAGCCGTTCGTTGAACTGGGTCTGGCCAATGCTGGACTTGTCCATCAGCTCGAAGCCGACGGTGTTGCCATTGCCGCCCTTGGGCAGGCCCATCGCAGCCAGCTTCATGCGCAGCTCGTAGACCTGGCTGGCCGGCACGAGGATGGTGCCGCCGGCCTCATGCTTGTAGGGCACCTGCAGGGCCGCCAGCTGGCCGATGACGGCGCCGCCGTCCTTGTCGGCCAGGCCCGAGAACAGCGGCCGGTAGTCGCCCTGCGACGACCACAGCGTGATGGCCAGCACCGCGCCGGCCAGCGCAGCCAGGCCGGCGCCCATGGTCAGCTTGCTGCGCATCGGCAGGCCGGACAGACGCTGGACGAAGTTGGGCTGTGCGTCGACCGGTGTGATCATCACCGGGCCGGCGGTTGCGGGGGCGCTCAGGGCGTTGTCCATCGAGGCTCGAGACTGCAGGGGAGGCCGGGGATCGGCCGATGGCGCAAATTATTCGTGCCCGCCCCCTCAAGAAAGCGCCGAAGTGGCCGACTGCGCCCATGCATCTCCGCGTTTCGTGCGCGTGACTTGCTGCCAAAGTTCGGCCCCATGGACATGAAGCTGCGCCCCTTCGACTTTGCCCAGGCCGCCGCCCGTGCAGGGCTGGCGGTGAACGGGCAGCCCTTGTCGGTCAAGCCTCCCGCCTCGACCGGGGCAACAGCGGGCGCCAGTTTCGGCGACGCGATGACGCAGGCGCTCAAGAACGTCAGCGCTCAGCAGACCGAGGCGGCGCGCATGCAGCGTGAGGTGCAGCTGGACAACCCGACCGTCAGCCTGGAGGAGACCATGGTCTCGATGCAGAAGGCGCAGATCGGTTTCCAGGCGACGCTGCAGGTGCGCAACCGCCTGGTCAGCGCCTACTCTGAAATCATGAACATGCAGGTGTGACAGGCCCCTCGCCCAGTCTCGCCGCGCTGCACGCGGGCGAGCCTGGTCGGTCTTGCAGACCGCGCTTCGGCTCGCGCCTCAGCGCTTCGCCAGGCACATCGTGCCCACTGGGCACGATGAGTCCGGGCTCAGCCCCCGGGGGGACGGCGATGCTTGCGGCTTCGAGCCGCAAGCACATCGCCCAAGCGGGCCGGCTTGGGGCGGCCCGGCGCTCGGCCCGAAATCAGCAACTGCTGTTTTTGCGGGAGTCGGTGCCGCAGATCTGCGGCCGGCCCAGCGGGTTGAGGTCGATGCGCAGCTGCTGGTTGCGGTTGTTGGACAGCCCGATGCGCGTCCAGTCCAGCGCACGCCCGAGGCCGGCCTGGAAGGTGACGCTCTGGCCGGATTGCAGCAATGTGCCCTTGTACTCGTGATGGGTTTCGCCGCCGAGTTCGCAGCGTGGCTGGCCGGTGGCGCAGTCGCAGGGCGCCTGACGGCTGACGCCCCAGCACCACTCGGCGCCGCTGGTGAAGCTCACATACATGTTGCGGCCCTCGTCGACGCTCAGCGTGCGGGCGCGGCGCAGGTCCTGCTCCAGCAGGCTGGCCACGTGGCGCAGGCGTTCGCGGGCCAGGTAGTTGACATAGCTCGGTACCGCGGCAGCCGCCAGGATGGCCAGCACGGCGACGACAAACACCGCTTCCAGCAGCGTGAAACCTCGCCCCCGGGCCGCCCTCATGGGTCCAGCTTCAGCAGGCGACGGCGCTTCTGCGTCTGGTCCACATAGACCTGCAGGGAGCGTGCGGCGTTGGCATCCAGCTCGACGAACGAGCAGCCGAGCTGCTGTGCGCCGCTGGCATCGCCGTTGATGGTGCTGGCGTGGTGCGGCAGCAGGGCGATGCGCAAGGCGCTGATACGGTCCAGCTCCAGCACCAGGCCGTGCGCGACCTGGCCTACCGGCGGGCCCGGGAAGTCGGCAGGCAGGGCCAGCGCCAGGCCGCCGATGCTGATGTCGAGCACGCGTGCGGCGCGGCCGGCGTGCGCGCCGCCCGGCAGGATGACGCGCGGATAGGCGCTGCCGGCGGGCTGCACCCGGTAGGACTGGCGGCGCTGGAAGCGGTAGAGCCGGCTCGGCATGGTTCCGCGCAGCACGGTGCCCTGTTCGCCGCTGACGAGCACGGGGGCTTCCAGCTCGAACTGCAGCTTGATGGTGCCCAGGTAGGCGACGGCCGTGATCTCGGCGCCGGCGACCAGCGTCTGGCTGATGCCTTCCGGGTCGGCACCAATCTCCAGGCCGATCAGGTCGGCCTCGGCATCCAGCGCGCAGATGCGGCTGGACAGGCTGCCCTGCGGGCCGCTCAACAACACCCCGGCGCCTTCGCGCTGCAACTGCTGGAGATAGGCCGCGATCTCGGCCGTGGAGGTGACGCGCAGGTCCTCGGGAGTGGCTTCAGTGGCGCTCATGCCGTGATGGTAGTCGTCTTGCCCTGCGGGCCGAGCGCCGGGCCGCCCCAAGCCGGCCCGCATTGGGCGATGTGCGAGCCGGTCAATCCGGCAAGCAACGCCGTACCCCGCCGGCGTTCAGCACGGCGAGACTGGGCGAGGGGCTCAATGCACCATTCGGCTGCTGCCCTTGAGCACCTGATCCAGGTCCTCCAGCCACGGCTCGGCCAGGTGGCGGATCTCGGCGTCGTTGAGCAGGATGCGCTGCATGATGCGCGTCTTCAGCTGCGACTCGTTGCCGCCAAGCTGATTGTGGTGGGCCGCGGCCTTGAGCTGGGAGATCAGCAGCACGCAGGCGCCTTCGAGCTTGACGACTTCGTCCCAGTTGCCCGTGCGGGCGGCGGACAGCATGTCGGCGCTGGCTTGCTCAATGGCTTCGTAGTAGTTCAGCAGTTCGGAGTTCATGTCGGGGTCACCGGCTAATTCTGTGGAGGCGGCGCTCAGGCGGCGCGCGCGGCGTCGCTGCCGAGGGCGGCCGGTGTCTGGGCAATGGCGCCCCAGGCTTCGCGCACGGGGCTGAGGAGGCGTTGGCACTCCTCGATGGTGGCCAGGTCGCCGTGCAGGTTGGCCTGGGTCAGGCGCATGCAGACATAGCCGTAGAGCTCGCGCAGGTCGACCGCCAGCTGGCCGGCGGACAGGTCCAGCCCGGCGCGCAGGCCTTCGTCGAGGATGCGCACGGCGCGCGACAGCGACCGGTTCTTCAGCTCCACGTTGCCGGCGGGAATGGCCTGGGCGGCCTGGTTCATCGCATCGAACACGCCGTCGAACAGCATGGCGACGAGGCGATGCGGGCTGGCGGC
The DNA here is from genome assembly GCF_052436255.1 of Roseateles sp. Taxonomy (GTDB): domain Bacteria; phylum Pseudomonadota; class Gammaproteobacteria; order Burkholderiales; family Burkholderiaceae_C; genus Pelomonas. Next base: position 19,220 of record NZ_JBQVNP010000073.1, on the reverse strand, counting down.
CTGGACATCGGTCTCCAGGCCGACCTTGGCGTAGAGGGTGGCGCTCTGGTTGCGGGCTGCGAAGGGGGAAGACATATTGCCGTACATGGGGTGTCTGGGTTGGCGTCGTCGTGTTGACTGTTTTTCGGCCTTCCCGGGGGTGAACTTGAGCCGACCTTCGCTGGAACTTGGTCGCAACTGTGCGGCTATTCCGCCCTATTGCAAAGTCCGGCGCGCTGCGCGCAACCAGCGCGCCAACGACAACGGCGACCCAGAGGTCGCCGTCCATCGTGCCGTGTCGCCGCCGCTGCGGCGTCACCTCTTGTTGTTGTTCAGCATGTTCAGCTGCTGCGTGACGTAGTTGGACAGCCCGTTGAGCTTGCCCATCTGCGTGTCCAGGGCCGAGTAGCGCGCGCGCAGCCGGGCCTCGGTGATGGCTGCCCGATCCTCCAGCCGCCCCATGCTCTTGCTGTTGTTGTCGATGAGCTTCTGCAGCCCGGCCTGCTTGCTGGTGATGCGGCCGTCGGTGCTGAGCGCGCCGTCGACATAGCTGCGGATGCGCTGCGCAAAGCCGTCGTTGCCGCTGTTGCCGTTGCTGTCCAGGCCCATGAAGAGCTTCTTCAGGCTGTCCAGGTTGCCCAGGGCGGTGTTGAGCTTGGTCTCCGACGTCTTCAGGTTGCCGTCGCTGCCGGGCTCCAGGCCGATCTCGGCCAGGCGGCCGATGCTGCCAGCCAGCGAGGTCGTGCCGCCGATGATGCTGCGCAGCTGGTTCTGCAGGCCCACGGCGGTGGCGTCGCCCTGCAGCGTGCCGGCCGTCTTGGCGGCGGAGTCGTACTTGGTCTGCTCGCGCAGCAGCGCGTTGACGGCGTTGTAGGCGGTCGTGAAGTCGCTGATGAGCTTCTTGATCGAGTCCTTGTCCTGCCCCACGGCCACGCTCGCCGGAATGGTGGTGGTTCCCAGCAGCGTGATGTTGAGGCCGTCGATGGCCTCCTTGAGCGTGTTGGATTCGGAGCTGATGTCGATGCCGTTGATGAGTGCGCGGGCGTTCTGCGCCGGCAGGGTCTGGATCATCGAAGTGACGCCAATGCGCGGGTCGTAGCCCAGGTCGGCCAGGCCGGCGTCGGCGTCGATGCGAAAGCCGTTGGTCTCGCCGGTGGCGGTGGAGCGCAGCGTCAGGCGCGAGCCGTTGGCATCGTTGACGATGGAGGCGGTGACGCCGGCTCCTGCCGCGTTGATGGCGTCACGGATGCCTGCCAGCGTGTCCTGGCCATCGCCGATATTGACGGTGACCGCCGTGGCGCCGGCCTTGTCGGTGAAGGTTGCATCACCGTTGCCGTCGGTACCCCAGGCGCCGAGGGTGATGGTGAGGCTGCCCTGGCCCACCGTCGTGGCCGAGTTGGCATAGGGCGTGCCGCTGACCACGGTCTGCGAGCTGGCGAGCTGGTTGACCTGGACCGACACATTGCCGATGGCCGCACCGGCGCCCGCGCTGACGCTGACGGCCGAGGTGTTGCTGGAAGTGGCGAGCGTGCCGCCCCAGGTGGCCGGCGCGGTGAGCTTGGATGCGGCGTCGCGCAGGGCGGCCAGCGAGCTTTGCACCTTGCCGAAGACGGACAGTTCGGTTCGCAGACCTTCCGTGCGCTTGGCAAGCTGGGTGATGGGGGTTCGTTCGGCGGCGACGAGCTTGCTCACCAGCGACTCGATGTCGAGGCCGCTGCCGATGCCGGCGGAGCTGATGGTTGCCATGCTGGTGAGGAAGGAGAAAAAGCCGATATGCAAGAGCGATATCGGCTGGGGTCTCCGGAACTTTAGGCCCCGGAGCGAATTTTTTATCGAAACCCTGGCGGGCCTCAACGTTGCAGCAGCGACAGCACCTGCTGGGGCAGCTGGTTGGCCTGGGCCACCATCGCGTTGCCGGCCTGTTGCAGGATCTGGGCCCGGCTCATGTTGGCCGTTTCCTGCGCAAAGTCGGCGTCCATGATGCGGCTGCGGGCGGAGGTCTGGTTCTCGACGGCCACCTGCAGGTTGGAGATCACCGCGTCAAAGCGCGACTGCACGGCGCCGTAGGTGGCCCGGGTGTTGTTGATGGTGTCCAGCGCCAGGTCGATGTTGTCCATCACCACGCCAAGAGCGGTGAAGTCGGCGGTGTTGTCGATCAGCGCCGGGAAGGGCGCTGCGCCCGCGCCCAGCAGGGCGACGACCGTCGCGTCCTGCGTCAGGTCCAGCGGGGCAATCGTGATCGAATCGTTGCTTGTCGTGTTGGCGCCGATCTGGAAGGTCTGGCCGGTGCCCGCCCCCACGCCGGCCGTGTCGGCCAGGATGGGCTTGCTGTTGAAGGTCGTCGCATTGACGATGCGCCAGATCTCGGAGCCGAGCTGCTCGAATTCCTTGTTCAGCGAGTCCTTGTCGGAGTTGCTGTTGGTGGAATTGCGCGCCTGCACGGTCAGCTCTCGCATTCGCTGCAGGTTGTCGCCGATCTTGCCGAGCGCCCCTTCCGCGGTCTGCGCCAGCGAAATGCCGTCATTGGCATTGCGGATCGCAACGTTCATGCCGCGGACTTGCGTGTTCATGCGCTCGGCGATTGCCAGCCCCGCCGCGTCGTCCTTGGCGGAATTCACCCGCAAGCCGGACGACAGGCGCTGCATCGACACCGCCAGCGAGCTCTGGGAGGCGTTGAGGTTGCGCTGAGCGTTCAGCGAGTTGATGTTGGTGTTGATGGTCTGTGGCATCGCGCACTCCTGGATTCGGTCGCCGAGCCGGCTAAGTGATGCCGAGACTCGATGGACTGAATTCTGGGAGTGCGCCGGTTTGCCGAAAGCCCGATCAAAGGCCTAAACCACCGCCAATCCAAAACGCCGCGCCGCCACCTTTTGAGGTGCGGCGCGGTTTGCCGCGCGCTTCAGCCGCGCAGCAGGGCCAGTACCTGCTGGGGCAGCTGGTTGGCCTGCGCCACCATGGTGTTGCCGGCCTGCTGCAGGATCTGGGCGCGGCTCAGGTTGGCGGTTTCCTGGGCGAAGTCGGCGTCCATGATGCGGCTGCGCGAGGCGCTCTGGTTCTCGACCGCGACCTGCAGGTTGGAGATGACGGCGTCGAAGCGGTTCTGCGAGGCGCCGAGCGTGGCGCGCTCGCCGTTGACCTTGTCCAGCGCCAGGTCGATGTCGGCAATGATGGTGTCGATGGCGAGACCGGTGGCCGTGTTGTCGATGACGGCGCGGCCGGCGCCCGTGTTGTCGGTACCCGCCACGACCGTGATGGAGGCGTCGGTCGTCATGTCGGTGGTGACGATGTCGATGCGGTCGTTGCCGGTCGTGTTGGCGCCGACCTGGAAGGTCTGGGTGCCCGCAGCGGCAGTGGCCAGCACGGCCTTGCCATTGAAGGTGGTGCCGCCCAGCACACGCTGGATTTCCTTGGCCAGCTCGCCGAACTCCTTGTCCAGCGAGTCCTTGTCGGCGTCGGTGTTGGTGGCATTGCGGCCCTGCACGGCGAGTTCACGCATGCGCTGCAGCGCATCGCCCACTTTGGCGAGCGCGCCTTCCGCGGTCTGCGCCAGCGAGATGCCGTCGTTGGCGTTGCGGATGGCGACTTGCGAGCCGCGCACCTGGGCGTTCATGCGTTCTGCGATCGCCAGGCCCGCCGCATCGTCCTTGGCCGAGTTGACACGCAGGCCCGAGGACAGGCGTTGCATGGAAACGGCCAGGGACGACTGCGACATCGCCGTGTTGCGTTGGGCGTTCAGGGAGGCGATGTTGGTGTTGATGATTTGCGGCATGACTCAATCCTTTCGTTGACGAACAAGTCCGGTGTGAAGCCGGTCAAAGCGGTTGCAACCGGCCACCCCACATGGGTTGGCCGCGTCCGCGTCCTGCCCTCTGCGCCCTGTGCGCTGGAGGGGCCGGCTGACCGGACCACGTAGTCCTCGAATGTTTTCGCGAACCCGTTGGACTGGTTATCGTCGACTGATGGATTGACTTGAATCCTTTTGCATTCGGCCCCGAAAAACGCCACCCGCGGCGGCGGGCGTGCGTCAAGGAGCTTGTGCTGGAGGGGTGAGGATTTCTACCTTCGCGAGGGGCAGTTCACTCAGGGCCAGCGGTGCTGGCCCGGCGTCATCGAAGCAAGGAGAGGACCTGCGACGGGATCTGGTTCGCCTGGGCGATCATCGCGTTGCCGGCCTGCTGCAGGATGCTGGCGCGTGACATATTGGCCGTTTCCTGGGCGAAGTCGGCATCGGTGATGCGGCTCTTGGCGGCGCTCTGGTTCTCGACCGAGATCTGCAGGTTGGAGATGACGGCGTCGAAGCGGTTCTGCGAAGCACCCAATGTGGCGCGCTCGCTGTTCACCGTGTCCAGCGCGTCGTCGATACCGGTGATGACGGTGTCGATGGCAGCGCCGCCGGCGGTGTTGTCGATGACGGCACGGCCTGCACCGGTGTTGTCGGTGCCGGCGACGGCAACGATGTCGGCGTCGGTCGTCATGTCGGTCGTGACGACATCGATGCGGTCGTTGCTGGTCACGTTGGCGCCCACCTGGAAGGTCTGGGTGCCGGCAGCGGAGGTGGCCAGGATGGCGCGGCCGTTGAAGGTCGTGCCACCCAGCACGCGCTGGATTTCCTTGGCGAGTTCGCCGAATTCCTTGTCGAGCGAGTCCTTGTCGGCGGCGGTGTTGGTCGCGTTGCGAGCCTGCACTGCCAGTTCACGCATGCGCTGCAGCGAGTCGCCCACCTTGGCGAGCGCGCCTTCAGCCGTCTGCGCCAGCGAGATGCCATCGTTGGCGTTGCGGATGGCGACGTTGGAGCCACGCACCTGAGCGTTGAGGCGCTCGGAGATGGCCAGACCGGCGGCGTCGTCCTTGGCAGAGTTGACACGCAAGCCCGAGGACAGGCGCTGCATGGACACGGCCAGCGAGGCCTGCGAGGTAGAGGCGTTGCGCTGCGCGTTCAGCGACAGCAGATTGGTATTGATGACCGAGGCCATGATGTTGCTTCCTTTTGCTAGATACACCGGCAAGCCGCCGGACGAAGACTCGAGTGCCCGGGCTTGGCACCCGTGCTTTTCAGCGCAGGCGCACCTTGGCAGGCACGCCGTTGCAGCGACGCCCGACGCCAGTCAACCTCTGAAGCCGTGACCTGGCTCTTGGAGGAGCCGGGTTCACAACACGTTGGCCTTCTAGCCGGACCACGAAGCTGAGATCAGCCCCGTTGCAATGGCTATCGGTGCGGCTCACAAGTTTCTTTAGCCACATTTGTCAAGGGCGTGATCTTTTGAATAAAAGCAGTTGCAGGTGGCTGTTCGTTGGATCAGCCGCCAGCAAGGAAAGCGGCGGTGATTGACCAGGCTTTTCGTGGGATCGGCCGGCACGGCGCTTCCTAAAGTGCGACCCATCCCGGCCGAACCCCAGCGCCGGACTGGAGCCCCGCCATGCGCGCCTCGTCGACAACCGCCACGACAGCCCGACCCAGGAACACCCATCGTCCCGTCGCGGTCCCGGACAACACGCCGGCCATGCTGCTGGCGCGCGCCCGCAATGCCGCCTTTGCCGAAGCGGCCAAGGGCAACCTCGGCGGCGGCCTGGGCGTGCTGCATCACGCACTGCAGGGCGAGCCGATGAGTCACGACCTGCTGTCGGACATGGCAGCACTGCTGCTGGCGGCTGGCAAGCTGGATCACGCGGTGGCCTATGCCGAGCGTGCGCTGCAGGCCAGCTCCCTGCATGGCCCCAGCCTCTACACCCTGGCCTTTGCGCTGTCGGGCCGCGGCGAGCATGACCGCGCCATCGGCGTGCTGACCGAACTGCAGAAGGGCCCCGGCCGCGACAGCCTGCAGGCCGAGGCGCCCGAACTGGTGCCGGTGGCCATGATCGAGTTGGAGCGACTGCGCCGCAGGCGCTGATTCGCCAAGCTTTTCACACCCCGAGGCCCCGCCAGCGCCAGCTGCCGGGGCCTCGCGCTTTGGGGCCCGACGCACCTGTAGGAATTTCGCTGACAAGGGCTTCCTGCCAAGGTGACGCAGCGCACCGACGCAGCCTGATATCGGGAAAGAAGAGGGGTCAACACAATCCGTTTCACTGATCCGCAACACCCCTTCAACTCTGCAACGGAAGCCGCCATGAACACCGACCAAATGCTCGCCGAGATCCGTGAAGCCAACCTGTCCTACCTGATGCTGGCCCAGAGCCTGATTCGCGCCGATCGCGAGCAGGCCCTGTACCGCCTGGGCGTCAGCGAAGACACGGCCACGCTGATCGGCACGCTGAGCCCGGCGCAGATCATGAAGATCGCTTCCGGCAACACGCTGCTGTGCGCCTTCCGCATGAGCGACGACCTGGTGTGGGGCCTGCTGACCAACCACAGCAAGCCGGGCGCGAACGAAAGCGTGAGCCGCCTGCACGCCTCGATCCTGATGGCCGGCCGCCACGAGCACGCCTAAGGACTGTTGACCCCCGGCGGCGCGAGTACGCGCCGCTGACCCCCCCGAGGGGGTGGGGAACGCTCAGGGGCCTGCCCCTTCGCGACTTCCCCGGATGCGGGCGGCTTGGGAGCGGCCCGGCGCTCGCCCGCAATACCGAATACCGAACTTACCGATTCCAGGAGCATCACCATGCGCGTCAAGAGCATCCTCACCGAAGCCAAGCAGATCGACCGTGCCGTTCAGCTGATCCAGCTCGGTGCGCGCCTGCAGGTGCTGGAATCGGAAACCGACCTGTCCTACGAGCGCCTGCTGCGTCTCTATAAAGAAGTGAGCGGCAAGTCGCCGTCCAAGGGCCAGCTGCCGTTCTCGACCGACTGGTTCATGACCTGGCAGCCCAATATCCACGCCAGCCTGTTCCTCAACGTTCACGAATACCTGAACAAGGCCGCTGCGATGGACGAGATCGACACCGTCATCAAGGCCTACCAGCTCTATCAGGAGCAAACCACGGCCCAGGGCCTGGAAGCCATGTTGTCCGTGACGCGTGCCTGGCGCCTGGTCAAGTTCGTCGACAACGGCATGCTGACGCTGACCAAGTGCACCAAGTGCAACGGTCATTTCGTCACCCACCCGCATGAGGTGGCGCGCCACTATGTCTGCGGCCTGTGCAACCCGCCGGCACGCGCCGGCAAGGGCCGCGCCCAGGGTTCCATCCAGATGCACTGATCTCGCTGAGCGGCTCCCGCGACACTGCCGCCATGTGGATCACCCGTTGGCCGCTGCCGGCCTTGTTGAGCTGGCTGGCGGCCTGGTTCGTTTATGCCGCTGCGTTGGCAGCAGGGTTGTCGCCCGGCCCGGCGCTGACCGCGGGCGCCGCCGTCGGGGCGGGCCTGGGCTGGCTTCAGAACGAGCGCTGGCGCCGGCTGATCGTCGCGCTGGGCTTTCCGGCGTCGGTGCTGGCGCTGGGCTGGCAGGGCGGCACTTCGGGCCTGCTGTGGCTGGCGCCGCTGGCCCTGCTGTGGTGGCTCTACCCGCGCCGGGCGTGGACCGAAGCGCCACTGTTCCCGACGCCGCGCGGTGCGCTTGATCGACTGCCGACGCTGGCGCCGCTGCCGCCAGGCGCACGCGTGCTGGACGCCGGCTGCGGCGCCGGCGACGGCCTGCGTGAACTGCGTCATGTCTACCGCCAAGCGCGCGTCGAGGGCGTCGAATGGAGCCTGCCGCTGGTTTGGTTTGCGCGCTGGCGGGTGCGCGGTGCCGCCGCGCGCCAGGGTGACTTGTGGGCCGACGACTGGGCGCCGTTTGCGCTGGTCTACGTGTTCCAGCGCCCCGAGTCCATGCCGCGTGTCTGGGCCAAGGCGTGCGCCGAGATGGCGCCGGGGGCCTGGCTGGTCAGCCTGGATTTCGCGGTGCCCGTCGTCGAGCCTGCGGCCAGCTGGCAACTGCCCAGCGGGCAATGCGTGTGGCTTTACCGGCCGTTGCGGAATGCCGCGTCAAAGCCGTCCAATTGATGCGTTCACACGGCTTTCAGCGCGGCATACTTTCTCCAGCCCCCCGGCATCGGGCCGTCAAGGCCTGAAACCTCCCAACTTCACACCGCATGTTCGTCCTCATCGGCTGGGCCATCTTGATGGTCTGCATCTTCGGCGTGTTCATCGCCCACGGCGGGAACATCAGCGTCATCCTGACGGCGCTGCCGTTCGAGATGATCACCATCTTCGGGGCCGCCCTCGGTGCCTTCCTGGCCAACAACCAGATGAAGGTGATCAAGGCGACGGTGGCCGGCCTGGGGCGTTGCTTCAAGGGCAGCAAGTACAGCAAGGCGCGCTACATGGAGCTGATGGCGCTCATGTACGACATCCTGCAGAAGGCCCGCAAGGAAGGCCTGATGTCCATTGAGAAGGACGTCGAGGACCCGCACAACAGCCCGCTGTTCCAGAAGTACCCGACGGTGGGCAACGACCACCATGTCACCGAATTCATCACCGACTACCTGCGCATGATGGTGTCGGGCAACCTCAACGCCCACGAGATCGAAGCGCTGATGGACAGCGAGATCGAGACCCACCACCAGGAAGAGCACGGCGCCGTGGCCGCGCTGCAGCGTCTGGCTGGCGGCCTGCCGGCTTTCGGCATCGTGGCCGCCGTGCTCGGCGTGGTGAACACCATGGGTTCGGTCGGCCAGCCGCCGGCGGTGCTGGGCGGCATGATCGGCTCGGCCCTGGTCGGTACCTTCCTGGGCATCCTGCTGGCCTACGGCTTCGCTGAGCCGCTGGCCGGCCTGCTGGAGCAGAAGGTCGAAGACGCCGGCAAGGAATTCCAGTGCATCAAGACGACGCTGCTGGCCAGCATGCAGGGCTACGCCCCGCAGGTGGCCATCGAGTTCGGCCGCAAGGTGCTGTTCTCCGATGTCCGGCCGTCGTTCACCGAGCTCGAGAGTCACGTGAAGAAGAAATGAATCGGCTCATGAAATGCAACCACAGAGGCACGGAGCCACAGAGAAAGCCAGAGTTGAAATTGCTCTGTGTCTCTGTGCCTCTGTGTTTGCATTTGGCTGTTCCGATGGGTAAGCGCCGTGGCTGGTGACGCGAAAAAACTTCAGCCCATCATCATCAAGAAGGTGAAGAAGGGCGGCCATGCGGTGCATGGCGGTGCGTGGAAGATCGCCTACGCGGACTTCGTCACGGCCATGATGGCCTTCTTCCTGCTGATGTGGCTGCTGGGCTCCACCACCGAGGGCGACAAGAAGGGCATCGCCGAGTTCTTCCAGTCGCCGCTGCGCGTGTCCATGCTGGGCGGCTCGGGCTCGGGTGACTCTTCAAGCGTCGTGCGCGGCGGCGGCAAGGACCTCACGCGCGAGACCGGGCAGGTCAAGGAGGGCGAAAGCGCCGCCCGGCGCGCCAGCTACACGCTGCGGGCGCTCAAGGAAGAACAGCGCAAGGCTGAGAAGTCCCGCCTGGAGCAGCTCAAGACCAAGGTCGAGGAGGTGTTGGCCGACAACCCCAAGCTCGCCTCGCTGGGCGGCCAGATCCGTCTGGACATGACCAAGGAAGGCCTGCGCATCCAGATCGTCGACGAGGGCAACCGACCGATGTTCGACAGCGGCAGCGCCGTCGTGAAGCCCTATATGCGAGAGTTGCTGCGCGAGCTCGGCAGCGTGCTGACCGAGGTGCCCAACCGCCTGACTGTCGAGGGCCACACCGATGCCCAGCCCTTCTCCGGCGGCTCGGCGGGCTACAGCAACTGGGAGCTTTCGGCCGACCGCGCCAACGCGTCGCGACGCGAGCTGGTGGCCGGCGGCCTGTCCGAGGCGCGCATGCTGCGTGTGCAAGGCCTGGCCGCGAGCAAGCTGCTCGATGCCAAGGATCCCAACGGCGCGTTGAACCGCCGCATCAGCATCATTGTCATGAACCGTGATGCCGAGGATGCCGTGCTCAAGAACGTGCCGGACGACCCCGAACCCGAGCCCGAGACACCGCCTGCGGAGCCTGCAATCACGCAAGTGCCGCCTACCGGCAAAATGCCGCAAACTCCGGCGCCGGCGCCGGCGCGCTAGAACTAGACTGCGCGCTGACCCCCAAAACACCGCCAGTTCCGAGAGAGGATCGCCATGAGCGCTGACATGAAATTCCTGGTTGTCGACGACTTCTCCACCATGCGCCGCATCGTCCGCGGCCTGCTCAAAGAGATCGGCTACAACAACTGCGAAGAGGCCGAGGACGGCGTCGAAGCGCTGAACATGCTCAAGGGCGCCAAGTTCGATTTCGTCGTCAGCGACATCAACATGCCCAACATGACGGGCTTTGATCTGCTCAAGGCCATCAAGGAAGACCCCAACCTCAAGCACCTGCCGGTGCTGATGGTCACCGCCGAGGCGCGCAAGGAAGACATCGTGCTGGCCGCCCAGTCGGGCGCCGCGGGCTACATCGTCAAGCCTTTCACCAAGGCGACGCTGGAAGAAAAAGTCCTGAAGATCATGCAGAAGCTGGCCGCTGCGGCCTGAACCGGAGCACAGCGATGTCGATGGAACAGTTGGCCCAACTGGCCGCGGGCAACAAGGACCCGCTGCTGGTGTCGCCCGAAGTCTTTCAGCAGCTCGGCACCATCACCCGCGTGCTGCACGACACCATGCAGCAGCTCGGCGTCATGCCCAAGCTGCAGTTGGCGACCGACGGCCTGCCTGATGCGCGCAGCCGCCTGAGCTATATCGCCACCAAGACGGCAGCCGCTGCGGAGAAGGTGCTGAACTCGGTCGATGCCGCCAAGGCCGACCATGCCGAGATCTCGGCCGCCACGCGCGCCATGGCGGACGCCATCGTCGCCGATCCGGTCAAGGCGGTCGCCAGCGGCATGGTCATGAACTTCGTCAAGGACGTCGAGACCCGCACCGCGAGCATTGACGGCCACCTGACCGACATCATGCTGGCCCAGGACTTCCATGACCTCACGGGCCAGGTCGTCGCCAAGGTCGTCACGCTGGCCAATGACCTCGAGGACAGCCTCGTCAAGCTGCTGGTCCAGGTCGTGCCGCCGGAGCAGCGCGAGAAGGTCGACCCCAACATCCTGCAGGGCCCCGTCGTGAACCCCACTGGCCGCACCGACGTGGTGGCGGACCAGGGCGAGGTCGACGACCTGCTGGCCAGCCTCGGCTTCTAGAGGGCGCCCCTCCCGTTCAAGGCCGGCCTTTGTGCCGGCCTTTTGCATGTTGTTGGCGCTACTTCAGCCCCGCTGGTCGGCGCGGTGGCGCGGGTGGGAACAGGCAGGCAAGCCCCTTGCTTTTCTCGGGGAAGTTCCGGGAGCCAGCTCGAACAATCCGGCCTAGCCCAGATTGGGCACGCACGCCATGGCCGACAAAGACGCACAAGACCGCAACCTACCCGCCTCGCCCAAGAAGATCCAGAAATCTCGGGCCGAGGGTCAGGTGCCGCGTTCGCGGGACCTGCCGCATTTCGCGATGATGGTCGCGGGCGGCGCGGCCTTGTCCGTGGGCGGCCCGCAGATGATCGAGAAGCTGCGCCAGACGGTGGTCACCGGCCTGCACTTCGATGCCAGCCTGCTGGCCCGCCCGGGCTTCATGGGCGAGCGCATGCTCGACATGACGCTGGCCTTCGCGCTGGTGGCCGGCCCGATCGGCGCGCTGCTGATGCTGGTGGGGATCGCCAGCAACCTGGCCAGCGGCGGCTGGAACTGGACGATGAAGCCGCTCAGTCCGAAGTTCACGAACTTGAATCCACTCACGGGCATTGGTCGGCTGTTCAGCGGCCAGGGCCTGGGGACCGCCATGAAGGCCGTTCTGCTCGCGCTGGTGCTGGGGGTCGTCGGCGCCATGGTGCTCAAGGACCGCCTGGCCGCCTATGTGAGCATCATGTCCGTGCCGCTGCCATCGGCGCTGGCCTACGCGGGCCAGCAGATGATGGGGGCCCTGGGTGTGCTGGCCATTGCGTTGGCGGTGTTTGCCGCCATCGACGTGCCGCTGCAGCGCCAGCTTTGGCTGCGCCGCATGCGCATGAGCCGCGAAGAGGTCAAGCAGGAAATGAAGGAGGTCGAGGGCAACCTCGAGGTCAAGGCCAGGATGCGCGCCATCATGCGCGACATGGCCAAGCGCCGCATGCTGGCGGCCGTGCCGCAGGCCGACCTGGTGGTCATGAACCCGACCCACTACGCCGTCGCGCTGAAGTACGAGGAAGGCAAGATGGCCGCGCCCAAGGTCATCGCCAAGGGGGCGGACCTGCTGGCGATGAAGATCCGCGACCTGGCCAAGGAGAGCAAGGTGCCGGTGCTGCAGCAGCCCGTGCTGGCCCGCGCGCTCTATGCCCATGCCAAGGTCGACCACGAGATCCCGGCCGCGCTGTTCGGCGCCGTGGCCCAGGTGCTGGCCTATGTCTACCAGCTGCGCGCCGCGATGGCTTCGCGCAATGCGCCCCGACCGGATGTGCCCAAGCCGCATGTGCCGCCGGAGCTCGACCCGCACAACAAGCCGGGCTGGACGCCCGATCCTGAGGAAGATTTCACGGCGTGACCGCGGGCGGCACGGCCGGGTGAGAACAGCCCTGGTTTCACGCCGCTTCTCCGCCTCAAGTTTTGCGGGCAGCCACGAAGAATGCGGCTGAGACCGGACCCGCCCGCATGAACCAGCTCACCGCCAAACTCCAAGCCCTGCTCGGCCCGCGTGCCGGCGTCATCGCTGCCCTGGGCGCGCCCATCGCCGTGCTGCTGGTGCTGGCCATGATGGTGCTGCCGCTGCCGCCCTTCGTGCTGGACCTGCTGTTCACCTTCAACATTGCGATGGCCGTGATGGTGACGATGGTGGCCGCCCACATGGTGCGGCCGCTGGATTTCGCGGCCTTTCCGACCGTGCTGCTGCTGACCACGCTGATGCGCCTGTCGCTGAACGTCGCGTCCACGCGCGTCGTGCTGCTGGAAGGCCACACCGGCACGGGTGCCGCCGGCAAGGTCATCGAGGCCTTCGGCCACTTCCTGATCGGCGGCAACTTCGCGGTCGGCCTGATCGTGTTCGCGATCCTGGTGGTCATCAACTTCATCGTCGTCACCAAGGGCGCGGAGCGCATCGCCGAAGTCGGCGCGCGCTTCACGCTGGATGCGATGCCCGGCAAGCAGCTGGCCGTCGATGCCGACCTGAACGCCGGCCTCATCAACGAGGCCGAGGCCAAGCGCCGCCGCTCGGAGTTGGGCGACGAGGCCGACTTCTTCGGTTCCATGGATGGTGCGAGCAAGTTCGTGCGCGGCGACGCCATTGCCGGCATGCTGATCCTGGTCATCAACATCATCGGTGGCTTCATCATCGGCATGGCGCAGCACAACCTGTCGGCCAGCCAGTCCGCCAACAGCTACATCCTGCTGGCGGTGGGCGACGCGCTGGTGGCGCAGATCCCGGCCCTGCTGATCTCGGTCGCGGCTGCCATGGTGGTATCGCGCGTCGGCAGCGACAAGGACATCGGCAGCCAGATCGGCAAGCAGGTCTTCGGCTCGGCCAAGTCGCTGGCCATCACGGCCGGCGTCATCGGCGCGCTGGGCCTGATCCCGGGCATGCCGCACGTCGTCTTCCTGCTGATCGCCGCCGCCTTGGGCTACCTGGCCTGGTGGCTGCGCAGCAGCGAGCAGGCGGCGGAGGCGGCCAAGGCCGTCAAGCCCATCATGCCCAGCAGCGAAGGCGGCGGCGAGGCGAGCTGGGAGGACCTGGTGCCGGTGGACACGCTGGGCCTGGAAGTCGGCTACCGCCTGATCACGCTGGTCGACAAGAGCAAGGAGGGCGACCTGCTGAGCCGCATCAAGGGCGTGCGCCGCAAGTTCGCGCAGGAGGTCGGTTTCCTGCCGCCGCCGGTGCACATCCGCGACAACCTGGAACTGCGCCCCAGCCAATACCGCATCTCGCTGCGCGGCGCCGTCGTCGGCGAGGCCGAGGCCTTCCCCGGCATGTGGCTGGCCATCAACCCCGGCCACGCGACGCAGAAGCTGCTCGGCACCCAGACCACCGACCCCGCCTTCGGTCTGCCGGCCGTGTGGATCGAGGAACGGCAAAAGGAGATGGCCCAAATGAGCGGGTTTACGGTGGTTGATTGCTCGACTGTCGTGGCCACCCATCTTTCACACTTGATGCAAGTGCACGCGGCCAAGCTCCTGGGCCGGGTTGAAACGCAGGCCCTGGTCGAGCACCTCACCAAGCAGGCGCCCCAATTGATCGAAGACGTGATTCCCAAGATGGTCAGCATCGCCACCCTGCAACGCGTTCTCCAGCTGCTGCTGGAAGAGGGCGTGCACGTGCGCGACATGCGCTCCATCGTCGAGTGCCTGGCCGAGCACGCGCCGGGCGTCACCGACCCGCAAGAGCTGGCCCGCCGCATTCGTACCCACATTGCGCCGGCCATCGTGCAGCAGATCTACGGCAGCACCAAGGAGCTGGACGTCATCGCGCTGGAGCCGGAGCTGGAGCGCCTCGTCACCCAGGCCCTCAATTCGCCGCATGGCGCCGCGCTCGACCCCGGCGTGGCCGACACGCTGGCCCGCAGCGCCGCCGACAACGCCCAGAAGCAGGAAGACCGCGGCGTGCCCGCCACGCTGCTGGTGCCCGACCTGATCCGCGCGCCCATGGCCCGCCTGCTCAAGCGCGCCGCGCCCCGCCTCAAGGTGCTGGGCCACAGCGAGATTCCTGAGACCCACACCATCCGCATCGGCTCCATCATTGGAGGAACAGCATGAACGTTCGCAAATTCACCGCGAGGACATCGCGCGAAGCTCTTGCCCTCGTCAAGCAGGCCTTCGGGGCCGACGCCGTCGTGCTGTCCAACAAGACCGTGCCGGAAGGCGTGGAGGTGTTGGCCATGGCCCCTGAAGGCATGAGCCAGATCGACCAGATGGCCGCCACAGCGCCGCGCACCGTGGCCCGGGCGCCCGTGCAGGCCCAGCCGCAACTGCCGCATCAGCCGCAGCGCGCCCCGTTCTCCGACCGCGCCCGCCAGGAGCCCAGCTTCGGCGCCCCCGGCGTGCAGGGCGACGTCGAGCAGCTGGCCATGAGCACGCTGAGCTTCCAGGACTATGTGCGCGAGCGGGTGCTGCGCCGCCGCCAGGCCGAGTTGAGCGGCCAGCCTGATCCCGTGGGTGCGTCTGCGCCGCTGCCGCAGCGCCAGCAGCCGCCTGCCACGTCGCTGAACGCCGCCCGCGCACAGCGCGAGCAGCGCGCCGCTGAAGCGATGGCCGCGCTGGCGCCCAAGCGTGCCGCTGCGCCGGCCCCGGCCCACAACCCGCGCCCGACGCCGCCGGTGTTGCGCGACGAGATCCGCATCCCGACCGCCACCACCGCGCCGGCTCAAGTGCGCGCCGTGCCCCAGCTCAGCGACATCGGCTCCGCCGACCCCTTGCCTCTGCCTGGCCAGCCCACGCAGGTGCAGCGCAGCCAGATGGACATGGCCGACGAGCTGCGCCAGATGCGCGGCCTGATCGAGGAGCGCTTCTCCTCGCTCGCATTCATGGAAAAGCTGCAGCGCCAGCCCGTGCAGGCGCGCCTGACGCAGAAACTGCTCGAGATCGGCTTCAGTCCGGCGCTGGTGCGCAAGCTGGCCGAGAGCTGCCCATCCGACTTCAAGGCCGGCGCGCCCGGTGAACCGGCTGACGAGACCGCCTGGGCCGCCCATGTGCTGTCGCGCAACCTGCAGACCGGCGAGACCGCGCCGGCCATCGAGGACCGCGGCGGCGTGTTCGCACTGATCGGCTCCACCGGCGTCGGCAAGACCACGACGACGGCCAAGCTGGCCGCCCACTTCGCCACCAAATACGGCGCCAGCCAGCTCGGGCTGATCACACTGGATGCCTATCGCATCGGTGCCCACGAGCAGTTGCGCGCCTATGGCCGCATCCTCGGCGTGCCGGTGCACACCGCGCATGACCGCGCCTCGCTCGACGACCTGCTCGACCTGCTGTCCAGCAAGAAGCTCGTCCTGATCGACACCGCCGGCATGGCCCAGCGCGACAGCCGCACCCAGGAGCTGCTGGAGATGCTGGCCCACCCCAGCATCAAGAAGTTGCTCGTCATCAATGCCGCCCAGCAAGGCGAGACCATCGAGGACGTCGTCAACGCCTGGAAGGGCGCTGCCTGCGAAGGCGTGGTGCTCAGCAAGCTCGACGAAGCCGTCAAGCTGGCCCCGGCGCTGGACACGCTGATCCGCCACAAGCTCAAGGTGCTGGGCGTGGCCAACGGCCAGCGCGTGCCCGAAGACTGGCACCGCCTGCCCAGCGCGGCCCTGGTGCAGCGCGCGCTCAAGAGCGCCGCCTCGGGTGCCTGGCGCATGGACAACGCCGACGTGAACCTCATCTTCGCCGGCGGCCCGCTGGTCGACGGCGGCCTGAGGGCCGTGCACTGATGAGCGCCCTGCTGCAAGATCAGGCGCACGGCCTGCGGCGACTGTTCGCTGCATCGAAGACGCGTTTCGTCCCGGTCGTCAGCAACCCGCGCATCATGGGCGCCGGCGTGCTGCTCGAAGGCCTGTGCGCCGCCTTTGCCGAACTCAATCTCAAGACCCTGGTGGTGGACGCCGGTGTGCATTCACCGCAGCCCTCGGAGCTGGCCCAGGTCGACCTGTCCAACTGCATCGAGCGCCTGTCGCCCAAGGTCTCCTATCTGGCCGCACGCGGCCTGCCGCTGCGCCATATCAATGCCAACGGCTCGGCCGCGGCCTTCCTGGAGGCGGTGGCGACGGCCGCGCCCGATGTCGACGTCATCCTGCTGCACGCGCCGGCTGCCGAGCTCGCTCGCATCGTCGCGCAGCGCGAGGTGCGTCCGCTGCTGCTGGCCGATACCGACCCGGCCAGCGTCACCGAAGCCTATGCCGGCATGAAATGGCTCACGCAGCGCGCCGGGCTGATGGTCTACAGTCTGTTGATGGCCTGCCACCCCCAGTTGCGCGTGGCCACCCGCATCGCGCAACAGCTGCATTCCTGCGCCGACGGTTTCCTCGGCGCGGTGCTGCGTGACTGGGCCTGTCTCGACCCGCGGGCTTCGCAACATGCACCGCTCTCACCCGAGCTGCGTCATCTGGCTCGCGAACTGCTGCTTGCTGCCCCTCCGGGCGCGGCGGTCGACGCCGCTTCCGACGCGATTCCGCTGCGCCCGGCGCGCACCGGCTCCTATCCGTCCCTATCAGCGCATTGACTCTCGCCGGAGCTGACCATGTACACGCCCAAAGGCCGCCTCGACAACAACACGCTGATCAAGCAGTACAGCCCGTTGGTCCGACGCCTGGCGCACCAGATGATTGCCAAGCTGCCGGCCAACGTCGAAGTGGACGACCTGATCCAGGTCGGCCTCATCGGCCTGACCGATGCACTGTCGCGCTTCGACGCCGAACAGGGCGTGCAGTTCGAGACCTTCGCCACCCAGCGCATCCGCGGCGCCATGCTCGACGAGCTGCGCGGCGGTGACTGGATGAGCCGCGGCACGCGTCGCCAGCAGCGCGAGATCGAGTCCGCGGTGCACAAGGTCGAGCAGCGCCTGGGCCGCGCGCCACGCGAGGACGAGATCGCCGCCGAGATGGGCCTGCCGCTGGCCGAGTACCAGGACCTGTTGTCCAAGGTGCGCGGCACGCAGCTCGTCTACCTGGAAGACATGTCGGGCGACGACGGCGACAACGACTACCTCGACCGCCATGTGGCCGACGACAACGCCAACCCGGTCGCGCAACTGCAGGACCACCGCATGCGCGAGGCGCTGGTGGCGGCCATCAAGAACCTGCCCGAGCGCGAGCAGTTCGTGATGAGCATGTACTACGAGCACGACATGAATCTCAAGGAGATTGCGGCCGTGCTCAAGGTCACGGAGTCCCGCGTCTGCCAGCTGCATAGTCAGTCGATTGCAAGGTTGCGCGTTAAGCTGCGTGACTGGTAATTTGCAGGGCCAAGCCCTGCTACACGAGCGGGGACAAACGCATGTTCAGTTGGATCAAGGGGGGCGCATCGCCCGCCGTTGCCGTGGCCGAAGAACCGAGCCGGCGTGAAGACGGTGCAGCGCTGAACGTCGTCAAGCGTCTGGCGCGTTCAAT
This sequence comes from Roseateles sp., assembly GCF_052436255.1. Classification (GTDB taxonomy): domain Bacteria; phylum Pseudomonadota; class Gammaproteobacteria; order Burkholderiales; family Burkholderiaceae_C; genus Pelomonas. The sequence goes on along the minus strand of NZ_JBQVNP010000073.1, from coordinate 1,285 downwards.
TTCCACCGTGGGCAAGGACGCCGCCGAAGTACGCGGTGCGCTCGAAGACACGCAGCGCGTCGTGCAGGCCCAGGGCCAGGCGATGCAGGCCCTGGCACAACAGCTCAACCAGATCGGCCAGGCGCAGGCGGCGATCGCCACCGCCACCGCCCAGAGCGCGGCCGCCGTGCAGCGCGCGCGCGGTGCGCTCGGGGTCGTTGGCGGCGAGGTCGTCGGCATGGCCACCACGCTGGCCCAGGTCTCCGACGCGGCGGCCGAGATCACCAAGATTTCCCTGCAGACCCGCTTGGTGGCCTTCAACGCCGCCGTGGAGGCCAAGCACGCGGGCGATGCGGGCCGCGGCTTCGCCGTCGTCGCCGAGGCTGTCAAGGCGCTGGCGGGCCAGGTCGAGTCCTCGTCCAAGGCCATCGTCAGCGCGATCTCCAGCCTGCAGGAGCGCATCGACCGCTTCAGCGCCGAGCTGACCGAGAACAAGGACAAGCCCAGCCCCATCCACGCCGCCTTCCATGAAGTCGAGGAGGATGTGCAGCGCATCTCCGTGTCGGCCGCGCAGAGCGGCCAGCAGATGGGCCTGCTCAACGAGCGCGCCCATGAGCTGGAGCGCGAGGTGATGGAAGCCTCGCACGGCCTCAAGGTGGCCTTTGACGGCAGCGACCGTTTTCTGCGCATGTCGGAGGAGCTCGTCGAGCAGATTGCCGAGAGCGGCGTCGAAGTCGACGACATGCCTTTCATCCGCGCCGCACAGCACGCCGCCGAGGAAATCAGCGCGCTGCTCGAAGACGCCCTGCGCAGCGGCCAGATCAGCCAGGCAGATCTCTTCGACGAGAGCTACCGTCCCATCGATGGCACGAACCCCCAGCAGCACACGACGCGCTTTTGCCAGCTGACCGACCGCCTTTTCCCCGCCGTGCAGGAGAAGACTTTGGGCTTCAGCGACAAGGTGGTGTTCTGCATCGCGGCCGATCGCAAGGGCTATATCGCGACGCACAACCGCAAGTACTGCCAGCCGCAGCGCCCCGGCGACACCGTCTGGAACACCGCCAACAGCCGCTACCGCCGCATCTTCAACGACCGCACCGGCCTCGCGTCGGCGCGCAATACCCGGCCCTTTCTGCTGCAGACCTACCGCCGCGACATGGGGGGCGGCCGCTTCGTCATCCTGAAGGAGGCGGCGGCGCCGATCGTCGTGGCCGGCAAGCACTGGGGCGGCCTGCGCCTGGCGTTCAACTTCTAGCCAGCCACCGCCGCTGATCTGGCGCTTCGGCCCGCTGCCGGCGTGGGGGGG
>NZ_JBQVNP010000072.1:0-25919 GCF_052436255.1 Roseateles sp. | reverse complement strand
CAAATGTGCGCGACCTCGCGGCGTCAATGAGGCATTCTTATGGCTGTTCATCCGAGGGTTCCCCGTGTGGCGATGGGTTGGTGTGAGAACCCTCATCTTCCACGGCCTCGGGTGAACAACCTCTTGGGAAACGACATCTAGACTCCACTGCAAGGGCGCGAGCGACTTCGTCACGTTCCGGCCAGAGCGCATTTCCCAGCGATCTAGACTGCGAGACCGCCTGGCTGCTGAATCCCAGGCGTTCCGGCCAGAGCGCATTTCCCAGCGATCTAGACTTCACCCTCAAGGACGCCCAGTCCGGCCATGGTTCCGGCCAGAGCGCATTTCCCAGCGATCTAGACTTCTTCCAAGAAATGATGGAGCAGGCCAAAGGTTCCGGCCAGAGCGCATTTCCCAGCGATCTAGACTATCTCTGTAAACCATAAGCCGCACAGTTTGGTTCCGGCCAGAGCGCATTTCCCAGCGATCTAGACTCGGTGTGGCCATCGTCGGCCGCCCGGTGTCGTTCCGGCCAGAGCGCATTTCCCAGCGATCTAGACTCGAAGCCAGATGCCATCGACGGCACCCAGGGTTCCGGCCAGAGCGCATTTCCCAGCGATCTAGACTCGTTGATTCTGAGCAGCCTGCGCCGATTAAGTTCCGGCCAGAGCGCATTTCCCAGCGATCTAGACTGCCGTGCATGCTGATGGCCTTGGTCATGCAGTTCCGGCCAGAGCGCATTTCCCAGCGATCTAGACTCCGCGCTGGCCAGGCCGCGCTTGTAGGCCCGTTCCGGCCAGAGCGCATTTCCCAGCGATCTAGACTCAGGCATCGGTGTTTGCCCAGGTGCTGCGGGTTCCGGCCAGAGCGCATTTCCCAGCGATCTAGACTGGTTGGGTGCGCCACTCATCGCTTGCCCCGGTTCCGGCCAGAGCGCATTTCCCAGCGATCTAGACTGACGGCCAGCCGACTTCGCGGCACGTCTACGTTCCGGCCAGAGCGCATTTCCCAGCGATCTAGACTCGCGGCTCATGTTGGTCGTGGTTCGATTCTGTTCCGGCCAGAGCGCATTTCCCAGCGATCTAGACTCTTCGCTTTGTGAAGGCGTGCGGCGAGCAGGTTCCGGCCAGAGCGCATTTCCCAGCGATCTAGACTCTTTATCGTTGCGGCCGACAGCCCGGTCAAGTTCCGGCCAGAGCGCATTTCCCAGCGATCTAGACTGCGAAGGGGTCACACCAAACGCCGCATTGAGTTCCGGCCAGAGCGCATTTCCCAGCGATCTAGACTCATTCCGGTCTTCTGGGCCGGCCCGGGCTAGTTCCGGCCAGAGCGCATTTCCCAGCGATCTAGACTCGGCCGGCGGTAACCCCTTGATTCGTCAAGGGGTTATTCGGTTTTTTGCGGGCTGAAAGTGCGCTCATGCTCAGAAGAGGTCGAATTGGTCCGGTGCTTTTTTGGCGGGCTGCTTGGCCTTGCCCTGGAAGCTGAGGATGCGTTCGTACTGCTTGTCGGTGAACTGCAGGATATTGACGCGACCACCGACTGGCAATGCCTGCTCGACCCGCTTGCAGTAGGTCTCCACCTGGGTGCCGCTGGTGCAAAAGCGCATGTAGACGCTGAACTGGCTCATCTCGAAACCCATATCCAGCAGCGCGTTGCGAAACTCGGTGGCGGCGCGGCGTTCGGCCTTCTCGACGACCGGCAGGTCGAACATCACCACCATCCACATCAGTCGGTATCCCGTGAGCATGCGGGCCGCCTCATTCGTCGTCCTGCAGGGCCGACGCCAGCGACAGCGGGAGCCCGGGTAGCGGCAGGTCGAGCTTGTCGCGCTCGCCCAGATAGACCTGGGCCAGCGACACGGCCAGCCGCTGCGTGCAGACCGTCACGGGTGTGGCGCCCGAGGTGGTCTGCATGTCGTCGTAGAGCGTGCGCACCAGCGCGCGCTTGGACTCGGGCGTGACCGGTTCCTCGCCGTTGCGGCGCAGCTGCCAGACCTTGAGGTCGATGACGGGGCGGAAGGGCTCCATAAGGTCGTCGACCAGCCGCATCGCGTTGTTGTCGTGGCTGTGATGCAGGCCGATGCCGGGGTGCAGGCCGGCCGCGATGATGGCGCGGGCCATCGTGGCGCGCATGACGGTGTAGCCGTAGTTCAACAGTCCGTTGACGCCGCCGCCTTGCTGGTCGCGCCGGAAGCTGTCGCCGAACAGCAGGCCCCAGTACCGCCGCGCGCCCTGCGCTTCAAGGTTGTCGGGGTCACCGCTGCGGACCTTGGCGGCGAGTGCGGTCAGAGGCGCTGTGGGTGAGCCCGCCGCCTCCAGCGCGGCCGCCTGCTGCTCCAGCTTGGACCGCACGACGGCGGCCCACAGGCGCTTGTGCGTGGGCAGGCTGGCGGCGATCTGCGCCTCTATGCGCTTGGACTGCTCGAAGTTTCCTTCAATAGGCAGCAGCATGCCCACCGCGTTGTGGTTCGCCGCGCACAGCACGAAGGGCGCGCCGCGCTCGGCCAGCGCCACCAGCAGGTTGTTCGTGTAGCTCAGTCCCTGGGCATTGGCGATCACCGCAGCAATGTCGTCCAACGGCACCTGGCCCAGTTCCTTGTGCGACTCCGTGTCCTTGACCACCATGAAGCCGCGGTTCATGGATAGGTGCCGCCGGTCATCGGCCACTTCGACGATGCGGCCGATCATTGGGGCTACTCCTTGAAGCCGGGGTCGCGGAGTTCGCCGCTTGGTGAGATCGAGATGCGGCGACCTCTCGCCTTCTGCAAGGTCCCGGCCATCTTGGACGAATAGGCGAACGGATCCTGTTTGTCCGCGTTGCGTGCATCCACATTGGCTTCGTTGTGCGGCGCAAAGAAGACTTGACCGCTGCCGAACATCTTGACAACGCGCACCACTAAGAGCCGGCCCTCTTCGTCCTCGAAGCGAACTAAGTCACCGCCCTGCAATCGCATCACCAGCGGCTTGCCGGAAATGCTCTGGCTCTTGGACTGGATGCGCGCCAGGGCTGCTTCCCGTCCAATCTTGCTGACCAGGCGATAGACCTCGAAGGTCGATATCACTTCGCCCTCCCAGCGGCCCTTTTCATTGCGCACGATGTCCATGCAGAACTTGGGGCTGGCCACATAGCCCTTGTAGGGCAACTGCTGGCCGGCATCGTCGCGGTGGTGGCGCTGTAGATGCTCCGGCCCGGTGAAACCGACCATGGCCTTGGAGTCGGCGTCCTTCTCGTTTGGCTTGTTGCCGCCGATGCCACGCGTGCGCCACATGTTCTTTGGGTCCAGGTGCGGCGGGCGGTAGGTTGTGTCCTCATGCATTGCGCCCTCGAAGCCATGGTCCGGCTTGTGGCTGACCCAGATCGCGTTCACCACTCGCCGCACATGCTCGCGGTAAGTGGGCCATGGGTCGGGCATGGTTTCGACGAGCCGATCCAGCCCCTTGCCGCGCGCGTCCGCACTGGCCTGGGCAAAGCGCTGGAGCAGCCCCTGGTCGGTCACGGCCACCACACAGGCATCCACCGCGTGATGGCGGTGGTCGTCTCGGTTCTTCTCGCCATTCAGTCCCAGGATGTCGTTGAGGCCAAACTTGGCGCGCAGCATCGCCGTCATCTGACCCGGGATCACACGCGTGCCTGCCGGGCAGACCAGGCTCAGATACTCGCGCGCCACGCGGCTCAGGTGGCGCGTGTCGTTCAACGCTCGGGCCAGGAAGTCCTTGTCCTCTTTCAGCCATTTCTCGTAGCCATCCGGAGCGAAGCGCTGGCGCTTGGCGCGCGGCATGCGCTCGGCGCGCATCAGGATGCCGTCGTAGTCCCAGCCCTGTCCGGCAAAAGCCTCGCGTGCATCCCAGGGCGTGCGGTTGCCCTTGAGGCGGTTGACCAGGCGCAGCGCCACCGTCTTGTTGTTGAGGCTGTCGTCCAGCGTCATCGAGAACGGCAGGATGTGCTCGATCTCCACCCGCTCGCTCAGCACCTCGGTCGCGCTCAACTGCACGCCGCTGTAGGGGCAGCGCCGGTCTGCGATGTCGAAACTCAACTCCTCCCACAGGACCAGCTTCAGGATATCGGCTAAGCGCACACGCTCCTCGGCGATGCCCAGGATGGCCGCCGCGTCCTTGCGCAGCCGCTCATTGCGCTTCTGGTTCTTCGCCTGCTGTTCCTGGGTCTCGCGGCGCTGATCCTGGCTCTGCTTGAGGTCGCGCGCCACTTCCACGATGACCTCGGCGGGGTGGCCATAGCGCTTGACCAGTGCATTGACGACCACGCGCACCTGGTTGAGTCCGATGTGCACCGTCGGGTTGGCAATACGACCAAAGCGCTTCTCCGGAGCGTCGTCCAGTTCGCCGGTGCCGAAGCCCACATGTCGCTGCAGGTACTCGCCGTAGTAGGGCAGCTCGGGCAGGATCTCGCCGGTCGACGCCGCATGGCTGATGTGGCTGTGGTGGCCATACCCCGCCGCCAGCACGGCCTTGTCGTAGGTGATGACCTCGGTGCGCATCGCCGGCAGGATCTTGGCCAACGCCTTGGCGCTTAGCGAGCCATAGCCCTCGGGTAGCGATGCATTGGAGATCTTCAGCGCGTGAGCCTCGTCCACACCGGTGGATGTGATCAGCCAGTCCACCAGCAGCGCTTCGCTTTCCTCGGTCACGATGCGCATGACGATCTCGTCCTGGCGCGCCTCATTAAAGCCATGCCAGGCGGGGCCGAAGAAGTCCTTCTTGCCCAGCAGCATGCTGGTGGCATTGCCCTTCAGCTCGGTGCGTTTGGCGTCCGCCAGGTTGAACTGCACCGTGCCGGGCAGGCCCAGCAGTTTGGGGATGGCCGTCTTGAAGGACTTGCTGCCGTCCTCCAGCGCCGCCACCAGCTTGTCGCGTTGCGCCAGGCTTAGCATCTCCTCCAGCAACCGCCCGCCCAGCAGGCGCAGGTGATTGACCTCCTGCAGGATGCGAAAGCGCTGCTGGCTGGGCAGGGCCAGCGGCGCGCGCGGCTCGTCGGGCTCCAGCGTGCAGCGGCCGGGCTTGACGGGACGAAGGTTGCGCTGGTGTAGCAGGCAGTCCTTCAGCGCAGCGCCCGCTGCTTCGTGGAACTGGAGCGGGTTGAGTTCAGCCTGCTTGGCCCACAGCGCATCGAACTCGTCCGCGACCATCTTGCGGTCCACATACAGGTCGTAGCTCTTGTCGACACGCGTCTTGCCGTCGTCCTTGGTGACGCGCTGCTCGCGGTAGCGGGCGCGCACGGTGCGCACGTCCGGGTTGTTCATGCGCCGCCACAGCAGTTCGCCCACCGTCCGCGCCTTGCCGTCCGCGCCGGCCGCCGGGTCGAGCTGCGCCCGCAGGCTACCGATGGCGGCCTTCAACGCCCCGCTGTCGTTGTCCTTCTTGTCCGTGCGGCGGTTGCTCTTGAAGCCGCGACGTTGGTTCAGGTGGAAGAGGGCGCGGGCAAATTCGGCAGGCGTGAGCGCCGCGTCTAACCCCTTGGCGCGCAGCTCATATGGGTTGAGCGTCTCCAGCGCCTTGCGGGCTGCTTCATCGGCAGGGAAGAATCCGTGCCCGACCAGCAGTCGGTGCATGCGCGCCTTGCGCTTGAGCAGCCGGTCGCGGCGGCGGCGCATCGCGCGGGCATTGCGGCGTGTGACGGCCAGCGAGGAGCCGTCTTTCGGATTGCGCCCGTCCGGGAAGATGCGCACGCCGGCGCGGACGAGGGCGCAAGGCTCTGCCTTGCCGTTGAGCAGCACCATCGCCCAGCCGAGCGAGGTCGAGCCGAGGTCTAAGGCCAGGCGGTATTTCATCTTTGCTCCTCCCCGGAGTCGTTCTTCAATATGGAGGCGGATTGAAATGCGTCCCGCCTTCGGCCGCATCAGGGTTGCTCCGCAGTGAGGTGATGAGCCATGGCGTTAGCATGCAAACGTTAGATCGCTGGGAAATGCGCTCTGGACGCTAACAAGCTGAAAGATGCACCAAATGGAAGGCCGCGAAGTCGCAAGACGCGCGGCCTTCGTCTTTGCGGGCCTCGGCCCAGGTTCAGCGGAAATCCCGACTCTCCGCCCGCAACCTCCCCAGCCACGGATTCAAATTGGTGAACCCACGCGCCAGCAGGTGCCGCACATCCCCGTCGCCGCGCTGCCAGACGCCGTCCACCGCCAGCAGCCGCGCGCCCAGGATGGTGCCGCGGTGTTCCTCGTAGACCTTGGGCCAGACGATGACCTGCACGTTGCCGGTTTCGTCTTCCAGCGTGATGAAGAGGGTGCCCTTGGCGGTCTGCGGCTTCTGGCGGCCGGTGACGATGCCGCAGGCCTTGGCGCGGCGGCCGCTCTTGACGCTGTCGAGCTGCTGGGCGCTCAGCAGGCCTTGCTTGGCCAGGCGCGGTCGCAGCAAAGCCAGCGGGTGGCGGCGCAGGGTGAGGCCGGTGGACGCGTAGTCCCACAGCACCTCTTCGCCTTCGGCGGCGGCGGGCAGGGCCAGGTCGTCTTCGGGCAGCAGGCTGCCCTGCAGCAGCGCCGGCATGGCGTGCAGGGCCGAGGCCTGCCAGACCTGCTGGCGGCGGTGGCCGGCCAGGCTGGTGAGCGCGTCGGCGGCGGCGAGGTGCTGCATGTCGGCTTGGGTCAGGCGGGCGCGATGGGCAAGATCCTGCGGGTGGCTGAAGGGGCCTTCGGCGCGGGCAGCTTCGATGCGCAAGGCGGCCTCCTTGCCCAGCCCGCTGACGAGGCGCAGGCCCAGGCGCACCGCAGGATGATGCTCGCCGGTGCGCGGTTCGAGCGTGCTGTCGTGGTGGCTGTGGTTGACGTCGATGGACCGCACTTCGACCTGGTGCCGCCGCGCATCCTGCACAAGCTGGCTGGGGCTGTAGAAGCCCAGCGGCTGCGAATTCAGGAGCGCGCACAGGAAGGCCGCGGGCTCGTGGCATTTGAGCCAGGAGCTGACGTAGGTGAGCAGCGCGAAGCTGGCGGCGTGGCTCTCCGGAAAGCCGTAGCTGGAAAAGCCCTTGATCTGCCGAAAGATGCTTTCCGCGAAGGCGTCTTCGTAGCCGTTCTTGCGCATGCCGCTGACGACCTTGTCGTAGTACTTGTCGAGCACGCCGGGGCGTTTCCAGGCAGCCATCGCACGGCGCAGCTCATCGGCCTCGCCGGCGGAAAAGCCGGCCGCGATCATCGCGATCTGCATGACCTGCTCCTGGAAGATGGGCACGCCGCAGGTGCGGTCGAGCGCATCTTTCAATTCGTCCTTGGGATACTTGATCTGGTCCTTGGGCAGCAGCCGGTTCTTCAGGTAGGGATGCACCATGCCACCTTCGATCGGACCCGGCCTCACGATGGCGACTTCGACCACCAGGTCGTAGTACTTGCGGGGCTGCAAGCGCGGCAGCATGGACATTTGTGCCCGGCTTTCGATCTGGAACACGCCCACGGTGTCTGCCTTGCAGATCATGTCGTAGGTGGCGGGGTCGTCGTCGGGGATGGTGAGGTCGATGGACGTGCCGCGCATCGGGTTGACGAGGTCGAAGCAGCGCCGGATGGCACTCAGCATGCCCAGGGCCAGCACATCGACCTTCATCAACTTCAGCTCGTCGATGTCGTCCTTGTCCCATTCGATGACGCTGCGCTTTTCCATCGTGGCGTTCTCGATGGGCACGATGCGCTCCAGTGGCCCTTCGGTCAGCACGAAGCCGCCGACGTGCTGGCTGAGGTGGCGCGGCAGGCCGTTGAGCTGGCGGCCCAGTGTGATGAGCTGCTGCAGGCGCGGGTCGTCATCAGGCAGGCCAAGCTTGTGCAGCAGCGCCGTGCGGTGTTCCTCTGGCAGGACCTGGGTGGACCAGCCGCTGTGGTCGCTGCTCATCACTTCGAGTTGTTCCTCGCTGAAGCCCAGCGCCTTGCCGACGTCGCGGATCGCGCTCTTGGGCCGGTAGCAGATGACGACGGCCGTCAACGCGGCGCGATCGCGGCCGTATTTGTCATAGAGGTGCTGGATGACTTCCTCACGGCGCTCATGCTCGAAGTCGACATCGATGTCTGGTGGTTCGTTGCGCTCGCGGCTGATGAAGCGCTCGAACAGCAGCGTGCTGCGGGTTGGGTCCACGGATGTGACATGCAGGCAATAGCAGACGACGCTGTTGGCGGCCGAGCCGCGGCCCTGGCAGAGGATCTTGATGCCGCGTGCGAACTCGACGATCTCGGCAACGGTCAGGAAGTAATGCTCGTACTTCAGGTCCTCGATCAGGTCCAGCTCGTGCTCGATGCGGCGCTGCCATTGCGCCGGAATCCCGTCGGGCCAACGCTTGGCCGCACCGGCATAGGTGAGGTTGCGCAGATGCCGTGCAGCCGTCACGCCGGCGGGCACCACTTCGCTCGGGTATTGGTAGCGGATCTCGTTGAGGCTGAAGGTGCAGCGCGCGGCAACGTGCAGGGTCTCCGCCATCAGCTCGGCGGGGCAGATCTGCGCGATGCGCTGCCGGCTGCGCAGGTGCCGCTCGGCATTGGGTTGCAGGTCGAAACCGCACGCCGCCACCGTACGGCCCAGCCGCGTAGCGGTCATGACGTCCTGCAACGCCTTGCGCGAGCGCACATGGAAGTGCACGTCGCCGGCCGCGACCAGAGGGAGGGCTGTCTGCTCGGACAGCGCCTGCAGCCGCTGCAGCCACAGTGCATCGCTGGCTTCGCGGAGCAGCTCGACGGCCAACCAGGCGCGTCCCATGAAATGCTGCAGCAGCCAATGCGCCGGCGCGGCCAGTTCGGCGTCGCTGGCCTCGCGCGGCAGCACCAGCAGCGCCAGGCAGTCGGCCAGCGGCTCGGCAGCGATCTGCCGCCAGTGCAGCGTGTATTCGCCCTTGACCGGGCTGGCCCGACGCAGCTGCGTGATGAACTGGCTGAGGTTGCCGTAGCCATTGAGGTTCTGCGCGATCAGCACCAGCTTGAAGCGCGGCGTGCCGGCGTCGTCGCGGACGAGGAACTCGCTGCCGATCAGCAGCTTCATCAGTGCCGGTGGCTCGATGGCCTCGCCCGGCTCGCCAGCTTGCTTCGCAGCCTCCTTCAACGCATGGTGCGCCGCCTCGCGCATCTCGCGCAGCTGCTTGTGCGCCCGCACGACACCGGCCAGCGAGCATTCATCGGTAAGGGCCAGCGCCTCGTAGCCCAGTTCGACCGCGCGCTCCACCAGCTCCGCCGGTTCGGATGCGCCGCGCAGGAAGCTGAAGGCGGAAAGACAGTGCAGCTCGGCATAACGCGCCACCTGGGCGGCGGAACGGCGGGGTTCCGTGCGCAACCCGTCGGCAGCGCGGCGCAACTCGGCGTCCGACGCGATCCCTTGTTGGCGCAGCATCGCCAGTCGTCCGTCGCGATCCGACAGGGGCGGGCTCATGCAAACACCCCATGCAGAAACCACCCCGACGTTGAGGCGGCGGCGTCGGGAAACCGTTCGTGATAGACCCACAGCAGCCCGCGTGCCGCGCTGCGGTAGACGTAGTAGTCGCGCGTCTGCAGCCGGTGGCGGCCTTCCCACCAGCCCGTCTCGATGCGGTGTGGGCCGCTGACGCGTGCCAGCGGGCCGGCGTACACCGGTTGTTCCTGGGCATTGCAGCGCAGCGCCTGCGGCGGCTCCACCAGCCAGGTGGGCTGTGGCCCGGGTGGAGGGCGCACGGCCGGGGCAGGCGGGGCGGGCCAGGCCAGCCAGCGTTGCATCTCGGCCAGGCGGTGGTCTTCCCGCAGCCGGCCTTCGCGCACATGGCTGGCACCCAGGCGCACCGACAAGCGCTCCAGCAGCGCGTTGGTCGTCGTACGCTCCTGCGGATCGCTTGGCCCGGGCAGCAGACTGCTGCTGGCTTCCTCCAGCGGCAGCACGGTGTCGGCGCTGAGGCTGATCTCGCCCGCCGGTGCGGCCAGCGTCGTGCGGGCCAGATGCTCGCCCAGCAGGCGCGTCAGGCGGCGCATGTCACGCGTCGTGTCGGCGGTGGCGATGCTCAGCTCGCCGCTGCGGCCCACGTCACGCGCCCGCATCGCGTCGTGCTGCCAGCCTAGGCGCAATGCGCGCACGCCGGCATGGCGCGCGGCCAGGAAGGCGCAGAGCTGGCGCAGCAGCGGCTCGGCGAAGTGCAGCAGCACGGGCGCGTGCTCGACGCGATAGGGCAGCTCCAGCCGCAGGTCGAAGCGCTCGGGCAGGGTCAGCCAGCGGTGCACTTCGGGCTGGTCGCCATAGGCCTGGTCCAGCGCCGTCAGCAGGTCTGAGCCAAAGCGCCTGGCCAGCGCCGAGCGCGGCAGCCGACGCAGGTGGCCCAGGCATGTGCAGCCCAGGCGTGCCAGCATGGCGTGGTGAGCCTGGGCAGCGCTCAGCGCAGACAGCGGCAAGGCGTCCAGCCGTTCGTTGAAGCCCTGGGCTTGCCTGCCTTGCTGCGCCGCAAGCGCACAACGCGCCAGCGCCAGCGCCGCCAGCGCGGTCGGCGCCCAGGCCATGGGGCCCGGGGCCAGGCCGGTCAGCGCTGCCTCGGCCTGCAGCTTCTGGCGCAAGGCGCGTGCGCCGCCGAACAGGCGCAGGCTGGCCGACACCTCGGCCACGACGGCTTCCTCCAGCCGCGCCACGCGTGGCGTGAAGCTCAGCGCCAGCCAGCTCAGCGCGTCGACATCGCCCGCCGGCGCATCAGGCGTGCTGCACAGGGCGAGCCAGCGCATGGGGGCGCTCCGTCGGAGGGCTGACTGGCGTCGGTGACGGCTCGGGGGTGGGCAAGGGCAGGGGCTTGCGCTTGGCGGCCGTCAGCAGCGGTTCGACCGCGCCAGGCACAGCCGGCAGCGTCAGCCAGCCCTCGTGGGCGGGGCCGCGACGCTTGAGCAGATGCACCTGCAAATCCCAATCCTCGCCGGGCTTGACGATCAGGCGCAGCGGCGCGGCAGAGGACTGCTGGCCCGCGCGCTCCGGCCGCATCAGGAAGATGGGCGCATCCGAACTCAGCGCACTGACCTGCAGGCGCCGGATCTGTTCCGGCCGCGCTTCGGGCAGCCAGGCCATCAGGGCCACGCGAGATTTGATGGCCTGCTCTGCGGCCCAGAGCGCCTCGGCCGGGGTCTGCGTGGCCACCCAGATCAGCGCCGATGGCGGCAGGCCCAGCGCTTGCAATCCCGGCAGATGCGGCGCGTGGGGCGGGTTGACGAGCAGCAGATGGCGTACCGCTGCCAGCGGCGCGGCCTTGCGCAGGCGCCGGCCGGGGTGCTGGGTTGCCAGCGGGGCCTGGCTCCCCCACCAGGCTTGCAAGCCCGGCGCCAGCAGGCGCCATTCCAGCACGCCGGGCAGCGGCGTCAGCAGTTCCACGGCCGCTCTTGTCGGCCAGCCGCTGCCGGGCAGTTCGGCATCCAGGGCTGCAAAGCCGCTGGGCAAGGTCGGGTCAGTCGCAGTACCCAGACTGCTGCCGCGCCACAGGCGGCCTTGCAATTGGGCATCAAACGGCAGCGTGACGGAGGGGATCTCGGACAGCGGACGCCCTCCCGGAGGTGGGCTGACAGTGGGGGAAAGCATGGCCAGACAGACAAGAAGGAGAAGGAAATCGAGTCTGAATGAGATCACAATACTGTATGCATATCCAGTATATTTTGGCAATCGACCGGATCACGGCGCTAGCATCCGCAGCCTTTCCCACGGAACTGCGACGCCTTGCAGGAGATCCCTCATGCCGATGAACGACTATCTGGTGCTATCCCGCGGCCAATGGGATGACGACGCGAGCCCGCAGGCCGTGCAGGGCGCCATCGACGCTTTCTATGTCTGGTACGAGCAGGGCCTGGCCCAGGGCCGGCTGAAGCCGGGCAGCCGCCTCGAACCCAGCGGCCGCATCGTCACCGGGGGGCTGGTCACCGACGGCCCCTTTGCCGAAACCAAGGAGTGGGTCGGCGGCTACTGGTTCGTGGTGGCTGAAACTCTGGAGCAGGCTGCGGCGATTGCTGCCGAGAACCCCTGCCTGCAGTTCGGCCTCAGCCTGGAGATCCGCCCGCTGGATGGCACGCGCGCCGACGTGACGGTGCATACCAACGAGACGCCTGCGGCCTGGCGTTAGGAAAATCCGTCGCCGTCGAAATCCGCCGCCTCTTCGTCGCGCGCGAGGCTTGGCGGCGCCTCCTTGGGTTTCATGGCCTCCGATTGCTCCCCGAGCTTGGCGACCTGGTCCAGCCAGTAGTTGGGCGTGCCGAACCACGGGAAGGCCAGCGGGAAGGCCGGGTCGCCCCAGCGGCGGGCCAGCCAGGCGCTGTGGTGGATCATGCGCATGGTGCGCAGCGGCTCGATGAGGCGCAGCTCGCGGTCGTCGAACTCGGCGATTTGCTCGTAGCCGTCGAGCACGGCGTTGAGCAATCGCCGCGCGGCGTCGGGCTCATCCGTTGAGCCTGGCAGCAACATCCATAGGTCCTGCACGACCGGGCCGGTGACGGCGTCATCGAGGTCGACGAAGTGCGGCCCGCGGTCGGGCGTCCACAGGATGTTGCCGGGGTGGCAGTCGCCGTGCAGGCGCGTGAGCTGCAGGTCGGGGAGGCTGTCGAAGGCGGCCTGGATGGCGTCGATGCAGCGGCGCGCCTCGGTGTCCCATTGCGGGGCGATCTCGGCCGGGATGGCCTCGTGGTCGATGAGCCAGTCGCGCGCGGTCTGCGCAGGTGCGGCGCTGGCCCAGGCCTGGCGCTCGACAAAGGGCCGCAGCCGGCCGACGCCGTGCAGGCGCGCCAGCAGCCGGCCTATCCAGCGCAGCACCTCAGGGTCCTCCAGCTCCGGCCCCCGCCCGCCCTGGCGCGGTGTAACGGCCAGGCGCTGGCCCTGGTAGTGAAAGAGGGTGGAGCCGCCTTCCAGCGTCCATGGCGCGGCCACCGGCACTTCGGCGGCGGCCAGCTCCGCGGCGAAGACATGTTCTTCCAGGATCTGCGCATCGCTCCAGCGCCTTGGGCGGTAGAACTTGGCGACGGCCGCCGAACTGCCGAAGTGAGCGTCCTCCAGATGCAGCATCAGCACGCGGTTCTCGAAGGAGTTGAGCTGCAGCAGCCGGCCATCGGCGCGCAGGCCGGCGGCGTCCAGGGCGTCGAGCATGAACTCCGGCGTCAGGTCGCCGAAGCTGAGGTCAGGGGTCGCTTGATGCATCCGGCGAGTGTCGCCGGGATGGTTCAGCCCCGGCGTGGGCGCTGGGTTGCATAACGCGGCGCGTCCACGACCACGCCGACGATGTCGTCGAGCATGGCGTCGTCGTCCGCGTCATCGAGCACGGGCAGGCTGCGCGGGTTGTAGCGTGACGTGTCCATGCTGCGCGAGGACAGGCGGCGCTGGGGCGACGGCGGCGCCGGCTGGGCCGGCATGCGCGGGTGGCGCTCGCCGAAGCTGTCAGCCCCGCTGCCCCCGAAAACGCCGGCGTCCTGCCACAGGGGCAGGGGCTGGGAGAACTGGCCCCAGTCGCTGCCGAACTCTTCCTCCGTGGCGCTGCCACGGCGGCGCTGCAGGCCAGGCGTCGGGGCCGGTGCCGGCAGCGGGCCGCGCGGGTTGCTGCCCTGCGGCACGAGCAATTGCAACTCGGCGACGCTTGGCAACTGATCCATCGCGCAACGCAGATAGCGCACGCGGCAGGCCGACAGCACGGCGTGCTTGATTTGCAGCATGCGTGGCGTGACACCGCGCTCGCCTTCCAGGTCGATGGCCGCCAGCACGCGACCATTCGGGCTGCACACGGCAAAGGTCACATGCGAGGCGCCGAGCAGGTCGAACCAGTAGCGCACTTCCTTGGCCTCGGTCGGCTGGCAAAAGCGCACCAGCGGCAGCTTTGACAGCACGACGTGATGGGGCAAAGCCTCACGCAGCAGACGGAAGACGCGCCGCTCGTCCGTCGTGAACACCGGCCTGGCCGTGAGTGACCACTCCGCAGGCAGGCCCTTGCTGGCGTACGCCGGCCGCCGCAAGGCCCAGATCAGGCCGATGGCCAGACCCAGGACGCAGATAGCCAGGGCGGCGATCCAATAGATGGCGTACGGCATATCCCTCGGGGATTCGACGGGGACGCCGACATGTTTTTTCGCGGCGCAATGGACGGGCAATGTAGCTCAACGTCCCTAAAAGCCATTACTCGCTAGTCCCGATTCCCCCGGCCTGAGGGGGGGCCTCAGGCGCCGCGAAGCGCATTGATGGCGCCATTTATTCCTTTGCGGCCCGTCCCGGAGATTCGAAATGCGCTTTGACTTCGGCCACGCTGTCGACGAAATCGCTCAGCGTCTGCGCCTGACGTTTGATCTGGAAATCCAGTTCACCGAGATGGCGGTTCAGCGCCTGTTCAACCTGAGAACCGACGGTGTTCGGCGGCAAGCGCAACCAGGCTGCCGATTCACTACCGTCGCGTTCGACGCTGGCGCCGGCGGCCGTTGCGATGCGCAGCATGGGTCGGTTCTCGCTCAGTGCATGGATGAAGAGGGTGTCGATGCCGCGGTTGCGCGCATGCAGGGCGGCAGCATCGAAGAGGCGCCGGCCCAGCCCCCGGCCGCGCGACCGCGGCAGCACGGACACGCCAAATTCAGCCATCGTGCGACCTGGCTCCCCTTCCACCGGCTGAGCGAAGGCCAGGTGAGCCATCGCAATGAGCTGCAGGCGGCGGTTGAAGATGCCGAGTACTTCGTCGCGGCCGAAATCGATGCTGAGCGCGTATTTGCGGATCTGTTCGTCAGACGCCGGGTAGCCGAAGCGCAGATAGCGATCCGGCGCCTCCAGCGCCAGCAGGTGGTCGATGATGCGGCGGCGGTGCCGCCGGGCCAGCGATCGGATGGGCACCCAGGTCGACAACCGCTCCAGCGCTGCCCGGGCGCTGGCCAGAGGACTGGCCGTCTCGACGGGCGCCGCAGCGGGTGCACTCGGGTCGGGGCCGAAGACCGACAGCTCGCGATCCCAGTCCGCCGTCAGTTCGACGGGCGGGTGGGCGGGGGCTGCAGGTCTGGTAGGCATGGCTGGGCCGTATGCGGTCTGGCAAGCGTAACGTGTCGGCGCCTTTCAAACCATGGTTGGTGCTGCTACACTCGCGGGCTTTTCTGTCAAAGGCTGCAGAAAAGAGCCATGCATCAATGCGTGGGCGGCTGCGCCGAGAGGCTGTGCATCAGACACAGCACCGAAGCCGGTCAAGTTCAGCCATACATTGCCGGCTTCAGTATTTGGAGGCCGGCGCAGCGAAAGCAACTCATGAAGACCTTCAGCGCCAAGCCGGCCGAGGTGACGCACGAGTGGTTTGTGATTGACGCCACCGACAAGGTGCTCGGACGTGTTGCCAGCGAAGTGGCACTCCGTTTGCGCGGCAAGCACAAGGCCATTTACACGCCTCACGTGGACACCGGTGATTTCATCGTCATCGTCAACGCCGAAAAGCTCCGTGTCACGGGCAACAAGGCCACCGACAAGGTGTACTACCGTCACAGCGGCTTCCCCGGCGGCATCTACGCCACCAAGTTCAAGGACATGCAAGCCAAGCATCCCGGCCGCGCGCTGGAAAAGGCCGTCAAGGGCATGCTGCCCAAGGGCCCGCTCGGCTACGCCATGGTCAAGAAGCTGAAGGTCTACGCAGGCCCGACGCACCCGCACACCGCCCAGCAGCCCAAGGCTCTCGAGATCTAAGGAACGGCCATGATCGGAAACTGGAATTACGGTACGGGCCGTCGCAAGTCGTCGGTCGCTCGCGTCTTCATGAAGAAGGGCACGGGCCAGATCATCGTCAACGGCAAGGCCATTGACACTTACTTTGGTCGTCAGACCTCGATCATGATCGCCAAGCAGCCCCTGCTGCTGACGAACAATGGCGAAGCCTTTGACATCAAGGTGAACGTGCACGGCGGTGGCGAGTCCGGCCAAGCCGGCGCGCTGCGTCTGGGCATCACCCGCGCGCTGATTGACTACGACGCCACCCTGAAGCCCGAACTGAGCCGCGCCGGCTTCGTCACGCGTGACGCGCGTGAAGTCGAGCGTAAGAAGGTCGGTCTGCACGGCGCCCGTCGCAGGAAGCAGTTCAGCAAGCGTTAATTGCTGCTCGACTCGACAAAAGGCCGCCGTAACGCGGCCTTTTGTTTTTGCGCGGACAATCCGCATATTCGTCTCTGGACAGATTCACAGGAGCCTCGCCATGAGCGCCGTGCTTGATACCCCCGTCACCGCCGTCAACGATTTGCCCGTGCCCCTCGTGTTCACCGACAGCGCCGCCGACAAGGTGCGCGACCTGGTGGCCGAAGAAGGCAACCCGGAGCTGAAGCTGCGCGTCTTCGTGCAAGGCGGCGGCTGCTCCGGTTTCCAGTACGGTTTCACCTTCGACGAGGCCGTGAATGAGGACGACACGCAGATGAACAAGAACGGCGTGACCCTGCTGATCGACTCGATGAGCCTGCAGTACCTGATGGGCGCCGAGATCGACTACAAGGAAGACCTGCAAGGCGCCCAGTTCGTCATCAAGAACCCGAACGCGACGACGACCTGTGGTTGCGGATCCAGCTTCTCGGTCTGAGAAAGACTAGGCGGGGTAGAGCGCCCCGAGCAGCCGCAAGCCCGCGGCTCCCGTTACGGCCGGCAGATTGCCCGGCCGTTTTGTTTTGAAGCACATCGCCAGCCAGGCGAAGGCGGCCGCTTCTACCTGATCGACCGGCAGGCCGCGCGCAGCGCTGGCGTCGACGCTGACGCCTGGCAGCAGGTCGGACAGGCGCTGCATCAGCCGCCCGTTGTGGGCGCCGCCGCCGCAGACGACCAGAGATTTGGCGCCCGGCATCTGCGCCCGCAGCGCGTCGGCCACGCAGCGCGCGCTGAGCTCCAGCAGCGTCGCCTGCACGTTCTCCGGCGCAAGGCCGGGCATCAGCCGGGCCTGCAGCCAGCCGAGATGGAACAGATCGCGACCTGTACTCTTGGGCGGGCGCTGCGCGAAGAAGGGGTCGGCCAGCAGCGTTGCCAGCAGTGCCGGCGACACGCGACCTGTGGCGGCCCAGGCGCCATCGGCGTCGTAGGCGCGGCCGAGGTGGCGGGCGATCCAGCCGTCCATCAGGCAGTTGGCCGGCCCGCAATCGAAACCCCCGGTGTCCCCATCGGCGAACAGCAGGCTCAGGTTGCTGATGCCACCCAGGTTGAGCACGGCCGCATCCTCGCCTTCCAGGCCGAACACCGCCCGGTGGAAGGCTGGCACCAGCGGCGCGCCCTGGCCGCCGGCCGCCACATCACGGCTGCGCAGGTCGCAGATCACGTCGATGCCGGCCTGCTCGGCGAGCAGCGCGCCGTTGAGCAACTGGGTCGTGTAGCCGTCAAAGCCGTCGGGCCGGTGGCGAACCGTCTGGCCGTGGGCGCCGATGGCCGCGACCTGATCGCG
The DNA here is from genome assembly GCF_052436255.1 of Roseateles sp. Taxonomy (GTDB): domain Bacteria; phylum Pseudomonadota; class Gammaproteobacteria; order Burkholderiales; family Burkholderiaceae_C; genus Pelomonas. The sequence goes on along the minus strand of NZ_JBQVNP010000072.1, from coordinate 8,630 downwards.
CCGCGTGCCGGTCGCCTCGAGCAGCTGCGAGACGGTATTGGCATAGCCGCGTGCGACGGCATTGGCGGCGAGTGCCGCGCGGTGCAGTTCGTTGTCGCCGGGCGTGTTCAGCGCCAGCAGTTCATCGCGCAGCGCCGGTGCAAGTGGTAAATGCACATGGCCTGTGACGGCCAGCGCCCCGGCGTCGAACAGCACGCCATCGATGCCGTCGAGCGAGGTGCCCGACATCAACCCGATGTAGAGCGCGCTCACCGGCCCTATTCGGCGGCGGAGACGCCGTCCAGGGTTTCCGCCACGGCCAGTTGCGTCTTCACGCTGGCGACGGTCTGCAGGAACTGCGCCTTGGCGTAGCCGGGCAGCGTGACCGCCTCGGAAGCCCGGGCGATGGCGCGCGGGTCCATGTGGCGGCCGCCAACGCGGAACTCGAAATGCAGATGCGGGCCGGTGGCCCAGCCGGTGGCGCCGACGGCGCCGATGCGCTGGCCCTGTTCGATGCGCTGGCCCTTCTTGACGTCGATCTTGCTCAGATGGGCGTAGACGGTCGTCCGGTCACCGGCATGACGCACATGCACGACATTGCCGAAGCCGTTCTGCCAGCCAGCCATCTCGACGGTGCCGTCGCCCACCGAGCGCACGGCCGTGCCGGTCGGCGCGCCGTAGTCGACGCCGTTGTGCTGGCGCCAGGTTTTCATGATGGGGTGGAAACGCATCGCGAAGCCCGACGTGATGCGCGAGAACTCCATCGGGCTGGCCAGGAAGGCGCGGCGCTTGCTCTGGCCGTCAAAGCCGTAGAAGCTGGCCTTGCCGGAGGCGCTGTCCTTGAAATACACCGCCGAATAGGTGCGACCGTTGTTGGTGAACTCGCCGGCCAGCAGGCGGCCGGTGCCGCCATCCCACTGGATGGGCTCGCCGTCAGCCGTCAGCGTTTCATAGACGATGCTGAAGCGGTCGCCCTTGCGCAATTCGCGGTGGAAGTCGATGTCGCCCGAGAACATGTCGGCCATCTGCGAGGCGATGGCATCGGGGATCTTGGCCTCGTCGGTGGCAGCAAACAGCGAGGTGCGGATGCTGCCGCTCCCGAGGGCGATCTGGGCCTGCAACGGCACCGTCTCGGTGTGGGCGACGAAGCGGCCGCCGTCGCGGGCGACGGTCAGTCGGGTGAAATGACTTGCCTGCAGCTCACTCTTCTCGGCGGGGAAGCGGGCAACGATCTTCTGCACCTGGCCCGAGGCATTCGCCGTCAGGTGGACCATCTTGCCGGCACGGCCCTGGAAGATGCGGCGCGCCAGCGGATCGGCGCGCAAAAAGGCGGCGGCGGCCGGGTCGAAGGCGCCAGCGCGGCGCAGCAGACTGTCGGGGGTGTCGCCGGAGCGCGTGGCTTCGGCGCGCGCCAGCCCGATGCTGTGGGCGGCCAATTCCTCCAGCTGGGCCTCGATGCTGGGCGTAGCCACCGTCTCCACCAGCGTGCGCCGGGGCAATTCGGCCGCGTCGGGCGCCAGCGGGGCAATACCGAAGGCCGTGACGGCGAAACAGCTGAGGGCGCTGACAACGGTGGCGGTCAGGGCGCGGGGATGCCTGGCGGCAAAGCCGTCGACGGTCTTGATTGCGGTTTGAAGTTGCTGAAGGCGTTTCTGGATTGCGGTCACGCTCGGCATCCCGGGGTTGTCGCTGGGGCAATCCCGGCCAGGCCGGTTCCACGCGAAAGGGCTGCACCGTGATGCGGCCCTAAAATCCACTCGGTTGTGTTGAAGCAACACCCCCGGTTCGAAGGGTGAATTCTAACGGCGTTGTCCTACTCGACAGGCCGGTTAAACCCGATAGATCAACAACTTAACAATTTCGCCCGACCTTTTACCGGTCTGGCGACGCGCCCCATGCCCGACGCCGCCGAATTTCCTGTCACCGATGCCGTCCAGCAGGCCCTGGCCATCACCCGCCGCGGCGTGGACGAACTGCTGCCCGAAGCCGAGTGGGTCAAGAAGCTGGCGCGTTCGGCCGCCACCGGCGTGCCCTTGCGCATCAAGCTGGGGCTGGACCCGACGGCCCCGGATATCCACGTGGGCCACACCGTCGTGCTCAACAAGATGCGCCAGCTGCAGGACCTGGGCCACCAGGTGATCTTCCTGATCGGCGACTTCACGTCGCTGATCGGCGACCCTTCCGGTCGAAACGCGACGCGCCCACCGCTGACGACGGCGCAGATCCAGGCCAACGCCGAGACCTACTACGCCCAGGCCAAGCTGGTGCTGGACCCGGCGCGCACCGAGATCCGCTACAACTCCGAGTGGAGCGAGCCGCTCGGCGCGGCCGGGCTGATCCAGCTGGCGGCGAAGTACACGGTGGCCCGCATGATGGAGCGCGACGACTTCACCAAGCGCTTCGCCGCCCAGACGCCGATCTCCGTGCACGAGTTCCTCTACCCGCTGATGCAGGGCTATGACTCGGTGGCGCTGAAGAGCGACCTGGAACTGGGCGGCACGGACCAGAAGTTCAACCTGCTGATGGGCCGCCACTTGCAGCAGGAATATGGCCAGGAGCCGCAGTGCATCCTGACGATGCCGCTGCTGGAGGGCCTGGACGGCGTCGAGAAGATGTCCAAGTCCAAGAACAACTACATCGGCATCACCGAGCCGGCCAACACCATGTTCGCCAAGATCCTGTCGATCAGCGACGTGCAGATGTGGAAGTGGTTCGAGCTGCTGTCGTTCAAGTCGCTCGGCGAGATCGCGACGCTGAGGGCCGAGGTGGAAGGCGGTCGCAACCCGAAAGACGCCAAGGTCATGCTGGCCAAGGAGATCACCGCGCGTTTCCACAGCGCTCAGGCGGCGGAGGCGGCTGAGCAGGACTTCAACAACCGCGCCCGTGGCGGCATTCCGGATGAGATTCCGGCCGTGCAGCTCACCGGCGCGCCGCTCGGCATCGCGCCGCTGCTGAAGGCCGCCGGCCTGGTCGCGTCGACCAGCGAAGGCCTGCGCATGATCGACCAGGGCGGCGTGCGCATGGCCGGCGATGTCGTCGCCGACAAGGGTTTGAAACTGGACGCGGGCGAGTACGTGCTGCAGGTGGGCAAACGCAAGTTCGCCCGCGTCACGCTGGCCTGATCAGGGCTTCACGGGGCGCAGATAGGGCCCGGGCTTGACCGGCTGCACCGGCTGTTCGGCGATGCGCCGTTGCAGCTCGGCCAGTGCCGCCTCCAGTTGTGCGTCCTGGCCCATCGCGGTGGCGCGGGGCAGGTTGTCGACCTCGATGTCGGGCGTCACGCCGATGCCCTCGATGAGGAAGCGGCCTTCAGCGTCCACCTGGCCCGACTCGGCGGCACGCATGATGCCGTTGTCGATGAGGCGGTTGCCGTCCGACAGCCACACGCCGGCGCCCGAACTGCGCCGGCCGATGACGGGGCCGAGCTTGAGGCGCTTGAAGCCTTCGGCAAAGGTCTCGCCGTCGCTGTAGGTGTCCTCGTTCATGAGCACGACCGTGTGGCCGCGGTAGACGTTCTGCATGTTGGCGTAAACGCCGGTGCCGGCGGGTGAGCGCGGTTGCCAGAAGGCCCAGGCGCGGCGCAGCAGCTTCTCCAGGATCCAGCTGTCGATGTTGCCGCCATTGTTGTAGCGCACGTCGATGATGAGGCCTTCGCGGTCGGTGGCGGCATAGAACTCGCGCACGAAGTCGGCGATGTCGGCAGCGCCCATGGCCCGCAGATGCACATAGCCGATGCGCCCCTGGCCGGCGGCTTCAACGGCGCGGGCGCGGCTGAAGCGCCAGTCGTTGTAGCGCAGCTGGTTCTCGCGCGTCTGCGCCACCGGCGTGACGATGCGCTGTACGGTGCGTCCAGCCTGCCTGGCCTCGATCAGCACCTGCCGGCCAGCCTGGCCGCGCAGCAGCTCCAGCAGGTGCGGTGCCGCGGCCGTCGGGCGGCCGTTCACGGTCGTGATGATGTCGCCCACCTTGAGGCCGACGCCGGGTGCGGCCAGCGGCGAAGCCTCGGCCGGCAGCTCGGGGTCGGCCGCGTAGATGGCATCGATGCGCCAGCCCTCGGCTGCGCGGGAGAAGCGCGCACCCAGGCCGGCAAGACCCGGCTCCTCGGGCGCGGGGCGGATGTCGCCGGGCGCGACCTGGCTGTGCAGCGCGCCCAGCTCGCCCACCATCTGCGCCATCAGTTCGGCCAGCTCGAAGCGGTCGGTCAGGCGCGCCACCAGCGGCTCGTACTTGGCCCGCACGGCCTGCCAGTCGACACCGTGCATGGCGCTGTCGTAGAAGTGGTCGCGATGCATGCGCCAGGCGTCGGCGAACATCTGCTTCCACTCGGCCCTGGGCTGGGTGGCGATCTGCCAGTCGGTCCAGCGCACCTGCAGCTTGCTCAGGTCGGCCGGCAGCTTGGGCGCGGCCTCGACGATGAGCACCTCGGGCGCGGCGCCCGCGGCCTGGTTGCGCACGACCATCAGCTTCTTGCAGTCCGCGCTCAGCTCGTAGTCGCGCACGTCGCTGGCCAGGATGTCGGGCGGGCCGCCCTGGTTGTCGATGGCGATGGACTTGAGCTGGGTCTTGCGGTCCAGGTCCTGGTCCAGGAACCACAGCCGCTTGCCGTCGACGCGCAACGCGCGGTAGTTGCCTGCGGGCACAGGCAACTCGTGCAGGCGCGCGGCCAGGCCCTCGAACTGGATGGTCGGCTTGGCCTTGGGCTCGGGCTTCTTGTCCTCCGACTTGTCCTTGTCGGGCTTGCGCTCAGTCGGGTGCTTGTCGGTGGCCTTCTTGTCCTCGGCGCGTTGCTCGTCGGCTTTTTTCTCGCTGGCCGATTCCAGCTCGTCCTTCGGTGCGAATGGCGAGCGCAGGCCCGGCTGCAGGGCCAGCGCATAGAGCTTGCTGCGGAAGCCAAAAAAGGGCCCGGTGTTGCGGTCGCCCCAGGGGCTGGGATTGCCCGTGGTGGCGAAGTTGCGGCTGGACGCGAAATAGAGCCACTGTCCGTCGGGGCTGAAAGCCGCACTGCCGCTGTCGTAGCGGTCGGTGGTCAGCGTGTGAACGCTGCCATGCGCGATGTTGTAGAGCTGGAGCTGGTGGCGGTCGGGGTGGCGCAGCGGCACCGTCCAGGCCAGCGCCTGGCTATCGGGGCTCCAGCCATGCAGCCGGGGCTCGGCGAGGACGCCGCGGGCGATCTCGCGGGTGTTGGCCGGGGTTGGCGCCTTCAGGTCCGTCAGCCAGATGCGCCCTTCCTTGTCGCTGTGCGCCAGCCAGCGGCCGTCGGGTGAAGGCAGCAGTTCGCGGCGCTGTGTGACCGTGGCGTTGGGCGCGCCGTGGGTGATGCGCTCGGGCTGGCCGGTGCCGTTGGCCGCGAAGCGCCATACCTCCATCTCGCCGCTGAAGTCGCAGAAGGCGAACACCTGCTTGTTGTCGGCGCTGAACTCCCCCTTGCGGCAGCGGCCGTCCGCCGGCTGCGGCAGCTCGGCGCGGCGCAACTGCTGCGCACCCTGGGTGGCGAGATGACCCCGCGCCGCCAGCAACACGCGCTCGCCGTTGGGTGCGAAGGCCGTGTCGGTGAGGAAGTCCTGCGGCTTCTTGATCCAGCGCTCGCGCAACTGGTCGAAGTCGCCACCCAGGGCGATGTCGAGCTTGCGCGCCGCATCGCGCTGGGCCAAGTCGATGACGTAGAGGTCGGCGCCCAGTGCATAGACGACGCGGCTGCCATCGGCGGCGGCATGGCGAATGTCCCAGCCCTTGTGCGCCGTGTGCTGGCGCAGGCCGCCGCCCTGGGCGTCGACCGACCACAGGTTGACCGTGCCGTCGCGGTCGGACAGGAAGGCGATGCGCTCGGCGCCGTCTTCACGGTAGGGCATGGGCCGGCGGTCGTTGCTGCCTTCGACGACCAGCGGCCGGGCCTCGGTCTTGTCAGCCAGGTTCAGCGACCAGAGCCGCGCGATGGCGCCGCCGCGGTATTGGCGGGCGTTGTCGCTGCGCAGGCCGCTGCGGGTGAAGTAGAGCGTCTTGCCGTCGGCGCTCAAGGCGCCGTCACTGGCCTGGCCCACCGGCAGGGAACGGCGCTGGCCAGTCTTCATGTCGATGGCGAACAGCTGGCTGCCGGGGCGCGCGTCCAGGCCGGTGTAGAGGATCTCGCCGGCCGCGCTGAAGCCCCAGACGCGCATCCCGCCGCCTTCCCAGGTCAGCCGTTTCGGCACCCCGCCGGCGGCCGGCATCAGGTAGAGCTCGGTCCCGCCGTCGTACTGGCCCGTGAAGGCCAGCCACTGGCCGTCGGGCGACACGGCGGGCTGGCTTTCCAGCCCGTTGTGCGTCGTCAGCCGCTGCGCGTCGCCGCCTTGCAGGCCGACGCGCCACAGGTCGCCCTCGGCGACGAGATAGATCTGCCCGCCCTGGATGGCGGGTTGGCGATAGAAACCGGTGATGCCGGCCCAGGCGCTGGTGACGCCGGACAAGCACAGGACCGCGACCAGCGCGGCGGAACGGGAACGGGGCATCGGCAATCTCCTCCAAGGGCCGCCATTGTGTTGCTAGGGGGGGTGGTGGGCGATTCGTCACGCCGGCGTGCATCCGGGTCGCCAGTGGCTCCGTAACACTGCCCAGATGCCTGTGTTGGCATCGCCACCGGATGCCTCCCATGAAAGCTCGTCTCACCTGCAGCGCCTTGGGCGTGGTGCTGCTCTGCCTGGCCAGCGGCGCGCATGCGTCCAGCCACCGCGAAGCGCCCTTCTTGACGACCGTCCCCAAGGTCGACGCGACGGACTTCTACATGTTCCGCAGCTATGAGGCCAACCGTGACGGCATGGTCACGTTGATCGCCAACTACCTGCCACTGCAGGACGGCTACGGCGGCCCCAACTACTTCTCGCTGGACCCGAACGCGCTCTACGAGATCCACGTCGACAACAACGGCGACGCCAAGGAAGACATCAGCTTCCAGTTCCGGTTCAAGAACACCTTGTCCAACAGCGGTGCCGGTACTTCCTTGAACATTGGCGGCAAGATGGTCGGCATCCCGCTGATCCAGAGCGGCACGGTGGCCAACGTCAAGGACGCCAACCTGCAGCTCAACGAGAGCTACACCGTCACCGTCGTGCGTGGCGACCGCCGCAGCGGCACGGCCCAGTCCGTGACCCACGCCACCGGCGGCGCGACGACCTTCGACAAGCCGGTCGACAACATCGGCAAGAAGACGATCGCCGACTATGCAGGCTATGCGGCCAAGCATGTCTACCCCGTCACGGTCCCCGGTTGCACGACGCCGGCCAAGGTCTTCGTCGGGCAGCGCCAGGACCCGTTCGCGGTCAATCTCGGCACCATCTTCGACCTGGTCAACGCGCCCGTGTCGGTCATCACCGACCCCGCGCTGATCAACGCCGTGCCCAATACGATCGGCGACAAGAACGTCACGACGCTGGCGCTGGAAGTGCACAAGGACTGCCTGAAATCCGCCGGCAGCGACGTCATCGGCGGCTGGACCAGCGCCAGCCTGCGCCAGGGCCGCCTGCTCAACCCCAAGCCGGCTTCCGGGCACCAGGCCGCCGAGAAGGCCGGCGGCGCCTGGGTGCAGGTCTCGCGCCTGGGCATGCCGTTGGTCAACGAAGTCGTCATCGGCCTGAAGGACAAGGACCAGTTCAACAGCGCCAAGCCCATGGACGACGGGCAGTTCGCCGACTACGTGACCAACCCGACCCTGCCTGCGTTGCTGGAGATCGCGCTGAACCTGCCCAACACCGCGCCGACCAACTTCCCACGCACTGACTTGGTCACCACCTTCCTGACCGGCATCAAGGGCGTGAACCAACTGGCCACCGTCACGCCGTCGGAGATGCTGCGTTTGAACACGGCCATCGCGCCCGTGCCCTTCGCTCAGCAGAACCGGCTGGGCATCGTTGGCAACATCCTGGCTGCGGGTAACGACAACGCCGGCTACCCGAATGGTCGACGGCCCAAGGACGACGTCGTCGACATCTCGCTGGTCGCCGTGATGGGCGGCCTGTGCGTGGCCAATGGCGACACCGACAAGCTCGGCCTCGGCGCTGCCTGCAAGCCGAGCGCCGTGCCGCTCGGCGCCACCAGCTTCAAGCTGCACGACGCGGTGGACCAGGCCGTCGTGCCCTTGCTAGCCGGCTTCCCCTACCTCAACACGCCCATCCCGGGCACCAAGTGAAGGAGGCCGCCATGCTGACCCGCAAGCCTGCCTTGCTCGCCACGGGCACCGCTGCCCTGCTGCTGGCCGCCTGCGGCGGTGGCAATGACGACGCCCATGTCGTCGCGCCACCGCCTGCGCCGCCCATGGCGGTCACTGCGGTACCCGACAGCGCCGTGGCCTCGTCGATGGCGCTGGTGGCCTACCTCAAGGCGCTGAAGGCCGACGACGAGACCTCGGAGGCGCTGACGCTGCCGATGCTTGATGCATCGGCAAGCGAAACCGAAGAACCGCAGACCCTGTGAAGCGCCTGCTCGCGCTGCTACTGGTGGCGCCGCTGGCGGTGTCGGCGGAGCCCTTCGTGCCGAAGGACGATGCCGACATCGTGCAGCGCCTGCCCTACCGCATCGACGCGGCCGAGCGCGCGCGCCGCGCTGCTTTGGCCCGCGACCCCGCGCAACTTCCGCTTGCCGCCGCCACCGCACGCGCGGCGCTGCAACGTGCGCGCCTGCAT
>NZ_JBQVNP010000071.1:0-26078 GCF_052436255.1 Roseateles sp. | reverse complement strand
GCCCTGCCGCTGCTGGACACGCTGGCGGATCTCTTCGAGCTGGGCCATTCGCTCTGGTCGGGCTGCAAGCCCGGCGACGCCCAGCCACGCCTGCACGAGGCCGCTGCGCTGGTGGACGAGATGCTGCCGGCGCTGGTGCAGCCGCTGCAACGCCGCCTGGACGCGCTCGCATGAAGCGCCTTGCCCTCACTGCGCTGCTGCTCGCCGGCAGCGCCCAAGCCGCCGACCTGGAGCTGCTGCATGGCTGGACCTCGGGCAGCGAGGCGGCGATGGTGGCCGAATTGAAAGCCGCAGCCCAGCGCGGTGGCGTGGACCTCAAGACAACTGCCGTGGCGGGTGCGTCCAATGCGAACACGCTGCTGAAGGCGCGCTTCCTGTCCGGCCACCCGCCGACCCTGGCGCAGACCGACAAGCCGCTGCGCATCTGGGCCGAGGCCGTGCCGCTGGCCGACCTGGGGCCGGGCGTGAATGCGCAGCTCGCCGCCCTGCCGCATGCGGTGGCCACGGAGCTGCGCTACGGCGCCAAGCCCGCCGCCGTGCCGCTGAACGTGCACCGGCTCAACACGCTGTGGAGCAACCTGCGCCTGCTGCGCGCTCATGGCCTGGCCGTGCCGCAGGGCTGGGACGAGTTTCACCGCACGGCCGAGGCGCTGCGCCGCGCCGGTGTGCTGCCGCTGGCCATCGGCAGTTCGGCGGGCCAGAAGCTCAGCCTCTTTGTCGCCGTGGTGCTGGGCCGTGAGGGGCGCGACTTCTTCGAGCGTGCCCTGTTGCAGGCCGACCCAGCCCTGCTGGCGAGCCCGCGCATGGCCGCGCTGCTGCAGGAGTTCCGCCGGCTCAAGAGCTATACCGACGCGGGCCAGGTCAGCCGCGACTGGGCGGGCGCAACGGCCTTGCTGCTGCAGGGCCGGGCGGCCTTCCAGTTCACCGGCGACTGGGCCAATGGCGAATTCCTCAAGGCCGGCTGGCGGGCCGGGCAGGACTATGACTGCACGGCCGCGCCCGGCCACGCCGGCCTGCATTACTTCGAGTTCGACCGGCTGGTGTTCTTCGCCCAGCCGGCCCGGCTCGGCGCGCAGCGGCGCCTGGCGGCCCTGCTGCTGCAGCCCGAGACCTCGTCGCGGCTGGCGCAGATCAAGGGCGGCATCCCGGTGCGGCGCGATGCGGTGCTGGACGGCTTCAACGCCTGCGCGCAACGTTCGGCGGCGGACTTCCGCGCCGGCGAGGCGCGCGGGGAGCTGGTGCTGGCGTTGAGCGCGCGGCTTGGCGAAAGCGCCTATGGCGGGCTGCGCGATGTGTTGTCGGTCTACTGGGCCAGCGAGCGCATGACGGTGCAGCAGGCGCAGACACGTCTGGCGCAGGCCCTGCGGCAGGTGGACTGATGTCTGAACGCCGCACCGCCCTGGCCTGCCTGATCCCGCTGCTGCTCGTCGGGGCGTTCTTCTTCTACGGCTTCCTGCTGTGGACGGGCTGGCTGTCGCTGACGCGCTCCAACTTGTTGCCGAGCAACGAGTTCGTCGGCCTGCTGCAGTACGAGCGCCTGCTGCTGGACCCGCGCTGGCAGGCCGCGCTGTGGAACCTGCTGCGCTTCTGCCTCGGCTTCGTCGTGCTGCCGCTGGCCATCGGCCTGGGCCTGGCTCTGCTGCTGGACCAGAAGCTGCGCGGCGAGGGCGCGCTGCGCTGGGTGTGGCTGCACCCGATGGCCCTGTCCATGGTCGTGACCGGTAGCGCCTGGCGTTGGCTGATGGACCCCGAGCAAGGTGTCGCCGAGGGCGTGCGCTCGCTGGGCTGGACGAGCTTTCGCTGGGACTGGCTGGCGCAGGAGGAGATGGCCGTCTACGCGCTGGTCGTGGCCGCGGTGTGGCAGATCAGCGGCTTCGTGATGGCCATCTTCCTGGCCGGGCTGCGCGGCATCGACGAGTCGATGCTGCAGGCCGCGCGGCTGGACGGCGCGCAGGGCTGGAAGTTGCTGCGTCGCGTCATCCTGCCCCAGCTCGGGCCCAGCCTCGCGTCGGCCTTGCTGGTGCTGCTGCCGGCGGCCATCAAGACCTTCGACCTCGTCGTCGTGCTGACCGAGGGCGGCCCCGGCCAGGCCAGCGAGCTGCCGGCCTTCTACATGTTCCAGATGGCCTTCGAGCGCAGCCGCCTGGGGCTGGGCGCGGCCAGCGCGATGGTGCTGGTGATGATGGTGCTGTCCATCGCACTGCCCTATGCGCTGGCGCGCTCGCCCCTCGTCCGGTCTCGCCGCGCTGAACGCGGGCGCGCCCAGCCGGTCCCCCGGGGGGACGGCGATGCTGGCGGCATCGAGCCGCCAGCACATCGCCAGACGGGCCGGCTTGGGAGCGGCCCGGCGCTCGGCCCGAACAACTCAGCCGGTCGATCAACGTGAAACGGCTGACGCTCTATCTGCTGGCCATGGTCGCTGCGCTGGTCATCGCGCTGCCGCTGCTGTTGATGCTGATGAACAGCTTCAAGGGCGTGGCCGAGGCGCAGCAGGGTTTCCTGACGCTGCCACGCGAGCCGAGCTTCGTGGCCTGGCGCCTGGCGTGGGAGAAGTTGCACGGCAGCTTCGGCATCAGCCTGATGCTGGCGGTGCCTGCGGTGCTGCTGTCGGCCCTGCTCGCGGCCGTCAATGGCTTCGTGCTGTGCAAATACCGCTTCCGTGGCGAGCGCTGGGTGGGGCTGCTGCTGGTGCTGGCCTTCTTCCTGCCGATCAAGGTCTATCTGCTGCCGCTGGCCATCACGATGGCGCGGCTGGGGTTGGACCGGTCGCTGGGCCTGCTCATCGCCATCCACGTCATCTACAGCCTGCCGCTGGCGCTGTTCTTCCGCAACCACTTCCTGGCCTTCCCCGACGAGCTGCTGCAGGCCGCGCGGCTGGACGGTGCGGGCTTCTGGCGCCTGCTGTGGCGCGTGGTGCTGCCGCTGTCGAGGCCCATCTTCGTGGTCGTGCTGATCCTGCAGTTCACGACGATCTGGAACGAGTATCTGTTCGGCCTGGTGTTCGGGCCGGAGGACGCGCGCCCCATCACGGCGGCGCTGGCGCAGCTGAGCGCGCAGACCGAGACCGGCGCGCGCGCCTACCCGCTGGAGATGGCCGCGGCACTGCTGGCGGCGGCGCCGACGCTGGTGGTCTATCTGCTGGCCGGGCGGCATTTCACGCGCGGCCTGGTGGCCGGCGCGGTCAAGGGTTAGGGATGACAGAAGAGACGGGCTTGCGAATCACGGGACTCACGCGTCGCGTGGGCACACACACCATCCTGGACGACGTGACGCTGAACCTGGACGCCGGCGAGATGCTCATCCTGGTCGGCCCCTCGGGCTGCGGCAAGTCATCGCTGCTTGGCGTGGTCGCCGGCCTGCAGCCGCATGACACCGGCGAAATCCAGCTCGATGGCCGGCGCATCGAGGCCTTAAGCCCGCGCGAGCGCGACATCGCGATGGTGTTCCAGAACTACGCCCTCTACCCGCACATGAGCGTGGCCGAGAACATCGGCTTTGGGCTGGAGATGCAAGGCTGGCCGCGCGTGAAGCGCGAGGCGCGCATGCTGGAGGTGGCCAAGCTGCTGCAGTTGCAGGCGTTGCTGGGTCGCAAGCCCGCGCAGCTCTCGGGCGGGCAGCGCCAGCGCGTCGCCATGGGTCGGGCGCTGGCCCGCCAGCCGCGCCTTTTCCTGTTCGACGAGCCGCTGTCCAACCTCGACGCCCAGCTGCGCGCCGAGATGCGCAGCGAGATCAAGCTGCTGCACCAGCGCCTGGGCCGCAGCGCCATCTATGTGACGCATGACCAGACCGAGGCCATGACGCTGGGCCAGCGCATCGCCGTGATGAAGGACGGGCGCGTGCAGCAGCTCGGCACGCCGCAGGCCGTCTACCAGCGGCCGGCCAATCTCTTCGTCGCGCAGTTCCTGTCCAGCCCGGCGATGAACTTGCTGCCGGCGCGGCTGGAGCCCGAGGGCGAGTTCACGCTGATGCTGCGCGGCGCGGGCTCGGTGAGCTGGCGGCCCGAAAGACTGCTGCGGCGCGAGCGCCTGCTGGGCCGGCCGCTGCTGCTGGGCTGGCGTGCCGAGTCGGTGGGCCTGGCAAGCGATGGCCCGGCGCTGTCGCTGAACGCACCGGTGCTGCTGGTCGAGCCCACGGGCGTCGACAGCCTGGTGCAGCTGCAGCTGGGCGAGCATCGCCTGCATTGGCGCTGTGCCGGCTGGCCGACGCTGCAGCCGGGCGACGCTGTCGAGCTGAAGCTGCCGCTGGAGGACCTCTTGGTCTTTGATGCCGACACCGGCGAGCGGCTCTAGACTCGCAGCCCGCTTCCGCTCGTCGTCCGCCGTCCGTGAGAACCCCGTTTCTGGTGCTGCTGTTCGCGCCCTTGCTGGCGTCATCTGTCGCCCTGGCCCAGCCACCCTCGTTGACGCTGGAGCAATTGCCCCGGCCCACCATGCCGCCCGGCGAACGCGGGCCGGTGGTACCCGCCCAGGTCGAGCGCTGGCGCCAGGAGGCCAAGGCGCTGGAGTACGGCGATGGTGTCAAGCGCGACGAAGTCGCCGCGGCCAAGCTGTATTGCCGTGCGGCGCGCTATGGCGATGCCGAGGCCCAGTACAGCCTGGGCTGGATGCTGACGAATGCACGCGGCATCCAGCGCAACGACGCCGAGGCCGCCCACATGTTCGCAGCCGCTGCCGAGCAGGGCATGGCGCAGGCGCAGAACATGCTGGCGCGCATGGGCGGGATGCCGCTGGGCGACCCGCCCCCCTGCCTGCGCCCGCCCGAGACCGACCCGCCGATTGCGGCGGGACCGCCGCCGGCGCGGGGCGCCAAGGCGCCGTCGCTGTGGGCCAGCCTGCCGCTGCCACCCAACGCACCGCCGGCCATCGTCAACTACGTCAGGCTGCTGGCGGCCGACTACCAGCTGGCGCCCGCGCTCGTGCTGGCCGTGATCGCGCAGGAGTCCAACTTCGACCCGCTGGCCGAGTCGCCCAAGAAGGCGCAGGGCCTGATGCAGCTGATGCCCGAGACGGCCGCGCGCTTTCGCGTCACCCGCATCACCGACCCGTCGCAGAACATCCGCGGCGGCATGGCCTATCTGCGCTGGCTGCTGGCCTACTTTGAGGGCGACGTGATGCTGGCGCTGGCGGCCTACAACGCCGGCGAGGGCGCCGTGGACCGCTACCTGGGCGTGCCGCCCTATGCGGAGACGCGGCTCTACGTGCGCAAGATCATGGCGGCCGTCGGCGGCCAGCGGCTGCACCCCTTCGACGCCAAGGTGACCGCTGCCTCGCCGATGCTGCTGCGGGTCAAGGCGCAGATGCAGCTCATCCAGGCGCGTTGACTTTCGCCATGCGCGCTCGGGCTTGAGCAGAATGCGCCGCATGCTCAAACCCCTCGCCTTCGCGGCATCTGCCGCCCTTGCCGTCGTCCCGATGGCCTCCCAGGCCCAGGCCAGCCCCGAACGCCACGCCCAGGCCCTGCTCGATGCGCTGCGCGAGGCCAGCGGCGTGCCCGGCATGGCGGCGGCCGTCTGGCAGGACGGCAAGCTGCGCTGGCAGGGCAGCAGCGGCCTGCGCGACGTGGAGCAGAAGCTGCCCGTGCAGGCCGACACGCGCTTTCGCCTGGCCAGCGTGTCCAAGTTGTTTGCCGTGACGGCAGCCGCCCAGCTCAAGGCGCAGGGCAAGCTGGACGCCGACAAGCCCGTCGGCGCGCTGCTGCCCGAGCTGGAGCCGGCGCTCGCAGCGCTCACCCCGCGCCAGCTGGCCGCCCATCTGAGCGGCATCCCCCACTACGAGGGCCGTGACAGCGGCCGTGGCGGCACCCACCACGCCACCGCGCGCGACGCGCTGGGCCACGTCAAGGGGCGCGCGCTGAGGGCGGCGCCGGGCGCCAGCTACCTCTACTCGTCCTGGGGCTACAGCCTGCTGGCCGCAACCGTGGAGGCCGCCAGCGGCAAGGCCTACCCGGCCCTGCTCAGCGAGCAGGTGGCACCGGGCCTGGATATCGGCGCTGACACCACCGCCACGGGCGCGGGCGGCATGTCCAAGGCCTATGCCTTCAGCTGGATGGGCCTGCAGCAGGCGCCGGCGCACGACTTCAGCTACAGCTGGGGCGGCGCCGCGCTGGCCGCCAGCGCGCCGGCGCTGGCCGAATGGGGCGGGCGCGTGCTGCAAGGCCGCGTGGTGGACGCCGCCACGCGCGACTGGATGTGGCAGCCGGTGCTGGACAACGCCGGCCAGCCGGTCGGCGAGCGCGATTTCAAGATGGGCTTTGGCTGGCGGCTGAGTGCCGACGCCGAGGGGCGGCCCCTGGCCCACCACGCCGGCGCCACGCTCGGCGCGCGCAGCGTGCTGCTGTTGTGGCCGCAGGCATCCACCAGCGTGAGCCTGCTGTCCAACGCGATGTGGACCTCGTCCATCGAGCGCAGCGCCGAGCTGCTGAGCGCGCCGCTGCGGCCGCCGGCGCCAGGTCTTGCGGTGCAGGCCTGCCCACTCAAGGCCAACCGCTTCGAGGGCGAACTGGACGGCGCTGCGTTGCAGGGCAAGGCCAGCTTCCGCCGCGACGCCGACGGCCTGTGCCGTGGCGAGCTGAGCCTGCCGGCCGCGCTGGCCAAGGTCGTCAATCCGGGGCCGCAACCGGCGGCCGAGCGGCTGACCGTCATCGGCCTGCAGGGCGAACTGGCGCGGGCTGCCCTCGTGACGCCCATCGGGCTGGCCGACTGGCGGGCGCGGGCGGACGGCAGCGTGCGCGTGGAGGGGCTGGCGGGGCGGCGTCTCACGCTCAGGCTGGCCGAGTAGTCAGCCCTCGGCCAGCCAGCCGATGATGTCGCGCACGGGCAGCACGTCGACGCCGGCCTTCAGCGGATAGCGCCTGGCCACCGGGGCGACGACGGCGGCACGCTCAGGTCTCAGGTCGGCAAGCGCCTGCCAGAAGCCCTTGCCCACGGTGGGCGCGGCCGAGAACTTGATCTCCAGCCCCAGCCGCCGGCTGCCCTGTTCGATGACGACGTCCAGCTCGGTGCCTGCCGCCGTGCGGTAGTAGCCGAGCTGCGCATCCGGCATCACCTCGGCCACTGCAGCGGCCACCTGCTCGATGACGAAGCCTTCCCATGACATGCCGACGATGGGGTGGCCCTGCAGCGTGTCCAGGTCCTGCACGCCCAGCAGCGCATGCACCAGACCGCTGTCGCGCACATAGACCTTGGGTGACTTGATGAGCCGCTTGCCCAGGTTGGGCAGCACGGGCTCCAGGCGGCGCAGCATCAGCGCGTCCACCAGCGTGTCCAGGTAGCGCGCCACCGTCGTGTGCGCCAGCCCGCCGAGCGACGCGCCCAGCGCCGATGCATTGAAGGGCTGCCCCTGCAGATGCGCCTGCATGCGCCAGAAGCGGTGCAGGCTCTCGGCGGCCACCTTGACGCCCATCTGCGCGAGGTCGCGCAGCAGGAAGCTCTCGATGAAGTCCTGCCGCCAACCGAACGACGCCGCTTCGCCCGCCGCCAGCAGGCTGAGCGGAAAGCCGCCGCGCAGCCACAGCCCCTGCAGCGCGCTCAAGCTGTCGGGCTGCTCCAGCGCCAGCACCGGTGGCAGCTCCAGATAGCTGATGCGCCCGGCCAGGCTCTCGCTCTTCTGGCGCAGCAACTCGCCGGAGGCCGAGCCCAGCATCAGGAAGCGCCCGGGTCGGCGTTGCGCGTCGATCTCCGGCCGCAACACGCTGAAGAGTTCGGGCATCAGCTGCACCTCATCCAGCACGACGAGATGGTCGCGGTGCCGGGCGAAGAACAGCTCGGGCTCGGCCAGCTGGGCGCGGTCGGAGGCGCGCTCCAGGTCCAGCATCACGGCCCCGGGCTGGCTCGCTGCAACGGTTTGGGCCAGCGTGCTCTTGCCCACCTGGCGCGGCCCAAGCAGCAACACGGCCGGCGAGCGGGCCATGCGTTCGGCCAAACGGGCTTCGGTGCGTCGATCAATCATCCTTGCATTTTGAGCGTTATGTGCTCAATTAGCAAGGAAGATGGCTTGTTCACATGCTGCGCCGGTACTGCCCGCCCACCTCGAACAGCGCGCCGGTGATCTGGCCCAGCGAGCAGACCCGCACGGCCTCCATCAGCACGTCGAAGACGTTGCGGTTCTCGATGACGGCCTGCTGAAGCCGCGCCAGCATCGCCGGCGCTTCGCCCGCATGGCGCGCCTGGAACTCGGCCAGGCGGGTCAGCTGCGACTGCTTCTCTTCGTCCGTCGAGCGCGCCAGCTCGATGTGCTCAGGCACCGTCTCACCGTTCGGGTTGCGGAAGGTGTTGACGCCGATGATGGGGTACTCACCCGTGTGCTTGAGCATCTCGTAGTGCATCGACTCTTCCTGGATGCGACCGCGCTGGTAGCCGGTCTCCATCGCGCCCAGCACGCCGCCGCGTTCGCTGATGCGTTCGAACTCGGCCAGCACCGCCTCTTCGACCAGCTCGGTCAGCTCGTCGATGATGAAGGCGCCCTGGCTCGGGTTCTCGTTCTTGGCCAGGCCCCATTCGCGGTTGATGACGAGCTGGATGGCCATCGCGCGGCGCACGCTTTCGTCGGTCGGCGTCGTGATGGCCTCGTCGTAGGCGTTGGTGTGCAGCGAGTTGCAGTTGTCGTAGACGGCGATCAGCGCCTGCAGCGTGGTGCGGATGTCGTTGAAGGCGATCTCCTGCGCATGCAGGCTGCGGCCAGAGGTCTGCACGTGGTACTTCAGCTTCTGGCTGCGCTCATTCGCGCCGTAACGGTCGCGCATGGCGATGGCCCAGATGCGGCGGGCGACGCGGCCCAGCACCGTGTACTCCGGGTCCATGCCGTTGCTGAAGAAGAAGCTCAGGTTGGGCGCGAAGTCGTCGATGTGCATGCCGCGCGCCAGATAGGCCTCGACAAAGGTGAAGCCGTTCGAGAGTGTGAGCGCGAGCTGGCTGATCGGGTTCGCGCCGGCCTCGGCGATGTGATACCCCGAGATCGACACCGAGTAGAAGTTGCGCACGTTGTGGTGCACGAAGTACTCGGCGATGTCGCCCATGACCTTGAGCGAGAACTCGGTCGAGAAGATGCAGGTGTTCTGGCCCTGGTCTTCCTTCAGGATGTCGGCCTGCACGGTGCCGCGCACATTGGCCAGCACCCAGTCCTTGATCTTGGCGGCTTCGTCGGCGGTGGGCTCGCGGCCGTTGTCGGCGCGGAACTTGGCCAGGTTCTGGTCGATGGCCGTGTTCATGAACATGGCCAGGATGGACGGCGCGGGGCCGTTGATGGTCATCGACACGCTGGTGGTCGGGCTGCACAGGTCGAAGCCGTCGTACAGCACCTTCATGTCGTCCAGCGTCGCGATGCTCACGCCGCTGTTGCCGACCTTGCCGTAGATGTCGGGCCGCGGCGCGGGGTCGGCGCCGTAGAGCGTGACCGAGTCGAAGGCCGTGGACAGGCGCTTGGCGGGCATGCCCTCGGACACCAGCTTGAAGCGGCGGTTGGTGCGGAAGGCGTCGCCTTCACCCGCGAACATGCGCGTCGGGTCCTCGCCCTCGCGCTTGAAGGCGAACACGCCGGCCGCGTAGGGGAAGCTGCCGGGCACGTTCTCCAGCATCAGCCACTTCAGCAGTTCGCCGTGGCACTCGTAGCCCGGCAGCACGACCTTGCGGATCTTGGTGCCCGAGAGGCTCTGCGTGACCAGCGCGGTGCGGATCTCCTTGTCGCGGATCTTCACGACGTACTCGTCGCCGGCATAGGCCCTGACCATGTCGGGCCACTGGGCGAGGAGCTGGCGGGCGTCGCTGTCGAGCTTGGTGCGGCGCTGCTCGGCCAGGTCGGCCAGCGCGGTGCGGGCGCCGTTCTTCTCCGGGTTGGCCGCCTCCAGCATCGCCCGGCTGGCTTCGAGTTGCTGGATCTCGCGGGCCAGCGCGGCCTGCCTGCGTGCGCGCGCCTTGTAGCCGCGCACGGTGTCGCTGATGTCGGCCAGGTAGCGCACGCGGTTGGCCGGCACGATGGGGGTCTGGTGCGTACTGTGGCGGGTTTCCACGCGCGGCAGGCGGCCTTCCACTAGCGGCAGCCCCAGCGCGGCCAGGCGGATCTTCAGCGCCTGGTAGAGCGCCGTCACGCCATCGTCATTGAAGCGGCTGGCCATGGTGCCGAACACCGGCATCGTGTCCGGCATTACCGTGAAGGCCTCGCGGTTGCGTTGCACCTGCTTGCTCACGTCCCGCAGCGCGTCCAGCGAGCCCTTGCGGTCGAACTTGTTGATGGCGACAAACTCGGCGAAGTCCAGCATGTCAATCTTTTCGAGCTGGCTGGCGGCGCCGAACTCGGGCGTCATGACGTACATGGGCACATCGACCAGCGGCACGATGGCCGCGTCGCCCTGGCCGATGCCGGACGTCTCGACGATGACGAGGTCGAAGCCGGCGACCTTGGCAGCGGCGATGACGTCGGGCAGGGCGGGGGAGATCTCGCTGCCGAAGTCGCGCGTGGCGAGCGAGCGCATGAAGACGCGCTGGCCTTGCGACCACGGGGCTATGGCGTTCATGCGGATGCGGTCACCCAGCAGCGCGCCGCCACTCTTGCGGCGCGACGGGTCGATGGAGATCAGCGCCACGCGCAGCGCGTCGCCTTGATCGAGGCGCAGGCGGCGGATCAGCTCGTCGGTGAGGCTGGACTTGCCGGCGCCGCCGGTGCCGGTGATGCCCAGCACGGGGGTTTTGATCGCTGCAGCCTGCTCGCGCAGCGTGCTCACGATGGACGCTTCGGCCTTGCCGTTCTCCAGCGCCGTTAGCAGTTGCGCCAGCGCACGCCACGCCGTTTCGGAGTGACCGGTGATGGCCGACAGATCCTTCGGCGCATGCACGCTGAAGTCCTGGTCGGCCTTCATGACCATCTCGCCGATCATGCCGGCCAGGCCCATGCGCTGGCCGTCCTCGGGGCTGAAGATGCGCACGCCCTGCTCGGCCAGCTCGCGGATCTCGGCCGGCACGATGACGCCGCCGCCGAACACCTGGATTCGCTCGCCGCCACGGGCCTTCAGCAGCTGCACCATGTACTTGAAATACTCGACATGACCGCCCTGGTAGGAGCTGATGGCGATGCCCTGGGCATCCTCCTGCAGCGCTGCGGTGACGACCTCGTCCACCGAGCGGTTGTGGCCGAGGTGGATGACCTCCGCGCCCATGCCCTGCAGGATGCGCCGCATGATGTTGATGGCGGCGTCATGCCCGTCGAACAGGCTGGCGGCGGTGACGAAACGGACCTTGTGGGTCGGGCGGTACTCGGCCAATGCCTTGTAGTCAGCGGCGAGATCGGTCATGGCTGTCTCCTTGATCGAGTCGGATTCTAGGTCGCCGATTGACGTTAACGTCAATTGCGGCGCCCGGCTGTGGCGGGGCGCCGTTGACACCAAGAAGAAGCAGAGAATCACGCGGTCAAACTTCCCAATAACTTGGTGTTGGCCCATGAGTCTGAGTTTCAGCTACCGGCATCTCTACTACTTCTGGGCCGTCGCCAAGGAGGGGGGGTTGACCCGCGCGGCGGAGCGGCTCGGGTTGTCGGTGCAGACCGTGTCGACCCAGGTGCGCGAGCTGGAGCAGTCGCTCGGCGCATCGCTGCTGAAGCCGGCCGGCCGCGGCCTGACGCTGACCGATGCGGGCCAGGCGGCGCTGGAGATGGCCGAGCAGATCTTCGCCCTCGGCGAGGCGCTGCCCGAGCGCGTGCGCGACGCCGCGAGCGCGCCGGCCGTGCGCCTGGCCGTCGGCATCTCGGACGGCCTGCCCAAGCTCGTGGTGCAGCGCCTTCTTGAGCCCATCATCGATACGCCCCACCTGCGCCTGCTCTGCCACGAGGACGAGTTCGACGACCTGCTCGGCGACCTGGCCCTGCACCGGCTGGACGTCGTGCTGGCGGACCGCCCCGCGCCGCCCAATCCCAACCTGCGCGTCTACAGCCACGCGCTGGGCAGCTCGCCGATGGCCTGGTTCGCCAGCCCGCGCTGGGCGCCGGCGGCAGCGCGCGACTTTCCGGCGTCGCTGGCCGATGTGCCGCTGCTGCTGCCGACGGCGCATGCCGCCGTGCGGCCGCGGCTGGACCAGTGGCTGGAGCGCCATGGCGTGCGCGCCCGCATCGCCGGCGAGTTCGAGGACAGCGCGCTGCTGGCCACCTTTGGCGCCGCGGGCATGGGCGTCTTCCCGGCAGCGGCGCTGATGAGCGACAAGCTGGTGGACCGCGACGGCCTGGTGCGCGTGGGCGACTGCGCGGGCGTCGAGGAGGCCTTCTACGCCGTCGGCACCGACAAGAAGATCGGCCACCCGCTGGTGCGCCGCCTGCTGCCCCAGCCGGCCGACGCGGCGGATTGAATTGCTACAGTTGACGTTTACGTCAACCAAAATGCGCCCGCTCCCTGGCTAGCCGGGCGGACAGGAGACTTCCCCATGAATCTGCCCGGCCTCAACTTCCAGCTCGGCGAGGACATCGACGCGCTGCGCGACGCGGTGCGCGCCTTTGCCGATGAAGAGATCGCGCCGCGCGCGGCCGAGATCGACCGCAGCGACTGCTTTCCCATGGACCTGTGGCGCAAGATGGGCGCTTTAGGCGTGCTGGGCATCACGGTGCCCGAGGAATATGGCGGCGCCAACATGGGCTACCTGGCCCACATGGTGGCCATGGAAGAGATCAGCCGCGCCAGCGCCTCGGTGGGCCTGAGCTACGGCGCGCACAGCAACCTGTGCGTCAACCAGATCAAGCGCAACGGCAACGACGCCCAGCGGGCCAAGTACCTGCCCAAGCTGATCAGCGGCGAGCATGTCGGCGCGCTGGCGATGAGCGAGCCGGGCGCGGGCTCCGACGTGCTGTCGATGAAGCTGAAGGCAGAGGACAAGGGCGGCGTCTACCTGCTCAACGGCAGCAAGATGTGGATCACCAACGGCCCCGATGCCGACACGCTGGTGGTCTATGCGAAGACCGAGCCCGAACTGGGCGCGCGCGGCGTGACGGCCTTCCTGATTGAGAAGGGCATGAAGGGCTTTTCCATCGCGCAGAAGCTCGACAAGCTCGGCATGCGCGGCTCGCACACGGGCGAATTGGTGTTCCAGAACGTCGAGGTGCCGGCCGAGAACGTGCTGGGCGCGGTCAACGGCGGTGCCAAGGTGCTGATGTCGGGCCTGGACTACGAGCGCGCCGTGCTGACGGGCGGGCCGCTGGGCATCATGCAGAGCGTCATGGACAACGTCGTGCCCTACATCCATGACCGCAAGCAGTTCGGCCAGAGCATCGGCGAGTTCCAGCTCATCCAGGGCAAGGTGGCCGACATGTACACGGTGCTGCAGGCCGCGCGCTCGTTCGCCTACACGGTGGCCAAGAACCTGGACATGCTGGGTGTGGAGCATGTGCGCCAGGTGCGCAAGGACTGCGCCAGCGTCATTTTGTGGACGGCCGAGAAGGCGACCTGGATGGCCGGCGAGGGCGTGCAGATCTTCGGCGGCAACGGCTACATCAACGAGTACCCGCTGGGGCGGTTGTGGCGCGATGCCAAGCTCTACGAGATCGGCGCGGGCACCAGCGAGATCCGCCGCATGCTGATCGGCCGCGAGCTGTTTGCGGAGACGATGTAACTTCCCGCACAGACAATGGCGGCATGACGACGACCAACCACGAACTGCAGGACCTGCTCGACAACAACAAGCGCTGGTCCGCCGACACCGAGGCTCGCGAACCCGGCTTTTTCTCGCGTCTGCTCAAGCAGCAGACCCCGCAGTACCTGTGGATAGGCTGCGCCGACAGCCGTGTGCCGGCCAATGAGCTGGTGGACCTGCTGCCGGGCGACCTTTTCGTGCACCGCAATGTGGCCAATGTCGTCGTGCACTCGGACCTGAACTGCCTGTCCGTCATGCAGTTCGCCGTGGACCACCTGAAGGTGCGCCACATCATCGTCGTCGGCCACAGCAACTGCGGCGGCGTGCGCGCGGCGCTGTATGACCTGCGCGTGGGCCTGGTGGAGAACTGGATCCGCCATGTGCAGGACGTGCGCCGCATGCACCAGGCCTGGCTGGACGGCGTGCCCGAACCCCAGCGCGTCGACGCGCTGTGCGAGCTGAACGTGCTGGAGCAGGCCCGCAACGCCTGCCACACCACCGTCGTGCAGGACGCCTGGGCCCGCCAGCAGGACGTCGTCGTGCATGGCTGGGTCTATGGCCTGCACAACGGCCTGTTGGAAGACTTGCAGCTGACGGCCACCTGCGCCGAGGACGTCGAGCCCGCCTACCGCCGCGCGCTGCAGCGCGTCAAGGAGCGCTACGCCGCAAGCGACTGAGTAGAGTCGGGACGATGTTCCCGACCCAGCTGACCGACGCACGCGCATTCGAGATCGCGCAGGCCCTGCTCGGTGGCTTTGACCGCCACTACCGGTTGTTTCGCGCCACGTCGGCCGAGGCGAAGGGCCGCTTCGAGCGCGGCGACTGGCAAGGCCAGCAGCGCGCCCAGGCGCTGCGCATCGAGTTCTATGACGCGCGCGTGGCCGAGGCCATTGCGCTGCTCGAGGGCCGCTTCAACGCGGCGGCGCTGCCGATGGATGTCTGGCAGCAGGTCAAGCTGCATTACATCGGCTTGCTGACCAATCACCGCCAGCCCGAACTCGCCGAGACCTTCTTCAACTCGGTGTGCACGCGCATCCTGCACCATGCCTACTTCCACAACGCTTTCATCTTCGTGCGCCCGGCGATCTCGACCGAGTACATCGAGAACGACGAACCGGCCGCGCTGCCCACCTACCGCGCCTACTACCCGGCGCCAGACACGCTGCGCGAGACCTTGCAGCGTGTCGTCACCAACTTCCAGCTGAACGGCGAGTTCGTCGATCTGGGCCGCGACGTCGACCGCGTGCTGGCTGCCGTCAGCGAGCGGCTCGGCGAATTCCCCCGGCGCGCCAACTTCCAGCTGCAGGTGCTGTCCAGCCTGTTCTACCGCAACAAGGGCGCCTACGTCGTTGGCAAGATCATCAACGGCTTCACCGAGACGCCGTTCGCGCTGCCCATCCTGCGCACCGAGGGCGACGGCCGCTTCTTCATCGACACGGCCCTGTTCGGCGAGGACGACCTGCTGGCCTTGTTCAGCTTTGCGCGCGCCTACTTCCTCGTCGACATGGAGGTGCCCAGCGCCTACGTGCAGTTCCTGCGCTCGATGATGCCGCGCAAGCCCCGCTCCGAGATCTACTCGGCCCTTGGCCTGCAGAAGCAGGGCAAGAACCTCTTCTACCGCGACTTCCTCTACCACCTGCGCCATTCGAGCGACAGGTTCCGCATCGCGCCCGGCATCAAGGGCATGGTGATGCTGGTGTTCGACCTGCCAAGCTGGCCTTTCGTCTTCAAGGTCATCAAGGACTTCTACCCGCCGCAGAAGGAAACCACGCGTGAGCTGATCAAGGCCAAGTACCTGCTGGTCAAGGCGCACGACCGCGTCGGCCGCATGGCCGACACGCTGGAGTACACGCGCGTCGCCTTCCCGCGCCATCGCTTCGAGGACGAGCTGCTCGCCGAGCTCAGGCACTTCTGCCCCAGCCTGCTTGAGGAGAGCGGCGACGACCTCGTCATCAAGCATGTCTACATCGAGCGCCGCATGGTGCCGCTCAACATCTATCTGGCAGAAGCCACGCCCGAGCAGCTGGAGCGCGTCGTTGTCGAGTACGGCAACGCGATCAAGGACCTGGTGGCCGCCAACATCTTTCCCGGCGACATGCTGTGGAAGAACTTCGGCGTGACCCGGCACGGCAAGGTCGTGTTCTACGACTACGACGAGATCGAATACCTGACCGACTGCAACTTCCGCCGCGTGCCCGAGCCAAGGAACGAGGAAGAAGAGATGTCCGGTGAGGTCTGGTACGCCGTCGCACCCCGCGACGTCTTCCCGGAGACCTTCGCGCCTTTCCTGCTCGGCAACCCGCGGGTGCGCGAGGCCTTCATGCGGCATCACGCCGACCTGCTGGACGCCGCTTTCTGGCAGGGGCACAAGGCGCGCATCCTGGCTGGACATGTGCACGACGTGTTTCCGTATGACCCGGCGCGGCGGTTTGCCGGCGCTTGACCGGCGCGAGGCTCTGTCCGACAAACGCCCAGTCATCTGGCGCCCACAATCCCCGCGCCCGCATCCCCTTGTCCCTGGAGGCCACCGCATGATCTTCGACGCCATCCGCGAAAGCCACGACTTGCAACGTGACCTGTGCCGCAAGCTCACCGCGTCGCGTGGCGACATGGCCGCGCGCCAACTGCTGTTCCTGCAGCTCAAGGTCGAACTCATGGCGCATGCGGCGGCCGAGGAGCGCTACCTTTACGTGCCCTTGCTGATGGAAGACGGCGGTCTCGACGCCTCGCGGCATGCGCTGCATGAGCACCACCAGGTGGACGAATTGCTCGACGACCTGTCGGTGCGCAACAAGCAGCTGGATGGCTGGATCGTGACCGCCAAACAGCTCAGCTTCAAGGTGCGCCACCACTTGAAAGAAGAAGAGACGAAGTTCTTCAAGGTGGCGGGCCGCCTGCTGTCGGACACCAAGAAGGCGCAGCTCGGCGGCAAGTACCAGCGCGAGATGGTGCGCATGCGCAAGCACTACGCGGCCGAGTACCAGACCGTGGCGGTGTCGGCGGCAACCGGTCTGGTCAAACCTGCCAACCCCGCCGCCGACAAGCCGGCGACGCGCGGCAATGCCAGCGCGGGCGCTCAACTGCGCGGCAAGAGCGAGCCGCGGCGCACGCGCTGAGGCTAGGCTAGGCCAAGCCCGGCGGATTCCCCGCGGCGTCGCGGCCGCTGGCACCGCACAAATGACGTATTCCCCTATGACACCCAAGACCGGTTCTTGGTTAATGTCGCCACCGTGCGCTTGCCTGGGAGCAGAACATGGCCAACGAGTCCGGCGGTGGTAGCGGTGGGATGTGGGTCGCCCTGATCGGCCTGATCACGACGGTGTCGGGCGGGGTGTTCGCCAACTGGGATCGCATCTTCCCGCCTTCGGATCCTGATCAGGTCATGGCCGCTCAACCGCCTGAAGCCGGCGCTGCCGCAGATGCGGTGAGCGACCCCGGCGACGCCGCGTCCCAACCTGACGCAGCGGACAGCGAATCCGCGGCTGAGGCCGCCGAGGCAAGCTCAGCGCCCTGACGGCGGCTATGTTGTCGGGCAAGGGCGGGCTCTCGGGCCCGCCCTTGCGCTCACGGCCTGACCGGCGTGAACTCCCCAAACGCCTTCAGCTGCTCGGCAATCTGGGTCGAATCGCCCACGACCACCCAGCTCTGCTCATCGGGGTTGAAGTACTTCTTGCCCACCGCCTGCACCTCGGCCGCCGTCACCTTCTGGATGGCGGGCACGAACTTGCCGAGGAAATCGGCTGGCAGGCCCACCAGCCAGTTGCTGGCCAGCTGCCGCGCCACCGAGCCCTGCAGCTGCGTGCTGACCAGGTAGCTGCCCGCCATGAAGCGCTTGTTCATGCCCAGCTCGTCCTCGGGAACCGGCTCGCTGCCGATGCGGCGGTACTCGTTGATGTACTCGGTCATCGAGGCGGCCGTCACCTCGTTGCGCACGTCGGCGCCGCCGGTGATGGCGCCGCCCACGCGCCAGGACACGCCGCCGGCGCGGGCGCCGTAGGTGTAGCCCTTCTCCTCGCGCAGATTCTGGTTGATGCGGCTGGAGAAGCCCTGGCCGAGGATGGTGCTGGTCAGGCGCAGCGCCACCTGCTCGTCGCCGCTGGCGGCCATGCCGGGGCGGCCCAGGCGCAGCGTGGCCTGCACGCTGCCGGGGCGCTCCAGCAGCAGGCGCTGCACGGGGGCGGTGGCGGGCGGCGGGGCCAGCTCGGGCAAGGCCTCGCCGCTGGCCTTCCAGTCGCCGAAGGCGTCGCGGGCCAGCTTCAGCGCCGCGGCCGGATCGATGCGGCCGGTGATGACGAGCAGCGCGCGGTCGGGACGGAAGCGCCGCGCATGCTCGGCGCGCAGGCCTTCGGCCGTGACGGCGTTGATGGCGGCCTCGGTCTCCTGCGTGCGGCCATAGGCGTGGCTGCCGTAGACGGCGCCGTCCAGCGCCTTGGCGGCGCGGAAACCCGGCTGCGTGCTGGCGGCCTTCAGGCCCTGCAGCGCATTGGTCTTGGCAAGCTGCACCTCGCCGTCCGGGAAGGCCGGCTGGCGCGCCACTTCGGCGAGCAGCCTGGCCATGCCCGCGGCATGCGAGGCGAGTGCATTGCCGGCGACGCTGATGCCGTCATTGCTGGCCGCAGCACCCACCGAGCCGCCCATGGCCTGCGCGGCCTCGGCGATCTGCCTGGAGTTGCGCTGCGTCGTGCCCTCGGACAGCAGGCCGGCCAGCAGCTTGGCGCGGCCGGGGGCGTCGGGGGCATCGGCGCCGAAGCCCGCGCCGCGCACGGCCAGCACATAGTCCACGCGTGGGATGCCGTTGCGCGGCACCACCCAGACCTGCAGGCCGTTGGGCAGCGTCTGCTGGGTGATCTTGGGCACGGCCAGCGGTTTGTCCTTGCCGAACGGCGGCAACTCGGCGGGCGTCTTCACGGTGGCGGCCTGCACGGCGCCGGCGATGGCGACAGCCGCGGCAAGGAGGCCGAGGCGGAAAGCGGGAGTGGTGTTCTTCATGACAGCTCCGACATCAAGGTTGAGAGGCCGGCTTGGTCGGCGCGGGTGCGGAGGCGGCCGATGCGGCGGCGGCAGGCGCCGCCAGCATCGCGGCGGGCTTGCGGTCGATGACCGAACGGTTGGCCTTTGTCAGATAAGTGGCGGCCACGCGCTGCACGTCGGCGGACGTGACGCCCTCGATCCAGCCCGGTACCTTGTTGACGACTCCCGCGTCGCCCCACAGCGCCTGCAGCTTGGCCAGGCGGTCGGCACGCAGCAGGAACATCTCCAGGTTGTTGTACCAGTCGGCCAGCAGGGCGGTCTTGAGGTTCTTCAGCGTCGCGTCGTCCACGCCGTCCTTGACGATGCGGGCCACTTCCTCGTCGATGCCGGCCAGCAGCGCGTCGGCATTCGTCGTCGGCTTGTAGAGCGCGAACACCGTGAACAGGCTGGGGCCGTCGTACTCCCAGATGCTGGTCAGGCCGTAGAGCGAGTTGACGTTCAGCGCCAGCTCGCGGCCCTTGACGAGGCCCTGGTAAAGGCGCGAAGCATCGCCGCCGGCCAGCAGCTGGCCCAGCACGGCGAAGGGCGCCTGGTCCTTGCTGGCCCGGTCCGGCAGCTTCCAGGCCGCGGCGATGGCCGGCACCTGGGCCAGCTTGTCGGGTTGGGTCAGGCGGCGCTCCTTGGTGTTGAGGCCTTCGCTGAAGTCGGTGGGCTTGGGCGTGGGCCGCGCGGCGATCTTGCCGAAGTACTTTTCGGCCAGCGCGAAGCCCTGGGCCGGCGTCACGTCTCCGGCGATGGACAGCACCGCGTTGTTGGGGCCGTAGAAGTCACGGTGGAAGGCGCGCACGTCGTCGAGGTTGGCGTTCTCCAGGTCGACGAAGCTGCCATAGCCATCGTGGGCGTTCTCCCACTTGTCGAAGGCCAGGGCCGAGATGTCCAGCCACATGAAGCCGCCGTAGGGCTGGTTCTGCACGTTGACGCGGATCTCCTCCTTCACGACGTCTTGCTGGTTCTTCAGCGTCGTCGGATTGAAGTCCAGCGTCGTCATGCGGTCGGCCTCCAGCCACAGCATGGTCTCCAGCGCCGAGGAGGGCGCGGTCTCGATGTAGTTGGTGAAGTCGGGCCGCGTCGAGCCGTTGTTGTTACCGCCGCCCGAGGTGATGACTTGGTCGAACACACCCTTGGGCGCCTTGGGCGTGCCCTGGAACATCAGGTGCTCGAAGAGGTGGGCGAAACCGGTGCGGTTCTTGGGCTCCAGCCGCATGCCGACCTTGTAGACGACGCTGATGCCCACGGTCGGGCTGCTGGCGTCGGGCGAGATGACGACGGTCAGGCCGTTGGCCAGCTTCTTGGTATGGACGGGGATCTGCCAGCGGTCGGTCTGGGCGGCGTCCTTGGGAGCGGCTGCGGTGGGGCCGGTGGCGAACGCGAGCGCTGCGGCGCTGATGGCGCCCAGCACCGCGCGGCGGGTGGTCTTCAACATGGGGTCTCCTGTGCGGGAACGGGGCGCAGTTTCGGCTGTTTTACGCGGGGTGCCGCATGGCACATCGAAAACCCCTGCGCCGCTAACTCGGGGTCGACGGCGCAGGCGCAGGCTCTTCGACGCTGGCGCGCGCCTCGAAGTCGAAGCGCTGCTGGAACACGTGTTCACCCGGCTGGCAGCTTGCCCGGCGCAGCGCCGCTTCGATGGCCGTGACCAGGGCGCGTTGGGTGCGGCGCTCGATGCCGCCCTGCAGCGAGACGATTGTCACGGCCACCACTCGCCCGTCTTTGACCTGTGCCATGGCGCTGTAAGCGGCCTGGCCGCGCCATTCCAGCTTGGGCACCTTGGGTGGAGGCACGCTGCAGATAGGGGTGGTCTCCTGCGCCTGGGCGCTGCTCGCCAGCAGCAGCGCTGCCAGGCCGGTCAGGACGGTGTTCATGCGTTCTCCTCGCCGAAAGCCGGCGCGCGTTCTAGCGTAACGGTGCCGTGCAGGTGAATAGTCACCCCGGTGATCCCCGGTGGGGTGGCCTCTGCGTCCTTGTAGACGAGCCGGCATGTCGCCGCGCTTGAAACCACCGGAGACCATCATGGCCGCATTGCCCGTCACCATCGCCCTGACCAAGATCAAGTGCAAGATCGAGACCGACGAGGTCGGCGCGGACGAGCCCTATGTGCTCGTCACCGCCGTCGACCTTGGCAACCCGCTGCTGCCCAACGCCGAGGTCACGCGCTACGGCCCCTGGGGTGACGTGGACGCGGGGGAGACGCGCACCACCCAGCCTATCCCGGCGGGCATCGACCCCAACGACATGCCCTTCATCATCTGGCGCCGCAATGCCTGGGGCCCTTCGGGCGCGCCCAAGGCCATCGCCAACCCGGCCCACGCCATCCTCCTCGTGTCCATGATGGAGCATGACGACGGCAAGCCCGGCACCGCGCGCGAGCTGGCCAAGGCCGCCGTCGTCAGCTCGCTGGCCGCCTCCATGGGCATGACGCGCGAGCAGCGCGTGGCCAAGCTCAAGGCCGACATCCACGGCGCCCTCGGCATCCCGACCGGCTTCCCCAACTTCGACGACCGCGTTGGCGGCACGCACGAGTTCGCCCTCAGCGCCAATCTGCTCAACGTGGCCGCCGGCCCCAAGAGCAAGACGCTGACCATCGTGGGGGATGGCGGCAAGTACGAGGTGACCCTGCAGGTGAAGAAGGGGTGAACAAGCAGGGGTGAAACGGTGCCCCGCGCCCAGGCGCGCATCGCTGGACGCGGGCGTGGCCGGCCGCGGCGACGGTCAAGGCCATGGCCATGACCCTAAGACTGGCCTAAGCCCGCAGCTTCAGGATGGGTCTGTCACTTCGGAGCCCCTCGATGCCCGCCCCAGCCCCGCAACCGCCGCTGCCAGCCCCGCGCCCCGTGGTCTCCTTCGCCCGCATGCTGGTGCTGGCGCAGCGGCGCTTTCGCCAACGGCAGCAGGGCCAGGGTGCCGCTTCTAGCGCCGCGACCGCTTGATGGCCAGGGCGCTGTCCAGCGCTTCCATCAGCCGCCGGGGCTCCAGGGGCTTGGTGAGGTAGCGGAAGTAGCCGGCCGCCAGCCCCGCTGTGGCGGCTTCGGGCATGGCGTTGGCGGTCAGCGCAATGATGGGGATGTGGGCCGTGCGCGGGTCCAGCCGCAGGATGGCCTGCGCCTCGCGGCCGGTCATGCGCGGCATGTTGTTGTCCATCAGGATGACGTCGGGCAGATGCTGACGCGCCATCTCGACCCCGCGTTGGCCGTCATGTGCCGACAGCACGCGGAGGCCGCCGCGCGCGGTCAGCAGCTCCTCGACGAGCTGCCGGCTGGCGGGGTTGTCCTCCACGTACAGCACCGTGGCCTCGCCCTGGCCCGCGCGTGGCGCCATGTTGAGGCCCGACAGATCACCCCAGTCGGTCTCGGCATGGGGCTGAGCGGGCAGCTCGCTGGCCTGCAGGTCCACCCAGAAGACACTGCCTTCGCCAGGCTTGCTGTGCACGCCGATCGTGCCGCCCATCAGCTCGACGAGGCGCTGCGTGACGACCAGGCCGATGCCCGTGCCCTGCTCCGGCCCGCCTTCCTGGCCCAGGCGGTTGAAAGGCTGGAACAGCGCCTGCACCTGCTCGGGCGCCAGGCCGGCGCCGGTGTCCCTGACGGAGATGCGCACCTGCTGCGGCCCCAGGTGGATGCAGTCGACCCGCACCGAGCCGTGTGGGCGGTTGTACTTGATGGCGTTGCTGACCAGGTTGAGCAGCACCTGCTTGAGCCGCATGCGGTCGGCCAGCGCGACGCAGCCGCTGCCGCCGACGAAATGGGTGGCGATGCCGCGCTGGCGGGCCATCGGGTCGATCATCGTGCGGCAATCGTCCAGCACTTCGTCGAGCGCCACCGGCTCGACCGACAGCTCGACATGCCCGCTCTCGATGCGGGCGAGGTTGAGGATCTCGTTGATCAGGGTCAGCAGATGCTTGCCCGCGCCGACGATGTGGTCGACGAATTCCTGACGCCGCCCGGGCTTGGCGTCGACGATGTTGGTACCCAGCAGCTGGCCGAAACCGATGATGGCGTTCAGCGGCGTGCGCAGCTCATGGCTCATGCTCGACAGGAACTCCGACTTCGCGCGGTTGGCCTTCTCGGCCGTGGCCGTGGCGAGTTTGAGTTCGTCGTTGGAGGCCTCGAGCTGGGCGGTGCGCTCGCGCACCCGCGCCTCCAGCTGCCCGTTCAAGCGCAGCACTTCGCGCGAATGGCGCTCGATCTCGGCCAGCATGCCGTTGAAGGAATCGGCCAGCACGCCGACTTCGTCCTCGGTGACCTTGGGGGCGCGGCGCGAATAGTCCTGGCGCTGCATGACGTCGCGCGCCACATCGCTGATAGCCAGGATGGGCTGCACGACGGCGCGCTGCAGCCTTGACGACAGCAGCAGCGCGATGCCCAGGGCCACGGCGGCGACGATGGCGGCAATACCGAGATAGCTCAGCACGCGGTCATAAAGGGCGTATTCGGCGCGCAGATAGACGCTGCCGATGGTGCGACCGCCCTGCACGATGGGCAGGGCCACAGCGAGGTCGCGCCCGATGCGCTCCACGCGCTCTGCGCGCTGTACGGCCTCCGGGTCCGCCCCGGGCGGCAGTGCCGCTGCGGCGCCTTCCGCGCCATAGGACGCAAACATCTCGCCCTGGGCGTCATACACCGCCGCAGCGCGCACGCGCGGCTGCGTGCGCAGCAGCGCGAGGTTATCGCGGGCCACCTTGGCGTCGTCGAACTCCAGCGCGGGCGCGGTCGAATGGCCGAGCAGCTCGGCCTGCGCCCTCAGGTCGGCCGTCCAGTCCGCGTGATAGGCGTGCAGGTCATAGGCCACCATCGCGCCCAGCGCGACCAGCAAGGCCACCAGCGACGTCAACATCGTGACGCCGAGCAGCCGGCGCTGAAGGGACAGCTTGAACATCCTCGTCACCTGCCTTCGACCCGCCGAGCCACGCCCAACAGGCGCGCGCTGATCTTCAGGCCGCTTTGCGATACCGCTGGCAACAAGATGTCAAAGCGCACCTTGTCGTTGACGACGATGAAGTTCACCATGCCGGCGCTGGCGCTCGCATCGAACTCGGTGATGGTCAGCACCGGCCGGCCGCGTGCCGCCGCGACGATGGATTCGGCATGCGCCGACATCGCCCGCGTGACGAAGACGGCATGCAGCCCATCGGGCAGCTCGGGGCGCAGCAGCCGTCGCACCTCGATGGGCCGGCCGCTGACGGAACTCGCCGCGGCGGTGCGGCGGAACTCCTCCAGCACGGTCTCGCCGCCCAATACGCCGATGCGCAAGGGGGCGCCGGCGCCGCCCATGACCTGCGTGGGCCATTCGACGTAGTTGCAGAACTTGCAGACGAAGGCGGCCTTGACCTGGTACTCCACCAGGTTCTCGTCGCCAGCCCTGCTCGGTGCGGGGCCGGCGAAGGCGGCCAGCCCCGCCAGCAGCAGCTTTCGACGAGCGAGCAGGGCCGGCGCCATCAGTCCAAGCGCAGGCGCACTTGCAGTGCCAGGCTGCGGCCAAATTTGCTGCGCGTCTGGACCGGCGTGAATTCGCCATGGCTGCCGAGCAGGTTGATGGCGGTCAGCGCGATGTCGGCGTCAGGGCCGAGGCGCGCGCCCAGGCGCAGGTCGACGGCGCTGTAGGCCGGGACGTCCGGCGCGTGCAGGGCCGAGACATGGCGCAGCGTGACATCGAACTCGGCGTCGCGGGGCAGGTTGACGGCTGCGCGCAGCCGCCACATCCGGCGCGGCATTGCGCCCTCGGCGGCGGGCACGGAGGACGCGTTGTCGGCACTGCCGGGCTTGAGCGCCAGCCGCGGGCGCAGCAGCGCCACGCCGCCGTGCAGACGCAGCCAGGTGGCGGTCTGCAGGCTGCCCCAGGCCTCCAGGCCACCGACACGGCCCTGCATGCCGTCGCCGAAGAAGACGGCGGTGCGGCTGGGTGCCAGCTCGGTGGTGCGCAGCCTGTCGTAGTCGCCGTGGAAGGCGGTGGCCGACAGCGTCAACGCCGGCAGGGGCTGGCCGCGGTAGCCCAGCTCCAGCACCTTGGCCACTTCGGCGCGGAAGCCCGGGCCACCGTTGAGTAGGAAAGGCGGCGTGGCGGGCACGTAGACGTCGCGGTCAAGCCGCGAGGGCGCCCGCACGGTGCGCGCGGCCGACGCCCACCACAGCTGTGCCGGCGACGGTTTCCAGGCCAGGCGCACGTTGGGCAAGAACTCGTTGCCGGTGTAGTCATGGCGTTCGATGCGCGCGCCCAGTGTCAGCCGCAGCGCGTCGCTCAGGGCCATCTCGTCCTGGGCATACAGGCTGGTCCAGCTCTGCCCGAGCTGCTCGGGCAGGAAGGCGAACTGCGGCGCGTCATGGCCGACGCGGTCGTCGGAGCGGCGGTGGCTCGCACCCAGCACCAGCGTGTGGGCAGGGCTGGGGTGGCCCGCCTGCGCGCACAGCGCGGTTGCTGCGATGCAGCACATCCGGCCTTGTGACATTGCCATGCACCCCCCGGCGGTTGTCCTGGGTCATGTGCACGATAACGCAGCGGTCGAGGGGCGGCAACGCGACGGCGCCAGGCAAAGCCCCGGCCGCATGGCAGCGCCGTCCTACGCCGGGTCGCGCCGAAAGCTCACGTCGGTCGATGGTCTCCAGGGTGAGAGTCCAAGCATCACCATGATGGGTAGACGATGATGGACGCGACGATGGATTGCCCACCTCAAATCAAGCCGACGCCCGCACAACATGCCGTTCTGGTCTGCGTGATTGGCACGACCGACGTCATGCATCGCTGCGAGAAGGAGCTGGCCGTGCTGGCGACTGACCCCCGCGTGAGCCGCTTGAACTGGCGCCTGGACGATGAGTTCGGCGAACCCCCCGTCGAGGCGGACTGGGCCGATGGCCTGATCGTGCTGAACGCAGACG
The DNA here is from genome assembly GCF_052436255.1 of Roseateles sp. Classification (GTDB taxonomy): domain Bacteria; phylum Pseudomonadota; class Gammaproteobacteria; order Burkholderiales; family Burkholderiaceae_C; genus Pelomonas. The sequence goes on along the minus strand of NZ_JBQVNP010000071.1, from coordinate 584 downwards.
CCTGGGCGGCGCCGACGGGCTGCGCCAAGCTGCAGGCACTGCTGAAGATGGCTTGGCGCTGCGGCCGCACCATTGCGCTGTGCGGCGATGCGGTGAATTCGCTGATCACGCTGGGCTTCGCGGCCGATGTGCCGGCCGAGGCCGAAGGCCTGTTCCTTTGCCCGCAGGCGCCTTGTGTCGGCACCTTGCGCGAATTCCTGGACGCGGTCCACGAACAGCCGCATCGGTCGAGATGAACCCATGGCTGCGGCGGTGACCTGGCCTGCCAGGGATGGACAAAGCAAAGCGGCCCTGAGTGCTCAGGGCCGCTTTGCGCCAGAGTTGCCTCGCTATCTGCGCATCAGACCCACCACCAGGCTGATGACGGCCAGGATGATGAAGCCGTAGAACAGCAACTGGGCAATGCCCGCGGCGCTGGCGGCAATGCCGCCGAAGCCGAACACGGCGGCGACGAGGGCGACGACGAAGAAGATGATCGCGTAACGGAGCATGGGGGGCTCTCCTTGTTGGGGTATTGGCAGCGCTAATTTAGGACCGGTGTGCTTGGACCGGTGACGGCCCCGGCCGCGCGGCCGGGTAGGAGG
>NZ_JBQVNP010000070.1:0-27012 GCF_052436255.1 Roseateles sp. | reverse complement strand
GCGCGCGCCAGTGCGGGGGCAGCTGGGGCAGCGTCGCGGTCATGCGGCCTCCGCAAGCCCGGGCTGGCGGCGCGCAAAGCCGTCCACCAGGCGGCCCGGCAGGGGCAGCTCGCGCAGCTCGGCCAGTGCATCCCCGGCACTAGCGCCGCGCGTGAACACGGCGTCGAACAGCTCGACAACGCGGCCGAACTGCGCAGCGCAGGGCGACAGCCGCAGCCGCTTCACACCCGCCTCGCGCAGCGCCGCGCCCTGGCCGATCAGGCATTGCAGCGCGGCGCTTTGCGTCTGGATGCCGTTCAGGGCCAGGAAGTCCACGCCCTCCCCGGTCTTGAGCAGCAGGCCATCGGCATCGTCGCGGCAGCGGAACTGGCAGTCGTCCTTCTGCAGCCGGTGGTGGCGGGCCGTGAAGCAGCGCGCCGAGAAGGCCAGCGGCAGGCGGCCAAAGCCCCACACCTCGGTCTGCACGGCCGACGGCCCCGGGTTGATGTGTCCCACCGCGTCCAGCGACAGCTCCACCGGCGCCACCCAGCGGTCCGCGCCCAGCGCAGCGTGCTCGGCGAGGGCGGCGGCGTTGTAGATGTTGAGGTGGGGGCCGAGGGTGAATGGCCGGCGGGGTCCGCGCGACAGGACCTGCAGCGCCCCGGCATCACCGGCCTCGACACCGAACTCGTCCTGCTCGCAGACGCGGCGCAGGCTGCGCAGCTCGGCCTCGCTCATGACCAGGGCCATGGTCGCCAGCCGCACGTCCTTGCCGGCCTCGCGCAGCTCGCGCCCGAGGGCCAGCCAGTCATCGAACTTGAACTCGTTGCGCCGCGAACAGACCAGCTCGCCCAGCACGATGCTGCGCACCGGTGCGTCGGCCAGGTCGGCATAGAAGTTCAGCAGCGCCTGGCGCGGCCACCAGTACAGCAGGGGGCCAATGGACAGCTCCATCATCGTGTTCATCTCCAGGGGCGGTCGTAGGCGCCGAGGGTGTGCTGCTGGCCTTCGGACCAGCGGGCCAGCTGAGCGTCCCAGGCCGGCTGCACGCTGTAGCGGCCGCGGCCTTCGTGGGCCGCCCAGGCGGCGTCGATGGCGGTGCGCCAGACCCTGGTGACCTCGGCCACATAGGCGGGGCTGCGCTGGCGGCCTTCGATCTTGACGGCGGCCACGCCCGACGCGATCAACTGGGGCAGCAGGGACAGGGTGTTGAGGCTGGTGGGCTCCTCCAGCGCATAGTCGCGCGCCAGCGTGCCGACCTCGAAGCGGCCCTTGCACAGCGTCGGGTAGCCACGCGCTTCGCCGGGGCGGTAGTGGTCGATCAGCACGCCGCCCAGGCGGGCGCGCACACCATCGGCCGCCTCGTCCCAGCGCACGGCGGCCGGCGGCGAGCAGACGCCGGCCGTGTTGGGCGACTGGCCGGTGGCGTAGCTGGACAGCGCGCAGCGCCCCTCCACCATCACGCACAGGCTGCCAAAGCCGAACACCTCGACCGGCACGCGGCAGTGCCTGAGCAGATGCTGCACCTGCTGCAGCGTCAACACGCGGGGCAGCACGGCGCGGGCGATGCCGTAGCGCTGGCGGTAGAACTCGATGGCCTCGTGGTTGGTGGCCGAGGCCTGCACCGACAGATGCAGGCGCAGCTGCGGATGGCGGCGATGCGCATCGGCCAGCACCGCGCTGTCGGCCACGATGAGGGCGTCGGCGCCCAGTTCGGCGGCATGGTCGACGGCGCGCTGCCAGGGCGCCGGGTCGCGCGCATCGGCAAAGGTGTTCAACGCCATCAGCACCTGGCGGCCCAGGCGGTGGGCCAGCGTGACGCCCTCGCGCACCTGGGCTGCGTCGAAGTTCAGGCCGGCGAAGTTGCGCGCATTGGTGGCGTCCTTCAAGCCCAGGTAGACGGCATCGGCGCCGGCATCCAGGGCCATTTGCAGGGCACGCAGCGAGCCGGCCGGACAGACCAGCTGCGGCTTGCGCGGCAGGAGGTCGGCGGCGCCTTCGGTCTTGTCAGGCATGCGGGCGCTCAGCCGCCGCTGCAACTGCAGCCGCAATCGCCGCGGCGCGTGGCCGCTGCGGCCGGGGCGTCGGCGCCGGGCCCGGTGCGGCTGATGCGGATACGCCAGGCGCCCGGCTCGGCCTGCACCACCTGCCAGTCGAAGCTGTCGGTGCGCAGCTCGCCAAACTGCATCAGCAGGCCGCGCGGCTCGTGGTCGTTGATGAGCTCAAAGGCCTCGCCGATGGCGAGTTTGTCGAAGCATTGGAAGGCCAGCTGATGGCGCTGGGGCGGCGCCAGCTGGCGCAGGTCGTGGGTGGGGGTGGCTTGCATGTTGGCTAGCCTAAAAGCCGGCGCCATCTTTGGCCTTGCGCTGGGTCAAGACCGACCGCCCGCATGGCCGCGGCGGCACGGCTAGCCCGGCCCCAGCGTGGCGGCATCGGTGCAATAGATGACCATGCCGAAGTTGCGCTCGAACTTCTCTCGCACCTGGTCGGCGATGCGCTGCGCAACCTCCTGCGGGCACAGCACCTCGAAGCGCACATTGCTGGACAACAGCCACTGCGCATCCCGCACGCCGCGGTGGCCGCGGCCGCGCACGGTCGACACGGTGTAGCCCTTGGCGCCGCAGGCAATGATCTCGCGCCCCAGGTGCTGCTCCAGAGCTTCTTCGCAAACGATGACGAGAAGCTTGTCCATCCTGGCGGCTTGCGTCATGACATCACCTTGTAGAAGTACAGCGTCATCTGGTGATACAGCGGAATGCCGAGCACCACATTGAACGGGAATGTGATGCCCATCGAGGCCCCCAGCGACAGCGCCGGGTTGGCCTCGGGAATGGCAATCCGCATGGCCGCCGGCGCGGCGATGTAGGAGGCGCTGGCATAGAGCACGGCCAGCAGGGTGGTGCTGCCCACCGACAGGCCAAGCAGCCAGCCGACCAGCACGCCGCCGACCGCCGAGACCACCGGCATCGCCACGCCGAAGGCGATCAGGAAGCCGCCGACGCGCTTGAGGTCGTCAAGGCGGCTGGCCGCCATCACGCCCATGCCCAGCAGGAACAGCGCCAGGAAACCCTTGAACAGGCCCTCGAAGAAGGGCACCAGCGACTGCGCGCCCTCGCGACCCCAGAGCCAGCCGATCAGCAGCGCACCGACGAGCAGCACGATGGCCTTGCCGCAGAGCACCTCGCGCGCCAGCTCGCGCCACTCGGTGTCGCGCTTCAGGCCGCGCGCCAGCAGCACGCCGATGATGATGGCCGGGAACTCCAGGAAGACCAGGAAGATGGACATGTAGCCGTCGTAGCCGACGGCTTCACGCGTGAGGAAGGCAGCACCGACCGCATAGGTGACGACGGACACCGAGCCGTAATGCGCCGAGATGGAGGCGGCATCGGGGTGGGCCAGCTTGCCCATGCGCCGCAGCACCTGGTAGGCAATCACCGGCGTCACCGCGCTGGCAGCGACCACGACCAGCACCGGCAGGACGAGGCTGGCTACATCGCTGTTGGCCAGCTCGAAACCGCCCTTCAGGCCGATGGCCAGCAGCAGATAGATGGTCAGCGTGTCGTACAGCCCGCTGCTCAGCTTGAGGTCTGAGCCGAGCCGGCCGCCGACGACGCCGAGCACGAAGAAGGCGACAACCGGATCGATGCCCATACGCGGAACCGCCCGCTACTGCACCAGCGGCGTTGCCGCCGCGCCTATGCTGACGCCACGCAGGCTGGCATCGTCGGCCAGCTGCAGCAGGTAGTGGCGCAAGGCGCTCAGGCCGTGGCGCTGACGCAGTTCCTGGGCCACTGCCTCGCGCACCTGCTCGAAGGCCGGCAGGCGGCCCGGCTCGCGGGCGTCGATGGCGACGATGTGCAGACCGAAGCGGCTGTGTGCCAGCTGCGGCAACACACCGATCTCGCTGCGGCCGAACAGCTCCTTGGCGAACTCGGGCGCGCAGTCTTGTGCGGTCAGCCAGCCGAGGGCGCCGCCCTCGGCGCCGCTGGGGCAATTGGACAGCTCCTTGGCCGCGTCGGTGAACGCGGGCACCTCGCTGGCGCGCAGTTCGATGAGGTGGCCTTCCGCGCGCTGGCGCAGCCGCACGACATCCACGCCCGGCGTGACGGCGAACAGGATGTGGCGCAGCTGTAGCCGCTCGCCGTGCGCGAAGTGCCGGCTGTTGGCCTCGAAGTGGCGCCGGCAGGCGGCCTCGTCGGGCACGGGGCCGGCCAGCTCCTGGGCAATCAGCGCCTCGATGGCCTGGCTGGCCGCCTCGCTGATGGCGCCCGCACGCGGGGCCGCGTCATCGCCGGCCAGCAGGCCCAGGGCCTGGGCGCGCTGGCGCAGCAGCTCGGTGCAGGCGCGCTGGCGCAGTGCCTCTTCGTCGAGCGTCTCATCAGCAGCGGCGATCTCGATGTCGTTGATGAAAACCATGGTTGAACTCACTTGGGCAAATTCAGGCGGCGCGAGCGCACCACCTGGTAGGGCCGGAAGATGTAGAACACCGAGGCCAGGCCGCTCCAGACATGCACCAGGCGGCTGAAGGGGAAGAGCAGGAAGATCGTCATGCCCAGCACCATGTGGACCTTGTAGGGCCAGTCCAGCGCCACCAGGCCGCTCGCGTCGGGGTTGAGGGTGACGATGCGCTGGGCCCAGTCGGACAGCAGCAGCATGACCGAGCCATCCGAATGCGACAGCGAGTAGGGCAGCGTGAGCAGGCCCAGGCTGAGCTGGATCCACAGGATCCAGAGGATGGCCAGGTCGGTCCTGTGGCTGGTCAGGCGGATGCGCGGGTCGGTGTGGCGGCGCCAGATCAGCATGCTCAGGCCGATGAAGCAGGCGATGCCCGCGATGCCGCCCGCCACGATGGCCACCATCTGCTTGGTGCCGGCACTGATGATGCCGCTGTAGAAGGCATGCGGCGTCAGCATGCCCACGGTATGACCCACGAACAGGAAGAGGATGCCGCCGTGGAAGAGGTTGCTGGCCCATTTCATGCCGCGGCTGCGCAGCATCTGCGAGCTGTCGCTCTTCCAGGTGAACTGGTCGCGGTCGAAGCGGGCCAGGCTGCCCATCAGGAAGACGCTCAGGCAGATGTAGGGGTAGACGACGAACAGGAAGTTGTGGAGGGCGCTCATGCCTGTGCTCCCGGTTGATGAGGGCTGTGCTTGCGCACGATGTGGATGGGCTGTGGCTGTTCGGGCCGCGACTGCCCGGCGATGGAGCAGCCGCCGAAGGCCTCGGGCTCGGCCCAGTCGTCGTCGAGCTCGGGCTCGGGCGGGATGTCGACGCGCTCGGCACGTTCACCCGCCAGCTCGAGCGCGGCGGCCAGCACGCTGGCATAGGGGCTCTGGCGGCGCTGCAGCGCGCTGAAGACGGCGCGCACGACATGCGCAATCTCCAGCAGGAAGTCGCGCGCCTCGCGGGCGGGCTGGGTGCTGGCGAACTCCAGCACCACCGCGAGGTGGTCGGGCAGCTCACCGGCCGAGAGGTAGAGGCCAGCTTGCTCGTAGGTCTGCTGCAGGTCGACCATGGCGGGGCCGCGGTCGCGCGAGTCGCCATGGATGTGCTCGAACAGCAGCAGCGACGTGCCGCGGCCGCGGTCGAAGAGGTCGACGAAATCGGCCTCGACCGCGAAGGGATCGTCGCGCTGCAGGTGCTGCAGCAGCGCGCACAGCTCTTCGAGGCGTGCGGCCGGCAGCGCGGCCTCGGCACGCAGGGCCTGCACGAGTTCAGGTGCGGCGGCGCGGAAGTCCGCGTCGGGGTAGCGCAGCAGCGCGGCAAGCACGCGCAGGCTGTGCGGGGCGGGGGTGGGCTTGGTGTTGAACATATCAGTGGTCCTTTCCGGGGTGTTCCGGGCCGAGCGCCGGGCCGCTCCCAAGCCGGCCCGGTTGGCGATGTGCTTGCCGGTCGATCCGGCAAGCATCGCCGTCCCCTCGGGGGACCGACCGGGCTTGCCGGCGTTCAGCCGACGCGAGACTGGGCGAGGGGCCGGCCATCAGACGGTTGCCTTGATGGGGATGGTTCGCTTCTTCTCGGAGCCGAAGAGACTCGTCTCCGTCGTGCCTTCCGAGCAGCCGTTGCCGAAGCTGAAGCCGCAGCCGCCGCGCACGTTGAAGGCGTTCTCGGCGTACTCGCGGTGCGTCGTCGGGATGACGAAGCGGTCCTCGTAGTTGGCGATGGCCATCACGCGGTACATGTCCTGCACCTGCGGCTCGGTGAGCCCGGTCTGCTTGAGCACGGTCGGGTTCTTCACGCCGTCCACGTGCACGCCGCGCTGGTAGGCGCGCATGGCCAGCATGCGCTCCAGCGCGCCCACCACCGGCACCGTGTCGCCGGCCGTCAGCAGGTTGGCCAGGTATTGCACCGGGATGCGCAGCTGCCGCACATCGGGCAGCTCGCCCACCGCACCCAACTGGCCGGCGTTGGCCGCCGCACTGATGGGCGACAGCGGCGGCACATACCAGACCATCGGCAGGGTGCGGTATTCGGGGTGCAGCGGCAGGGCCACCTTCCAGTCCACGGCCATCTTGTAGACGGGGCTGTTGCGCGCCGCCTCCAGCCAGTTTTCGGGGATGCCATCCTTGCGCGCCTGCTCGATAACGGCGGGGTCGAAGGGGTCGAGGAAGAGGTCGAGCTGGGCCTGGTAGAGGTCCTTGTCGTTGGGCGTGGCGGCGGCCGCGGCGATGCGGTCGGCGTCATACAGCAGCACGCCCAGGTAGCGGATGCGGCCGACGCAGGTCTCGGAGCAGACGGTCGGCTGGCCCGCTTCGATGCGCGGGTAGCAGAAGATGCACTTCTCGGCCTTGCCGCTCTTCCAGTTGTAGTAGATCTTCTTGTACGGGCAGCCCGACACGCACATGCGCCAGCCGCGGCACTTGTCCTGGTCGATCAGCACGATGCCGTCTTCCTCGCGCTTGTAGATCGACCCCGAGGGGCAGCTCGCCACGCACGCCGGGTTCAGGCAGTGCTCGCACAGGCGCGGCAGATACATCATGAAGGTGTTCTCGAACTGGCCGTAGATGTCCTTCTGGATGTCGTCGAAGTTCTTGTCCTTGCTGCGCTTGCTGAACTCGCCGCCGAGGATCTCCTCCCAGTTCGGGCCCCACTCGATCTTCTCCATGCGCTGCCCGGTGATGAGGCTGCGCGGCCGGGCGGTCGGCGCATGCTTCATCTCGGGGGCCGACTGCAGGTGGTCGTAGTCGAAGGTGAAGGGCTCGTAGTAGTCGTCGATCTCCGGCAGGTTGGGGTTGGCGAAGATCTTCATCAGCAGCTTCCACTTGCCCCCCTGGCGCGGCTCCAGCTTGCCGTCGGGCTTGCGGACCCAGCCGCCGTTCCACCTGTCCTGGTTCTCCCACTCCTTGGGATAGCCGATGCCGGGCTTGGTCTCGACGTTGTTGAACCAGGCGTACTCGACGCCGGGGCGGCTGGTCCAGACGTTCTTGCAGGTGACCGAACAGGTGTGGCAGCCGATGCACTTGTCCAGGTTCAGCACCATGCCGATCTGTGCACGTACTTTCATTTTGGTTTCCTTGAGTTGACCGAGCTTCCCGCCGCGGAACCGGCTTTGCCGGGCCGCTGGCGGACGCCCCCTCGGGGGGCAGCGAGCGCTAGCGAGCGTGGGGGCACCATGTCTCAGGGGTTTTCGCCTTGGGCCTGGTAGGCCTCGGCGAGGTGGTCGTCACGCGGGGTGTCGAGCCAGTCCACCTTGTTCATCTTGCGCACCACCACGAACTCGTCACGGTTGGTGCCGATGGTTCCGTAGTAGTTGAAGCCGTAGCTGTACTGGGCGTAGCCGCCGATCATGTGGGTGGGCTTGGTGACGATGCGGGTCACCGAGTTGTGGATGCCGCCACGCACGCCGGTGATCTCGCTGCCGGGCGTGTTGATGATCTTTTCCTGGGCGTGATACATCATGGTCATGCCCGGGTTCACGCGCTGGCTGACCACGGCGCGGGCCGCGATGGCGCCGTTCAGGTTGAACAGCTCCACCCAGTCGTTGTCCTCGATGCCGGCCTTTTTCGCGTCGTCCTCGCTGAGCCAGATGACCGGCCCGCCGCGGTTGAGCGTCAGCATCATCAGGTTGTCGCTGTAGGTGCTGTGGATGCCCCACTTCTGGTGCGGCGTGATGAAGTTCAGCACGATCTCCGCGTTGCCGTTGGGCTTGATGCCCGCCATGCCGCTGGTGGCCTTCATGTCGATGGGCGGCCGGTAGCTGCTGAAGCCCTCGCCGAAGGCACGCATCCAGGCATGGTCCTGATAGAACTGCTGGCGGCCGGTCAGGGTGCGCCATGGGATCAGTTCATGTACGTTGGTGTAGCCGGCGTTGTAGGAGACCTTCTCGCTCTCCAGCCCGCTCCAGGTCGGCGAGCTGATGATCTTGCGCGGCTGCGCCTGGATGTCGCGGTAGCGGATCTTTTCGTCCTCGCGGTGCAGGGCCAGGTGGGTGTGCTCACGGCCGGTGGCCTTGGACTGCGCGGCCCAGGCCTTCACGGCGACATGGCCATTGGTCTCGGGTGCGAGCTGCAGGATGACCTCGCAGGCATCGATGTCGGTCACGATGCGCGCGCGGCCGGCGGCGTCGACGCCGTTGAGCTCGGCCAGTTGGGCGACCTCGGTCTTGGTGTCCCAGCCGATGCCCTTGCCGCCGTTGCCCAGCTTGTCCATCAAGGGGCCCAGCGAGGTGAAGCGCTCGTAGGTGGCCGGATAGTCGCGCTCGACGACGGCGATGTTGGGCGCTGTCTTGCCGGGGATGAGCGCTACTTCACCCTTCTTCCAGTCCTTCACGCCGAAGGGCTGGGCCAGCTCGGCCGGCGTGTCGTGCATCAGCGGTGAGAGCACCACTTCCTTCTCCACGCCCAGGTGGCCGACGCAGACCTCGCTGAAGGCCTTGGCGAAACCCTTGTAGATCTCCCAGTCGGAGCGCGACTGCCAGACCGGGTCCACCGCTGCGGACAGCGGGTGGATGAAGGGATGCATGTCGCTGGTGTTGAGGTCGTTCTTCTCGTACCAGCTGGCCGTGGGCAGCACGATGTCGCTGTACAGGCAGGTCGTGCTCATGCGGAAGTCCAGCGTCACCAGCAGGTCCAGCTTGCCCTGCGGCGCATTGGCGTGCCAGCGCACTTCGTTCGGCTTGGCGTCGTCCACACCCAGGTCCTTGCCCTGCACGCCGTTCTCGGTGCCCAGCAGGTGCTTGCAGAAATACTCATGGCCCTTGCCGCTGGAGCCCAGCAGGTTGGAGCGCCAGACGAACATGTTGCGCGGCCAGTTCTGCGGCGCGTCGGGGTCCTCGCAGCTCATCTCCAGCGAGCCGTCGCGCAGGCCGCGCACGACATAGTCCTTGGGGTCCATGCCGGCGCCGGCGGCGTCCTTCACCACCTGCAACGGGTTGGTCTTGAGCTGCGGTGCGCTGGGCAGCCAGCCCATGCGCTCGGCGCGCACATTGCAGTCGATCAGGCTGCCGGCGAACTCGGCGCGCTCGGCCTCGGTGGCCAGTGGCGACAGCACCTCGTCGACATCGAGCTTCTCGTAGCGCCACTGGTCGGTGTGGGCGTAGAAGAAGCTGGTGCTGTTCATCTGGCGCGGCGGGCGCAGCCAGTCGGTGGCAAAGGCCAACGGCACCCAGCCGGTCTGCGGGCGCAGCTTTTCCTGGCCCACGTAATGCGCCCAGCCACCGCCGCTCTGGCCGATGCAGCCGCACATCATCAAGAGGTTGATGACACCGCGATAGTTCATGTCGCAGTGGTACCAGTGGTTCATCGCGGCGCCGATGATGATCATCGACTTGCCCTTGGTCTTGTGCGCGTTCTCGGCGAACTCGCGGCCCACGCGGATGACCTGGGCGCGCGGCACGCCGGTGATCGCTTCCTGCCAGGCGGGCGTGTAGGGCGCGTTGTCGTCGTAGCTCCTGGCCCCGCTGCCGAAGCCACGGTCGATGCCGTATTGCGCGGCCTGCAGGTCGAACACGGTGGCGACGAGGACCTCGCCATCCTGCGTCTTCAGCGTGGTGGCCGGCACGCGGGCGCAGTGGCTGACGCCGTCGGCCTGCGGGTTGGGCGTGAAATGCTCGCTGGCACTGCCGGCGAAGTAGGGGAAGGCCACGTCGACGATCTCGTGCGCCTGCGCGCCGCCCTCGTCGTCTTCCACCAGCGAGAGCTTGAGCTTCACATCGCCGCCGCTCTCGGCCTCCTTGGCCTCCAGGTTCCACTTGCCGGTGTCGTCGCGGCCCTCGGCGCCCCAGCGGAAGCCGATGGAACCGTTGGGCAGCACCAGGCGGCCGCTGGCGTCGAAGGCCAGCGTCTTCCACTCGGGGTTGTTGCTCTGGCCCAGCTGGCCGGCCAGGTCGCTGGCGCGCAGGTAGCGGCCGGGCACGCGGGTCTTGCGGCCGTCGGGCAGGGTCTGCTCCTCCAACATGACGAGCAGCGGCAGGTCGGTGTAGCGGCGCGCGTAGTCGTCGAAATAGGGGCTGCGCTGCTTGAAATAGAACTCGTTGAGCGCGACATGGCCCAGGGCCATGGCGAGTGCCGCATCGGTGCCCTGCTTGGGATGCAGCCACAGGTCGGCCAGCTTGGCGACCTCGGAGTAGTCGGGCGTCACGGCCACCGTCTTGGCACCCTTGTAGCGCACCTCGGTGAAGAAGTGGGCGTCCGGCGTGCGCGTCTGCGGCACGTTGCTGCCCCAGGCAATGATGTAGTTGCTGTTGTACCAATCGGCCGACTCGGGCACGTCGGTCTGCTCGCCCCAGATCTGCGGGCTGGCCGGCGGCAGGTCGCAGTACCAGTCGTAGAAGCTCATGCAGACGCCGCCGATCAGGCTCAGGTAGCGGCTGCCGGCGGCATAACTGACCATCGACATGGCAGGGATGGGCGAGAAGCCGATGACGCGGTCCGGGCCGTGCTGCTTGATGGTGTAGACATTGGCCGCGGCGATCAGCTCGTTGACCTCGTCCCAGGTCGAGCGCACGAAGCCGCCCATGCCGCGCACCTGCTGGTAGTCGCGCCGCGCGGCCGCGTCGGCCTGGATCAGCGCCCAGGCATCGACCGGCGACCTGGCAACCGCCTTGGCCTCACGCCAGCGCCTGAGCAGCCGGCCGCGCACCATGGGGTACTTGACGCGGTTGGCGCTGTAGAGATACCAGCTGTAGCTGGCACCCCGCGCGCAGCCGCGCGGCTCGTGGTTGGGCAGGTCGGCGCGGGTGCGCGGGTAGTCGGTCTGCTGGGTCTCCCAGGTGACGATGCCACCCTTGACGTAGATCTTCCACGAGCAGGAACCGGTGCAGTTCACGCCATGCGTGCTGCGCACGACCTTGTCATGCGCCCAGCGGTTGCGGTAGGCGTCTTCCCAGGTGCGGTCCTCGCCGGTGGTGACGCCGTGGCCGCCGGCGAACACCTCCTTGGGCAGCTGGAAGGCGGTCAGTCGATCCAGGAAATGGGACATCGATTTCTCCGTTAACAGAACAGGGGGGCGTCGCGCCGGCCGTAGAACCACCAGCAGATGGCCATGCAGCTCAGATAGAACGCCAGGAAGCAATACAGCGCGGCTGCGGGGCCGCCCGACAGCGAGATGGCGCTGCCAAAACTCTTGGGAATGAAGAAGCCGCCGAAGGCACCGACGGCCGAGCACAGGCCCAGTGCGGCCGCGCCCTGGGCCTGTGCCTCCGGGACCGACCCGCGGCCTTGCCGGGCTTCGCGCAGAAAGCCCAGCGGCACCATGCGGAAGGTGCTGCCGTTGGCCAGTCCCGCCGCGATGAAGATCAGCACGAAGCTCGCGGCGAACAGCGGTGCCCCGCCCTCGTTGCCAAGACCGGCGAGCAGGCCTGCGACACCGAGCGCCAGGCCGCCGAAGCAGGCCAGGCTGACGCGCGCGCCGCCCATGCCGTCGGCCAGCCAGCCACCCAGGGGCCGGGCCAGTGCGCCGAGCAGCGGCCCCAGCCAGACCAGCTGCTGCGCAGCCCCCAGCTCGGGGAACTGGCTGCGCAGCAGCAGCGGGCCGGCCGCCGCAAAGCCGATGAAGCTGCCAAAGCTGCCCAGGTAGAGCCAGCTCATCAGCCAGCTGTGGCGATGGGCGAAGAGCTGGGCCTGCTCGGCCATGCCGACGCCGGCAGACGGCAGGTCGTCCATGCCGAACCAGGCTGCCAGACTGCCAAGCACAATCAGCGGCAGCCAGACCAGGCCGGCATTGGCAAGCCACAGGCCGTCGCCCTGGGCCGGCAGGCCGAACAGGTCCAGGCCGATGACCACCGGCACGGCCCATTGCACGAGGCCCACGCCGAGGTGGGCAAAGCCGGCACCCAGGCCCAGCGCCCTGCCCTGCTCGCGCGCCGGGAAGCAGGCGCTGATGTGGGCCATGCCGCTGGCGAAGTTGGCGCCGCCCAGGCCGCACAGCAGGGCCAGCACCACCATCCACTCGTAGGGCGTGGCGGGGTCCTGCACGGCCAGGGCGATGCCGCCGGCCGGCAGCAGCAGGCTGGCCGTGGACAGGGCCGTCCAGCGCCGCCCGCCGACCCAGGAGACGGCGAAGCCGTAGACGATGCGCAGCGTGGCGCCGCACAGGGCCGGCAGCGCGCTTAGCCAGAACAGCTGGTTGGTGGTGTAGCGAAAGCCCGCCGCCGGCAGGTGCACGACGAGCACCGACCACAGCATCCACACCGCGAACGACAGCGCCAGCGCGGGGGTCACGAGCCCCAGGTTGCGCAGCGCCACCGCCCGGCCATGGCCGGTCCAGAAATCCGGGTCTTCCGGATTCCAGGGCAGCGGGTGGGCGAGGGTCTTGTACACGGTGCTCATGCTCCCGGCTGGGGGCCTGCCTGCCCATCCATCACTGGTTGGGTTAGGGCGGCGCGGAAGGAGGAGGCCCGGAGCGGTGGGCATCGTTCTTTCGGAGGAGGGGCTACAGCGGGTTTGGCCGCAGGCGGCGCCAGGCCTGCTGCGCGCGCCCATGGTCCTGCCCCCACCCCGCATTCGCAAATGAGATCGCGCCCAGTTGGGCGCGATTGAACAAGGGGCGACGGAACCTCAGGGGTTCTTGATCTCTGCCCCACTGCGCAGATAGAACCACCAGTTCAACACCAGGCACACCGCATAGAAGGCCGCAAAGCCGTAGAACGCGAACTGCGGCGTGCCGGCCTTGATCTGCTGGCCGATCACCACGGGGGCGATGAAGCTGCCGTAGGCACCCACGGCGGCGGTCCAGCCCAGCACCGGGCCGGCCTGCAGGCGATCAAAGATCACGCCGACGGTGCGGAAGGTGGAGCCGTTGCCGATGCCGCTGGCTGCGAACAGCAAGATGAACAGCAGCATGAACGGCATGAAGTACTGCTCGGGCGTGGCCGAGCCATAGGCCTGCAGCATCACATAGCCCACGGCGGCGGACGCCACCACCATCACGGCCGAGATCCACTGCGTGACGATGGAGCCGCCGACCTTGTCGGAGATCCAGCCGCCCAGCGGGCGGATCAGCGCGCCGACGAAGGGGCCGATCCAGGCATAGGTCAGTGCAGACGGCGCGTTCGGGTTCTTGAGCGTGTGGGTCATCACGCCGGCCGCGTCAGGGATGTGCTGGAAGCCGAAGATCACCGTGATCGACAGCGGCAGGGCCATCGAGAAGCCGATGAAGCTGCCGAAGGTGACGATGTACAGCGCCGTCATCGACCAGGTGTGCTTGTTCCTGAAGATCTGGAATTGCGCATTGATGTTGCCCTTCATCTCGCCGAAGGCGCCGAGCTTCATCAGCAGCACGCAGGCCACGATGATGAGCGGCAGCGCCACCCACATGTTCAACAGGCCCAGGCCCGTCGGTGCGGGCAGGTAGAAATACAGGCCGACGATGCCAACCAGGCTGGCGATGGCCCACAGGTAGAGGATCTTGGCGAAGGCCTTGAGCGTGCCGCCGTAGGTGGGCGAGATGGTCAGCAGGTTGTTCATGCCGAACCAGGCCAGCGCGACCAGCGGCACCAGCACGGCAGCCCAGACGAAGCCGGCGTTCTGGATGAAGGTCGGCGTGCCGGCCTTGATCTTGCCCAGGATCCAGCCCGAGTCCTTCAGCAGCGTCATGGCCTCGCCGCCATAGGCGCCGAACACGCCGGCAGTCATCACCAGCGGGATCACGATCTGCATGGTCGTGACACCGAAGTTGCCCAGGCCTGCGTTCAGGCCCAGGGCCAGGCCCTGCTGGCGCTTCGGGAAGAAGGTGTTGATGTTGCTCATCGACGCGGAGAAGTTGCCGCCGCCGATGCCGGAGAGGAAGGCGCAGGCCTGGAACACCCACAGCGGCGTGCTCTTGTCCTGCAGCGCGACGCCGGTCCAGACCGCCGGGATGATCAGCAGCGCGCTGGTCAGGAAGACCGTGTTGCGGCCGCCGGCCAGCCGGATGAAGAAGGACGCCGGGATGCGGAAGGTGGCACCCATCAGGCCGGCGATGGCGGTCAGCGTGAACAACTCGTCAGGCCTGAACGGGAAGCCCAGGTTGATCATCTGCACCGTGATGATTCCCCACATCAGCCACACGGCAAAGGCGCACAGCAGGTTGGGGATGGAGATCCAGAGGTTGCGATAGGCGATCGCCTTGCCCCGGCTGTTCCAGAAGGCGTCGTCTTCGGGACGCCAGTCGGTGATGTCGGCCGCGCTCTGTGCGCGCGGTGCACTGCCCACAAGGGTCGTGTTCATGCGTGACTCCTAAAGGAAATCGATTCAGGTCTTGAATGAGCGGCTCAGGGGCGAGGCCGGCGCGTTCTGGCCCATCACCTCGGTCTTGCGCACCTCGGTCCAGTACATCCAGATCAGCGAGACCCAGACCACGCCGTACATCAACATGAAGGCGCTGGAGCGGATGCCGGTGAGGTCCAGCAGCGCGCCGAACAGGATGGGCAGCACGAAGCCGCCGAGGCCGCCGGCCAGGCCGACGATGCCGCTGATGGCGCCGATGTTGGTGGGGTAGTCGTCGCTGATGTACTTGAAGACCGAGGCCTTGCCGAAGGCCCAGGCCACACCCAGCACGGCCATGATGATGGTGAAGCTGTAGACGTTCAGGCCGATGAAGAAGGTCCTGGGGCCCTCGATGGTGGCGACGGTGAACTCGGTCTGCGGATAGCTGAGCAGGAACAGGCAGATCCAGCTCACCCACATGACCCACCAGGTCACCTTGTGGGCGCCGTACTTGTCCGACAGCACCCCGCCGACCGCGCGCAGCACGCCGCCCGGCAGCGAGAAGCAGGCGGCCAGCAGCGCGGCCACGCGGATGTCCAGCCCGTACTCGCCGACGTAGTACTGCACCATCCACAGCGCCAGCGCCACATAGCCGCCGAAGACGATGCTGTAGTACTGGCAGTACTTCAGCACGCGGGGGTCCTTGAGCAGCTTGAGCTGGTCGCTGAACTTCACATGGCTAGGCACCAGGTGCTCGGGCTTGCTGTGGCTGAAGAACCAGAACAGCAGCACGGTGCCGGCCATGATGGCCGCATAGACCTGCGGCACCATGGTCCAGCCGAAGCCGACCAGCAGCACGGGCGCGATGAACTTGTTGACCGCCGAGCCCGAGTTGCCCGCGCCGTAGACGCCCATCGCCATGCCCTGGCGTGCCTTGGGAAACCAGCGCGCCACGTAAGGCGTGCCGACCGAGAACGAGCCGCCTGCCAAGCCGACGAACAGGCCGATGACAAGGAAATGCCAATAGGCCGTGGCATAGGACATCAGCCAGATGGCCGGCACGGTGGCCAGCATCAGCAGGGTCATGACGATGCGGCCGCCATAACGGTCCGTCCAGATGCCCAGCGGCACGCGGATCAGCGAGCCGGTCAGCACCGGCATGGCGGTCAGCAGGCCGAACTCGGTGGCGTTCAGCCCAAGCTGCTTCTTGATCGGGATGCCGATGACGCCGAACATCATCCAGACCATGAAGCAGACGGTGAAGGCCAGGGTGCTGACGATCAGCACCGACCAGGCCCTGCGGTCGATGGGGGCTGCGGTCATGCGCGTTCCTCCTCAGTGACGATGGGGTCACTGTCACGCGTGCGCCGCGGGCTGCCCATTCACCAGAGGGTCAGCGGGGCACCGCTCGCTGGGAGGACGACGGGCGGGGCGGCCTCGTTCTAAAGAACTACTTCGGCGGCAGCACGCGCCAGCATTCGGGCCTGCGCTGGACACCGGACCCGCCAGCAAGCCGCCTCGAAACCCGGCCTGGTTCTATTCCGGGCGCGTGCCGTTGCCAGGTCGCAGGGCCCCGATGCCCCTGCGCAAACCCTGTAGCAGTTCGCACGCCAGTGTTCTACCGTCTCAGTGGCTAGGGTGGACCTGGGTGAGGCAACATGGCCTGCAGCCCAAGGTCATTGCTCCGGCGTTTCCCCCATGGGCCAACCAGAGGTCCGCACTGGAGACAAGACGATGAAAAGCCTGCGTTGGTCGTCGACCGCTGCCTTGGCAGCCTTGCTGTTTCCGCTTGGCGCCCCCGTGGTTGCCAAACCTGCCGATGAACACGCGAATTCGGCGATGACGGTCAAGCTCAGCGTGCTGTCGAGTGCGCCGCAATGGGTTTCGGGCGGCGATGCCCGCATCCATGTGCGCGCCGCGCCAGGCCAGCGCGACAAGCTGGTGTTCCTGCTCAATGGCCGCCCGCATGCGGTGGCCATGAAGGAGGTCGCCGATGGGCTGGAAGGCCTGGTCACCGGCCTGGTCGTGGGCACCAACCAGCTGGAAGTCAAGCATCGCAACGGCAATGTGCGCGACTCGCTGGCGCTGACCAACTATCCCGTCACGGGGCCGATGTTCACCGGGCCGCAGCAAACACCCTTTGTCTGCACGACCAACCAGGGTGGCGTCGCGCGCCAGCCCAAGGTCGACAGCGCCACAGCGCCGGGCTACCGCGTCACCGATGCCGCCGGGCAGCTGATCGGCTACAGCCGTGACTGCTCGATCGACACCTTCGTGACCTATCTGTACCGCCGCAACACGGGTGGCGGCCTGGTGGCGATGCCAGCCGATGGCAGCCGTCCGGCCGACATGGGCTCGGTCACGCTGGCCGACGGACGCACCGTGGACTTCATCGTGCGCCGCGAAGTGGGCTCCATCAACCGCTTCCTCTACAGCATCGCGATGTTGTCGCCGGCTCCGGCGGCCGACAGCGCCAAGCAGGACGACACCAGCCGCTGGAACGGCAAGCTGCTGTATTGGTTCCAGGGTGGCGTCGCCATCGGCCACAGCCAGGGCTCGGTGCACGGCGGTTCTCTCAACCCGGACGTCCTGGCGCGCGGCATGGCCATCGTGCACAGCAGCGGCAACAACACCGGCACCCACTACAACATGAACATCGCCGGCGAGACCGCGATGATGACCAAGGAGCGTTTCATCGAGCGCTACGGCGTGCCGCTGTACACCGTCGGGCTGGGCGGCAGTGGCGGCGCGATCCAGCAGTACCTGATCGCGCAGAACCACCCGGGCGTGCTCGACGGCCTGCTGCCGGTGCAGAGCTACCCCGACATGGTGACGCAGACCATCCATGTCGGTGACTGCGAGCTGCTCGAGTACTACATGGACGCCAGCGACCGCAGCAATGCGAAGTGGCGCAGCACGAAGAACCGCACCTGGCTGGTCGGCTTCAACGCCGAGCAAGGCTTCGCACGGGTCAACGACCCCTTCGCCGCGCTCAAGCCGGCGCTGGGCTACAGCACGGCCCCTGGCAGCACGGAGTGCATCCCGGCCTGGCGGGGGCTGACGCCACTGTCGATGAACCCGCTTTTCGGCCAAGCCGCCAATTCGCAGTTTTACGAGCCGCAAAGCGCGATCGCCGCCATCCGCTGGACGCACTACGACGACCTGCGCAACGTCTATGGCGTCGACGCGACGGGCGCTGCCCGCACAACCTGGGACAACGTCGGTGTGATGTACGGCCTGCGCTCGCTGAAGGAAGGCAAGATCACGCCGTCCGAATTCCTGCACCTGAACTGGAACATCGGCGGCTGGAAGCATCCGAGCCAGATGGTGCAAGAGACCTTCCCGTTCTTCGGCACCAGTGCAGCCGAGGTCAACAAGGCCTTGACGATCCCGGGCTACTTCGACCCCTGGAGCAGCAAGAACATGAATCTCAGCCCCGGCCCGGGCTTGCCGGCGCCACGCACGGCCGGCGATCCGAACGCGATGCGCGCCGCCTACACCAGTGGCCATGTCTTTGGCGGCCGCCTGGACGTGCCGGCGATTGACCACCGCCAGTACATGGAGCGCGAACTCGACATGCACAACGCGCACCAGAGCTTCGCGGTGCGCAAGCGTGTGGCACAGCGCATGGGCCACAGCGACAACCTGGTGGTCTGGTTCACCGAGACCTACACCAACCCGCCCGCCGGTACGCCACGCGCAAGCCAGACCCTGGACGCACTGTCGGTGATGGACCAGTGGCTGATGAACCTGCGCGCCAACCCCCAGGCCGGCATTGCAGCGAACAAGCCGCCGATGGCGGTGGACGCCTGCTTCGACGCCACCGGCGCGCTGATGCAAATGGGCGCCGGCGTCTGGGACGGCATCCTGGACAGCCGCGCGCCAGGCGCCTGCACACAGGCCTTCCCGCTTTACGGCACCTCGCGCACGGCCGCCGGTGCGCCGATCGAAGGAGGCATCTATGCCTGCGCGCGCAAGCCCGTCGACCAGGCCGTGACCGATGGCACCTACGCCCCCTGGCAGCCCAATGCCGCCGAGGTGGCACAGCTCAAGCAAATCTTCCCGCAGGGTGTTTGCGACTACAGCCGTCCCGATCAGGCACGACCCGGTTGATGACCCACGCGCCTCGCAGGGGGCGTGAGCTGACAGCGGCGGCTGCGGTGCGGCGGCAGCGTTGCATGCCCCGCGTCTGGCGCAATCCAACCCGTCGCGGTGCGGTTTGGCTACCCCCGCTGCTGCGTCACCAACACCGCCGCCTGCACCCGCGAGTCCAGGTCGAGCTTGCGCAGCAGATGCTGCACATGGATCTTGACCGTCGTCTCGGCGATGCCGAGCACCCGGGCGATCTGCTTGTTGGAGTCGCCGCAGGCGATCAGGTCCACGATCTCGCGCTCGCGCGGGGACAGCGTGCCCAGCGGGTCGGGCGGTGCAGCGGCGGCCGTCGACGCTAACGCCGCGTCGTGGCGGAAGGCGGTGGCCAGCTTGCCAGCCATCTCGGGGCTGAAGCTGGACACGCCGCGTGCGGCGCGCTCGATGGCCTGGGTCAGCTCATGGTTGTCCGCCGTCTTGAGCAGATAGCCACAGGCACCGGCGCGCAGCGCGGCGCCCAGGTCGGCCTCGGCCTCGCTCATCGTCAGCATCAGCACCTGCGCACCGGGCGCGGCCGCCTTGAGCGCGGGCAAGGCCTGCACGCCCGTGACACCGGGCAGGTGGTTGTCGAGCAGGATGACCTGGGGCTTCAGCTCGGCGGCCAGGCGCTCGGCCGTGCCGGCGTCGCCCGCCTCGCCCACGACCTGCAGCTGCGACTGCGTGGCCAGCAGCGCGATCAGCCCGCGCCTGAACAGGGTGTGGTCGTCGACGACGAGGACTCGGATGGGTGGCTCAGTCATGCACTCAGGGCCTCGGATTCGGGAAGGGAAATGCGCACCAGCGTGCCGGCCCCGGGTCGGGATTCAAGCGCCACGGCGGCGCCCACCTTGGCCGCACGCTCGCGCATGATGCGCAGGCCGACATGGCTGTCGTCAGGCACGTCGACGGCGGGGTCGAAGCCGCGGCCATCGTCGCGGACGTCGATCTGCCAGTGCGGCTGGTGGGCCAGCCGCACCTGCACCCGGTGCGCCTGCGCGTGCTTGCGCACATTGGCCAGGGCCTCCTGCACGACATGCAGCAGCTGCACCTGCACGTCGGCCGGCAGCGGTGCGGCGTGGCCGTCGACCTCCAGCTCGACCTGCAGGCCGCTTTGCAGCCGGAACTTCTGCAGCGTCTGCTGCAGCGCAGGCAGCAGGTCCTCGCCGTCGGTGCGGGTGCGGAAGTGCATCAGCAGGGCACGCACGTCGGCCGTGCATTCCTTGATGCCCAGCGCCAGCTCGTCGACGAGCCGATCGGCCGCGTCGGCCTTGCCGCCCTGGCGGGCGTTCTGGAGCAGTTGCAGCTGGATCTTCATGAAGGCCAGGCTCTGCGCGATGGAATCGTGCAGCTCGCGGGCCAGCATGCCGCGCTCCTCGGCCACCGCCGCCTCGCGCTGCAGGGCCTCGATGCGCAGGCCATCCATGGCGCTGGCGAGGTGACTCGCCAGGCTGTCCAGCAGTTCGCGGTCGGCCTGGGTCGGCTGTGGCAGCTCACGGAACAGCAGGTCCACCTCGCCCATCACGCGGCCCTGCACGGTCAGCGCCACCGCCGTCACGGCGATGAAGCCGGCCTTGGCGCAGTGCGATCCCTGGCCACGGTCATGCGTGATCGGGATGACCCGCGCCTGCAGCGCGGGGCTGCCGCAATGGCAGGCCCCGGGCGCCAGGCAGCGTTCGGCCTCGGCCATGGCGGGCGGCAGGCCCTGCGCTGCCAGCAGCACCATGCGCTGCTCGCTCGGGTCGAACCAGCGCAGCGCCACGGCGTCGGCACCGGCCGCGCGGCGCATGCGCTCGGCGAACCCCACCGCCAGCTCACGCGGCGAGGAGGCAGCTGCGGCAAAGGAGGTGGCCTCGTACAACGTGGCCAGGCGCTGCTGCTCCAGGCGCAGGTCGACCGTCTTGGCACGCACTTCATCGGCCATGCCTTGGTAGACGGCTTCAAGGCGCTGCGCCATGCGGTTGAAACCGCGCGCCATGTCGCCGAACTCGTCCTGCGAAACCTCGGCGACGCGAGCGCCCAGCGTGCCTTGCTCCAGCGCCTGCAGGCCACGGCGCAGGCGGTCCACCGGCGCGAAGACGACCAGGTGCGAGGCGTACAGGAAGATCATGGCCGCGACGATGGCCAGCCCGACGAGCGCCAGTTGCACGCTCGACAGCAGTGCGCTCCAAGCCGCCATGCGCGCCTCGATGGCGTCGACGAGGACGTCGACGCGCCGCACCTGCAACTCGGCCTGTGCGCCGGTGGGCGCTGGCGGGGCGGCGGTGGACTGGAGCTGCTGCCAGCCCTCGCTCACGCTGCGGTAGGCCTTCAGGGTTTGCTCGTCGCGAGGCAGGAACAGGGGCCGCGCCGGGTCGCCGTCCAGCAACAGCCGCAGCGACGCGTCGTAGGCCTGCGCGAGCGGCCCCAGCGATTCATGCGCGTTCGCGGCGCCTTGGTGGGCCAGGCGCCAGGTCTGCATGCGCAGCCGCCCCGCCTCGTTGACGGCCGCTGCGCCGCCCTCGAGCTGCCAGCCTATCCACAGCGTCAGGCCGATGGAGGCCAGCGCAATGCACAGCAAGGCACTTCCCAGGATGCTGACCTTGGTGGCAAGACGCGCGCGATTCCAGCCCTTGAACATGCGGCGCATTCTGGACAGCCCGCATTCATGCGAGCTTGACGCCGCGCAAGCTTTCGGGCGATCTACGCGGCTGCCGTTGCGGGCGCGCTTGGCGGCTCGGTGTCTGGAGCGTCCAGGCCCCAGCTCATCCAGTCGTCGCCGAAGAGTTCGCTCGGATGAGGCGTGGCGACTGCGCCGTTGCCGCATTGCAGCGAGTCGGCCGGGCAATAGCGGTCGCAGCCCCAGCAGATGCGACCCGGGTTGGCCGGCCGGATCGGGAACCTCTTGCTCACCCGAGCGCCTCTGCCACTGCCGCTGCGGCCACCGGCGTGGCGCCCGCGCCGCGTGATCGCACCACAGGCCGGACCAGGAAGACGCTCGCGTCGCGGCCACGCTCCAGCAGCAGTGTGCGCACACGGGCCTGCCACAGCTCGCTGAAGGTCTGCTCCTGCTGCGGCGTCGCCTTGCCGGACGACAGCAGCGCGATGAGGCCGTCCAGTTCGGGCTGCCCGGGCAGCGTGGACGTGTCCACGCCCACGTCCACCGCGGCGTGGGTATCGAGCCGGGTGAAGCGCAGCGCCAGCAGCAGCTCAGGCTTGTTGCGGATCAGGCCCGCGCGGCTGAAGCGCCCTCCCAGGCCCTTGAAGCCGGAGCTGCCCGCGGCGCCGGTGAGCATCTGCACCACGGTGGCCACGACGCCGGTGCCGCCCGAACGCGCATCGTCGCGGAACTCCACCTTGATGCCGCCGCGCTGCGGCAGGCCGTCCGGGTAGAGCTGCTCCAGCGCCAGCCAGGTGAGCCAGTAGGCCGAGGCGACAGCCATGCAGGAATGGCCGGTCAGCTTCACGGCATCGTCGAAGCCGTAGTCGAAGACGCCATCCTCCGCACAGCCCAAAGCGCGGGCCAGTGGATCCTGCACGCGCAGCCGCGGGACCTCGTCGAAGTAGTCGGGCAGTTTCATGCGTTTGCTTGCAATCAGCCGGGGCGGCCGTCGAGGCGCGGCCGCGACAGCACGGGCCAGTAGCGCACCGCGTACAGGCCGAAGCCCGCCGACCACAGCAGCGCCGAGGCCAGCGCCGCGTGGATGAGTTGGGCCGGTGCGACCAGGGGCAGGACCACGCGCACGGCTGCCGCGGACGCGACCAGCAGGTAGCAGGCGACCTCGTAGCGGTCGGCCTTCAGGGGCCGGCCGGTGTGCCCCCGCGCCGTTCGGGTCATCATGCCGATGACCAGCCCGCCCACGGCGCCCACGGTCAGTGCATGCGTGGCCAGCGACGGCATCAGCCAGCCGAGTTCGGCCAAGCCACGCAGCAGCAGGTACACAGGTATCCACAGGTAGGCCAGGTGCAGCACCCACACGATGGGTACGCGCAGCGTGCGCCACGGCCGCCACAGCGCCCAGCGCCAGGCATGCGCCGCGCACGCAGCCAGGGCGATGGCGGCCAGCGGCAGGCCCTGCAGTTCAAACGCATCGGCGGCCAGCAGCACCACCACGCTGCCGAGCGCGACCTGCTCGACCCAGGCGCTGCGTGCCGCGCCTGCACCGGGCACGCCGTTGTTCGTGAACATCGGGATGACCCGCCCGCCCATGACCACCAGGATGAAGAGCACCACGTCCAGCCCGACCTGGATGCCGAGCCAGCCTGGCACCGCGACGACGCCGAACTGGGCCAGGTGCACGCAGCCCGCGGCCAGCGACAGCAGGGCGAGCAGGCCGACGAAGAAGTAGTTGCGCCGGTTGCCTGCCTTCACGAACGGCACGCCCAGGGCGACGGCCGCGGCCAGCGGAAAGGCCACGTTGGCGACGGCAGCGGCCAGCGCATAGGGCGTCAGTACCAGCACCCGCGCGGCCAGCCACAGCGCCGCCAGCGCGGCAAGCTTGCCGCCGGTGGGCGTGGGCAGGTTGGTCCAGTTGCGGCCCGCCGTGAACAGGAAGCCGACGATGACGGCCAGCGTGAAGCCGAACAGCATCTCGTGGGCATGCCAGATCGGGCCGGCCAGGTAGGGCACGCCGAGCAGGCCGGCGTACTGCAGCGTCCATAGCGGTACAGACAGTGCCGCAAACACGCTGGCCAGGAGGTAGAACGGCCGGAAGCCGAGCGCGAACAACGCAAAGCCCCTGGGTGCCGGCCGCAACGGCTCGTCAATTCTGAGCAAGGGGGTCATGTTGTGTACATCGTTGACAGAGCAGCGCAGGCACTCGGCCTGCAGGGGCGGGTCTCCCCGCATCGCGCGCCAGTTCCGCGCATGTCATGGCTTGGCCGGCACGCTCTTGAGTCAACCTGCCGCGCTTCATGGCGCCAGAAGGGGTCGAATCGATGCCGCGGCCGGCCGGCGCAAGTGGTGGGCCTCATGGACGGCGTCAGTTCCCACCGCACGAGCCGCAGCACCGCCCAAGGCCTTGGCTCTCGGCGAGCTTGGTGATGCGCACGCGCCAGTTGTCCGGGCCGCCATGGAGAACCTCCCAGGCAAACCCGCCGGGCTGCTCAAGACCCAGTCGCTCGCACAGCGGCTCGGCGTCCTGATCGACGATGACCTCCATGGATTCGAAAGTGTCGAGGCGGCGACACGCGCTGCTCAAACCAGGATGCCATTCATGCGCCGACAAGCCTCGCAGGTCCAGCTTCTTTTCGTCGGCGTTCGAGCTCATGGCGATCCAAGTACGTGCAGCAATGCATTCATCCTAGAAAGCCGAAGGCTGCGGCCGCTTGATCCCCGTCAAACGACGCGGCAATCCGAGGGAACACTCAGGCCGGCCAGAGCGTTCGGGATACGGTGTGAGAATCCTTCCAACGCTGCAAAACTTGGCTCAGCCGCCCCCACGATGCATCAGCACATTGCGGTCGTCGACGACGAGACGGCCATCACCGAGCTGCTGGCCCACTACTTCGCAGGCCATGGCTTTCGGACCACCCAGCTCCACTCGGGCCGCGCCTTGATGGCGCTGATGGCCAGCGACGACCGGCCGGCGCTGGTGCTGCTCGACCTGGGCCTGCCGGGCGAGGACGGTCTTGCGATTGCCAGGCAACTGCGTGAGCACTGGCAGTGCGGCCTGGTCATCATCACGGGCCGCGGCGACGCCATCGACAAGGTGGTGGGGCTGGAGGTGGGGGCCGACGACTACGTCACCAAGCCCTTCGACCTGCGCGAGCTGGTCGCACGCGTCAAGGCCGTCCTGCGGCGCACCGCCACGGCGGCGGTGCCGCCCCCTGCAACAGCAGCTGCGGCGGCGGCTGCCGTCAATCCCACCCTGAGTTTTCTTGGTTGGCACCTCGACCTCGCCGCGCGCCGCCTCGACGCCCCGCACGGCGGCGAGGTCAGGCTGACCACGGGCGAGTTCGAGCTGCTGGCCACGCTGGCCCAGCACCCAGGGCGCGTGCTGTCGCGCGACTTCCTGCTGGAGCACACGCGCGGCCGCGAGGCGGCACCCTTCGACCGCACGATCGACGTGCAGATCGGTCGCCTGCGCAAGAAGCTGGAGGCCAACGCCGAGAACCCGCAGATCATCAAGTCGGTGCGCGGCGCCGGCTACATCTTCATCCCGCCGGTCACTGCGGCCAAGGTGGCATCCTGATGACGTCATCCCCCACCGAACCGCCGCGCGCCGTCGACGACCTGAAGGTCTACCGCTCACTGTTCTCCGCCTACCCGGACGCACTCCTGCTGGTGGACGCCGAGGGCCAAATCGTGCTGGCCAACCCGGCCGCGACCAAGCTGCTGGGCTATTCCATCGACGAGCTGATGAGCCTGGGCGTGGACGAGTTGGTGCCCGACAGCATCCGCCCACGCCATGCCGCCTATCGGCAGGCCTACGGCGGCGCGCCTCGCTCGCGGCCGATGGGCACGCAGATGGAGCTTGTCGCCAAGCGGCGCGACGGCAGCGAGGTGATGGTCGAGATCGCGCTGAGCCCGCTGCTGAACCACGGCCTGCCGTTTGTCGTGGCGGCCATCCGCGACATCGGCGCTTACCCGCGCGTCAAGCAGGCGCTGCAACGCGCACGGCACAGCGAGCACCTG
Source organism: Roseateles sp. (assembly GCF_052436255.1). Lineage (GTDB taxonomy): Bacteria > Pseudomonadota > Gammaproteobacteria > Burkholderiales > Burkholderiaceae_C > Pelomonas. The sequence continues at coordinate 1,668 of NZ_JBQVNP010000070.1, read as the reverse complement.
GCGCAGCTGGGCCGCTTCGCCGTCGATGAGCGCGACCCTCAGCACCTGCTGATGCAGGGCCCGGCCATCGCGGCCCAGGCGCTCGAAGTCGACGCCGCCAGCGTGCTGCTGCTGGAAGCCGACCGGCTGGCGTTCAAGGTCGTCGGCGCTTTCGGTGAGATGGCCGGCACGACCGTCGGCACGCGCATGGCCAATCGCCCGGACACGCCGGCCGGCCATGTACTGGCGGCCGCCCGCCCGGTCGTTGTCGACGACCTCGGCCAGGAGAGTCGCTTCGAGGTGCCGCAGGTCTATCTCGATGCCGGCGTCGCCAGCTTGCTGGCCGTGCCGCTGTCCGACCGCGGCCGCATGGTCGGCGTGCTGTCGGTGCAATCGCGCAGCCCACGGCAGTTCAGCCAGGACGAGACGCGCTTCCTCGAATCGATGGCCAACCTGCTGGCCACCTGCCTGCAGCGCGCCCAGAGCGAGGAGGCGCTCAACCATGCCCAGCGCCTGGAAAGCGTGGGCCAGCTGACCGGCGGCATCGCTCACGACTTCAACAACCTGCTGACCGTCATCCAGGGCAACCTGCAGGTGCTGGAGGAGCTGCCGGCGCTGGCGGACGCCGAGTTCGCCCAGCAGTTGGTCAGCGCCGCGACCCGGGCCTCTCGCCGCGGTGCGGAGCTGACGGGCAAGCTGCTGGCCTTCTCGCGGCGCCAGGTGCTGCAGCCGACCGCGGTCGACGTCGGGGCGCTGCTGCAGTCGCTGTCGGACATGCTGCGCCGCACGCTGGACCAGCGCATCGAGATCAGCGTCGACCTGCCCGAGGACTGCCCGGCGGCGCTGGCCGACCCCGGCCAGCTCGAGGCGGCGCTGCTGAACATCGCCATCAACTCGCGCGTTGCGATGCCCGAGGGCGGCACGCTGCGCTTCACCGCCGGCCTGGCGGGCACGCTGCCGGCCGAGGTCCGGCGCGAGATCGACGACGCCAGCGCCCAGGACGAGCGCTTCGTGCGCATCGCCATTGCCGACACCGGCACCGGCATGCCCGAGGAAGTCCGGGAGCGCGCGTTCGAACCCTTCTTCACGACCAAGCAGGCCGGTCGCGGCACGGGGTTGGGGCTGAGCACCGTCTACGGCTTTGCCAAGCAGTCGCGTGGTGCGGTGGCCATCGAATCGACACCCGGCGAGGGCACGACCATCTCCCTGTACCTGCCGCGCCCGTGGGACCCGCCGGTGGGCGGCGCGGAAGCAGCGCACGATGCCGCGGTGATCCCGGCAGGCCTGAAGGTGCTGCTGGTGGAGGACGACGCCGAGGTGCGCGCCGTCGCACGTCAGTTCCTGGACACGCTGGGCTGCCAGGTCACCGCCAGCCACACGGCCGAGCAGGCCCTGCTGCTGCTGGGGCAAGACGCCCGCTTCGACCTGCTGCTGACCGACATCGCGCTGGGCGCGGGCATGCGCGGCACCGAACTGGCGCGGCGGGCCCAGGCCCGCCAGCCGGGCCTGGCCGTGCTGCTGATGTCGGGCTTCTCGGCCGAGCTGCTCGACGCCGACCGCGACTCGCCGCCGAGCTGGGAGCTGCTGCCCAAGCCCTACAGCCGCGGCGAGCTGGCGCAGGCCATGGCCCGCGTGTTGGGCGCCTAGGCTTTGCCGGCGCGCCGGCCGCTGCGGCCCGACGAGCTGGCG
>NZ_JBQVNP010000069.1:0-27124 GCF_052436255.1 Roseateles sp. | reverse complement strand
GGGCTGGGTGGCGCCGTCCCTGCTCGACCCGGCCGAGGCCGGTGTGCAGCGCTGGCCGACCGAGACGCTGCAGCGCTGGCTGCGCGACGGCCACGCCGCGGGTCACACGGCCCAGGGGCCGATGGCCGAGGTCATCCTGGGCAGCACCGCGGCCCTGAACGACGCCGACCTGGCCGCGATGAGCACTTATCTGCGTGCCCTGCCCGAAATTTCGGTCAAGCGACCCGAACCGGCCAGGCCCGATGCGCGCCGGATTGAACGCGGCGCGAGCCGTTACCGTGAGCACTGCGCGGCCTGCCACGGCGCGCAGGGCGAGGGCCGGCGCGACGAGAGCGGCACGCTCGCCTACCCGGCACTGGCCGGCAGCCGCCTCGTCACGCAGGCCAGCGCGGCCAACCTGATCCGCCTCATCGAGCGCGGCGGCTTTGCGCCCGCCACGCCGGGACATCCGCGGCCCTATGGCATGCCGCCCTTCGCGGGTGTGCTCGGCGCCGACGACCTGGCGGCGCTCGCCAGCCACCTGCGCGAATCGTTCGGCAACCGCGCGGGCGAAGTCGATGGCGTCGAGGTGCTGCGACTGCGTCGAGCCGCGGCGGCGAATTAGCTGTCGCCACAAGCCCGCAAGTGCAGGGGGGTCACGTGAACCACTTCACGCGACCCGTTTGTGTCAAGGCGTGAAACCACCGGCATGCGCGCCACACTCCGGCCTGCCCCGGGGTAGGACCTGCAAAGCCTGCCCTGATGAATGACGTCTCAAGACGCAAGCCGACCCGCCGATACCCGCATACCACCGGACAAGGACCACAACCGCATGAACTTCCTGACGCAACTGCGCATCGGCCAGCGCCTGGCCGCAAGCTTCGGCTTGCTGATCTTGCTGCTGGTGGGCATCGGCATCTACGGCGCCTCCAACGCCAAGCGCCTGGCCAATGACCTGGACCGCACCGCCAACTCCAGCCTCGTCAAGATCGCCGCGGCCAATGCCCTGGAGAACCAGGTCAACATCATTTCGCGCGCGGTGCGCGACCTGCTGCTGCTGGACACCGCAGGCGCCATCAAGAGGCAGAAGACAGCCATCACCGGCGCGGTCGACGAAGCCGAGAAGCAGTTGACGAGCCTCGACGCGGCGTCCTCCGACGACAACGAAAAGGCCGTCGTCGGCGAGGTGCGCGAGCAGAAGACCAAGTTCCTGGCGGCACTGACCAAATTCCAGAAGATCCAGGCCGACGGCAGCCCGGACGAGGCACGCGAGAGCCTGATCACCGACCTGCGCCCGGCCCAGACCGCGCTGCAGGAAAGCCTGCAGAAGCTCGTCAACATGCAGTTCGACAGCGGCAAGGCGCTGGCCACGTCCGGCGGCGAGCTGGCCCGCTTCTCCGTCATGGTCACCGCTGGGCTGGTGATCGTGGCGGTGGTGATGGGCCTCGGCGGCTTCCTCGTGATCTCCCGCTCCATCGTCGGCCCGGCCCGCAAGGCGCAAGCCGCCGCGGAGGCCATTGCCGCCGGCGACCTCACGCAGGACATCCAGGTCGAGGGCCGCGACGAGCTGAGCCAGATGCTGCAGGCCATGAAAGACATGCAGGCCGCGCTGTCCGGCGTGGTGCGCGACGTGTCCACCGCTGCCAGCGAGGTGGCGCAGAACTCCGGCAACATCGCCGACAGCAATTCCAACCTGGCCGAGCGCACGACGCGCTCCGCCGCCAGCCTGCAGAACACGGCCGCTTCCGTCGAAGAGATCGCCTCCACGCTCAAGGGCGCCAGCGACCTGACCCGCCGCGCCGCCGGCATCGCCGTGACCGCCCGGCAGGCCGCCAGCAACGGTGGCGCCGTGGTCTCCAAGGTCGTCGAGACCATGGAGGAGATCAGCGCCAGCTCCAAGAAGATCGGCGACATCATCGGCGTCATCGACGGCATCGCCTTCCAGACCAACATCCTGGCGCTGAACGCCGCCGTCGAGGCCGCCCGTGCCGGCGAACATGGCCGCGGCTTCGCGGTGGTGGCCGCGGAAGTGCGCGCACTGGCGCAGCGCTCGGCCGGCGCGGCCAAGGAGATCAAGGTGCTGATCCAGGAATCGACCGTCAAGGTCGAGAACGGCACGACGCTGGTCAACAACGCCGGCGTGACCATCCGCAGCGTCGTCGACGAGGTCAACAACATGGGCCAGCTGATCGAGGAGATCTCGCACTCGGCCCAGGAACAGGCCACGGGCGTGGGCGTCGTCAACGGCGCGATGAGCGAGCTGGACAAGGCCACACAGCAGAACACCAGCCTGGTCGGCGAGCTCAGCCGCTCGGCCGACGCACTGCGCGACAGCTCGACCCGCCTGATCGACGCCGTCGGCTTCTTCCGCGCCGCCTGAACTCACTCACCTACTTTCCGAGGCTCGCCATGTCATTCCTGCGTTCCGCCACTGTCCTGGCCGCCAGCCTGATGCTGGCCCTGGCCGCCCAGGCCGCGCCCAAGGTCGTCAAGAAGGTGCCGCCCGAGTTCCCGGCCGAGGCCTCGAAGAAGGGCATCTCCACCGGCGTCGTCAAGGCCAAGCTGATCATCGAAGCGGACGGCAAGGTCAGCGACGTCGAGATCGTCGAGGCCGAACCCAAGCGGGTCTTCGACCGCGCCGTGAAGTCGGCCTTGATGGAGTGGAGGTTCGAGGCGGGCGAAAAGGCCACGCACGAAGTGAAGCTCGTCTTCAAGAACGAGGACTGAGCTAGGACCGAGAACCGGCCCCTGCGGCCGGTTCGACACCTTGTGAACGACAGCCAGCAATGCAGGCCGGCTGGCCGGGAAACGAGGTTTAGCGCCGCATCCCCGCCGGCACATCCGCCTTGGTGAGCGGTTGCCACCATTGCATGCCGCCGATCACCAACATCACCGTGACAACGGCGCCTCCGGCAACAAAGGCCAGGCGGCGCTTCCTTTGCGCGTAACGCGCTCGCACGCGGGCGCCCCCGGCCGCTTCGCGCAGGGCGGGGCTGAGATGCGCCTGTGTCAGGCGCCGCAGGTTGACCGCCTGTTTGCGGCCGTCACGGCTGGTCACAATTTCAAAGCTCAGAGGCTCGTCCAGCCGCGGACCTTCGCCATCGGTCGGAAACGCCGCCAGCCCGACAAAGACCTCCTCGCCGCCGCCGGAAGGGCGGATGGCGCCATAGCCGGCGTCATGGTTCCAAGCGCTGAGTACGCCTTCAAATCGCATATCTACCTCGTGACAACCCCAAGATGTTGGGGGAGGCGGCGGTGGGCGGCGCAACCGGATGTAAGCCCCCGACAATCCCCCTTTCGACAGCCCACCCCGCTAGTGCATGCCCATCAACTGGTTTCCCGGCCACATGAACTCGACCCGCCAGGCGATCAAGGATCGCGTCAAGGCGGGGCTGGACGTGGTGATCGAGTTGCTCGACGCCCGCCTGCCGGGTTCCAGCGCCAACCCCTTGCTGGCCGCGCTGACGACAGGTCGCCCCTCGCTGAAGGTACTCAACAAGCAGGATCTTGCCGACCCCCCGATCACGGGCGACTGGTTGGATCACTACAACGCGCAGCCGCATACACGCGCCATCGGGCTGGACGCCGGTGACAAGGCGCCGGCCCGCGCCCTCATCAAGGCCTGCCGCGAGCTGGCACCGCTGCGCGGCGACATGCACAAGCCGCTGCGCGTGTTGATTTGCGGCATCCCCAACGTGGGCAAGTCCACGCTGATCAACACCCTCGTCGGCAAGCGCGCGACCAAGACCGGCGACGAGCCCGGCATCACCAAGATCGAGCAGAAGATCGTGCTGGAGAACGGCTTCTACCTGTTCGACACGCCCGGCATGCTGTGGCCGCGCATCGCCATCGAACAGAGCGGCTACCACCTCGCGGCCAGCGGCGCGATTGGCCGCAATGCTTTCGATGAAGATGAAGTGGCGCTGGAGTTGATCGCCACGCTGAAACGGCGTTACCCCGAGCGGCTGCAAGAGCGCTATGGCCTGGCCAAACTGGATGAACGGACACCGGACGACGCGGTGCTGGAAGCCATCGGCCTGAAGCGCGGCGCCAAGGTGCGCGGTGGCGGCGTGCAGATGCACAAGGCGGCCGAGGCGCTGCTGGTGGACTTCCGTGGTGGCTCGCTCGGCCGCATCACGCTGGAGACGCCCGAGGAGATGACCGCCTGGCGCCAGGCGGCAGCTGACGCCGAGGCGCAAAAAGCCCTGGCGTTGGAAGCGGCCCGCCTTGCTGAGAAGGAAAAGCGCAGCGGCAAGCGCCAGTCCGCGAGCGGCGACGCGTGAATCCCCTGCCTTGACCGGCCGGGGCGGCCGCCTATGCTGGGTCGCCCGCCACTCCAAGCGCCGTCATGACTCGACTCTCCCTGCTTGACCTCGCCTTCTTCATTGCCGAGAACGAGGCCAGTCCCAAGCATGTCGCAGGTCTGCACATCCACCAGATTCCCAAAGGCGTCAAGGGTGGCGGCGCCAGCTTTGCCAGGCAGCTGTACGAGGAGTTCCTGACCCACTCCGACGTGCAGCCGCCGTTCGACCAGGTCATCAACTTCGTGTCGGCCGGGATGATGCCGAGCTGGAGCACGGCCGACAGCGTGGACCTGGCGCAACATGTCTTCTTCCACAAGCTCAAGGCCGGTGCGAACGGCCGCGACGACCTCTACGCGCTGACCGCCCGGTTGCACGAACCCATGCTGGACCGCAGCCGGCCGCTGTGGGAGGTGCACGTCATCGCCGGACTCTGGGACAAGCAGTTCGCCATTTACTACAAGATGCACCACGCCGTGGCTGATGGCATCACGATGACGCGCTGGGGTGTCGAGTCATTGCGCACGACGGTCGACGACATGAGCGTCACGCCGGTCTGGACCTTCGACCACACCCGGCGCAGCCGCGGCCTGGGGGGGAAGAAGCGGCTGGACCAGGCCGTGGCCGGTACTGTGTGGAAGCAGCTCACCGCGAACAGCAAGCGCGCCGTCGGCATCGGCCGCCTCACGGCCATGCTGGCGCTGGAGGCCGTCAAGCTGACCAAGAACGCCATCGCCCTGCCCTTCATGGCCAGCGGCAACACGCCCTTCACCGGCAACGCGACGCCGGGCCGCCAGTTCGCGACCGCTGCCGTGCCGATGGCGCGCATCGACGCCATCCGCAAGGTGGCCCGCGCCACGCTCAACCATGTGGCGTTGACCTGCCTGGACGGCGCCATGCACCGCTACCTCGCCGACGAGGGCGTGGTGCTCGACCGGCCCATCACCATCCAGATGCCCGTCAACCTGCGCCGCGAGGACGAGAAGGCCGCCGGCAACAAGATCGGCATCATCCTCGTCGACCTGTCGCCGCCCACCGACGACGCCTATGTGCGGCTGCGCAATGTCGGCTACTCGCTGCGCAACGTGCGCGCCATGATCGACGCGGTCGCGCCCGAGGCCGTCGAGACCTACACCATCCTGACCGGCCTGCTCGGCCAGATCGCCGGCATGCTCAAACTCGCCGACGTCATCACGCCGATGGGCAACACACTGGTGTCCAACGTGCCCGGGCCAGCAAAGCGCCTCTACCTGAAGGGCGCTCCTCTGCTGGAGATGCACCCGGTGTCGACCCTCCCGGCCACGCACCTGCTCAACATCACGCTGTTCAGCTACGCGGGCACGCTCTATGTCGGCCTGATCGCGACCGATGCCCTGCCCAACCTGAGCCGGCTGGCGGCGTACGTCGAAGAGGAGATCGCGACGCTCGAAGCGGCGGTCGGGATCGCATGACGGCAGCGAGGAAATGACGATGTTCGACGCCTATATGTACGACCACTGCCGCACGCCGCGCGGCAAGGGCAAGCCCGAAGGCTCGCTGCACGCGGCGACGCCGATCTGGCTGCTGCGCACGTTGCTGCAGGCGCTGCGCGAACGCACGCGGCTGGACACCGCCCTGGTCGACGACGTCGTGCTGGGCTGCGTGACGCCGATTGGCGAACAGGGCGGCGACATCGCCCGTACCGCGGTGCTGGACGCCGGCTGGGCCGAGACGGTCGCCGGCGTCACGCAGTCGCGCTTCTGCGCCTCGGGGCTGGAGAGCGTCAACCTCGCCGCGGCCAAGGTGGCCAGCGGTTTCGAGCGCCTGGTCGTGGCCGGCGGGGTCGAGAGCATGAGCCGGGTGCCCATGGGCAGCGACGGCGGCGCCTGGCTGCTGGATGAGCGCGTCGTCGAGGCCATCGGCTTCGTGCCGCAGGGCATCAGCGCCGACCTGATCGCCACACTCGAAGGCTTCACGCGCGAAGAGCTCGATGCCTATGCGGCGCGCTCCCACCAGCGCGCCGCTGCGGCGCGTGCGACCGGGCACTTCAAGCGCGCTCTGGTGCCGGTGCATGACGAAGCCGGCGCACTGTTGCTGGCCGAGGATGAGACCGTCCGCCCGCAGACCACGGCCGCGACGCTGGCCGCCCTGAACCCGAGCTTCATCAAGCTGGGTGCGAAGTTCGACGCGCTGGCGCTGCGCAAGTACGCGCAGGCCGCCGCCATCGAGCACCGCCACCACGCCGGCAATTCATCCGGCATCGTCGACGGCGCGGCGCTGGTGCTGGTCGGCTCCAAGGCCGGAGGCGATGCGGCCGGACTGAGGCCGCGCGCCCGCATCCGTGCAGCGGCCGTGACCGGCAGCGAGCCCACCATCATGCTGACCGGCACGACGCCGGCCTGCCAGAAGGCGCTGCGCCAGGCCGGCATGCAGGCCTCGGACATCGACCTGTGGGAGATCAACGAGGCCTTTGCCGCCGTGCCGATGAAGACGGCGCGCGACCTCGGGCTCGACCTGGACCGCGTCAACGTGAACGGCGGCGCCATCGCGCTCGGGCACCCGCTGGGCGCCACCGGCGCGATGCTGCTGGGCACGCTGCTCGACGAACTCGAGCGCCGCGACCTTCAGGTCGGCGCCGTGACGCTATGCGTCGGCGGCGGCATGGGCATCGCCACCATCATCGAGCGGGTTTGACGTCTGGCGCCGGTCAGCGGCGCGGGCCGGGGTTCCCGTAGACCCGGCCGCCACGTTGATAGTGGCCGCCGTCCTGGCCTTGGTAGTGCCCATCGCTTTGATAGTGATGGCCTTGGCCACGGTGGCCACCGTGCCGGTGCGGCACGATGATGCAACCCGACAGCAGGGCCGCGGAAGAGATCAGCGTGATGGCCAGAGCCAGTCTTTTCATGATGGGTCCACTCCAGGCCGCACAAGCGCGGCCGCCGACCACTAACAGTCCGGCGCACGGCAGGGATGACGGGCTCACACAGAGTTACTTCATGGCGGACTGTGTCTGGCCGCGCGCATCAGCGCGGGTCGCGAAGCACGGCCAGCAGGCAGGCCATGCCGACCGCCATCACGCCCGCCGTCAGCCACAGCGCGGCGTCGAAGCTGCCGCTGGCCTCCACCATGCGGCCGGTCAGCGCTGGGGCACTGATCTGGGCGACGCCATAGCTCAGCGTCAGTCGCGCCATCGCCTTGCCCGGGTTGGCGGGTGAGCGTCGGCCGACCAGCGCCAGCGTCAGGCTGACGATGCCGATGAAGGTGGCACCGTAGAGCAACGCGCCCGCCAGTGCCGCCGTCAGACCATCGGCCAGCACCGGCAGCAGCACGCCGACGATCTGCACGCCGAACGCGATCAGCAGCGCGCCGACGTCACCCGTGCGTCGCGCGATGCGGTCCCACACGAAGACGGCCGGCGTCGCTGCCAGGCCGACCAGCAGCCAGGCCCACGGGCCCTGGCCGGCCAGCAACGGCTGCTTCTCGACGATGGCGACGGTGAAGGTCGCGTTGATGACGAAGCCCCAGCCGGCGCAGAAGTAGGCCGCCACCATCAGCGCCATCCAACGCGCGCTGGGTGACCCGGCTGACGAAGACTTGGCTGCCGGCGGTGGCGCCGGCGGGCGCCAGGCCCAGGCCGGGATCACAAAGGCCAGGCCCAGCAGCGCAAAGCCCTGCCATTGCGCGGCCCAGCCCAGTTCCAGCCCCGTCATGCCCATGGCGCCCAGCGCCGACACGACAATGCCCAGCCCCAGTCCGATGAAGTAGATGCCCAGCTCCGGCCGCCGCCCAGAGCGGATCAGCCAGCCCTGCACCAGGCCCGAACCCAGCAGCATGCCGGCCGCGCCGCACAGGCCGCCAACGTAGCGCGACGCGGCCCAGACGCCGAAGGACGAACTCCAGCCCATCAGCGCCGTGACCGCCAAGGCCAGCGGCAGGCCCCAGCTGTAGAGCCGCTGGCGCCAGACCGGGCTCTCGATCCAGGCGGCCAGCAACGCGCCGCTCATGTAGCCGGCATAGTTGATAGAAGCCAGCAAGCCGCCATCGGCGACGCCCAGGCCGGCCTGGGCGTGCATCTGCGGCAGCAGCGGTGTGTAGGCAAAGCGCGCCAGGCCGATGGTCAGCACCAGCGCGCAAATGCCGCCCAGCAGGACCTGCCAGGCATGCAGTCGAGACGGGTCGGCGGCAGGCATCGGCGAAGACTAACCTCTGCAGCGGCTTGGCGCTGTCGCCAGGACGGCAAGGCATGTCCCCCGCGACTGAATGGCCGCGCCTGTCTGCGGCAGGCCTTGCAAAGCGCGGTGCCAGACCCAGTTGCCGGGCATGGCGCTGCTCATCTGTTTCATCCTCGTCCTGCTGGCGGCCGCCGGTATCGCGCTGTGGCCGCGGTGGGTGAGGCGCCGCCGCGAGCGCATCGCCAACCGGCCCTTCCCGCCGGCCTGGCGCCGCCTGCTGCGCCGCCATGTGCCGCTGGTGTCTCGCTTGCCGGCGCGCCAGCAGCTCAAGCTCAAGGGGCTGATGCAGGTGTTCCTGGCCGAGAAACCCATCCTCGGCTGCGGCGGCCTGCGGGTGACGGACGAGGTCCGCGTGACCATCGCCGCGCTGGCCTGCCTGCCGCTGCTGGGCATGGCGCGCGGCGTCTACCCGGAACTGCGCCAGGTGCTGGTCTACCCCGGCGCCTTCGTCGTCGACCGGCCGGTGACCGAGTCCGGGGGTGTGCTGTCGGACCAACGCCGCGTGCTGGCCGGCGAGAGCTGGAGCCAGGGTCAGGTCTTGCTGGCCTGGGATGAGGTCAAGCGCGGCGCTGCCACGCCGGGCGACGGGCACAACGTCGTCATCCATGAGTTTGCCCACCAGCTGGACCAGGCCGGCGGCCCGGCCAATGGCGCGCCCGCGCTGCCGACGGCCCAGGCCTACCGGCGCTGGTCGACGGTGATGCAGAACGAGTTCGATGCGCTGCGCCGGCGGCTGGCGCGCCCGGACGAATATGGGCCGGGCCTGATCGATGCTTACGCGGCCACCGACCCGGCAGAGTTCTTCGCCGTCATCAGCGAGCTGTTCTTCGAACGGCCCATCGAGCTGGCCGCCGGCCACCCGGCGCTGTACTCGGAGCTGAGTGGCTACTACCGGCTCGACCCGGCGAGCTGGGCCTGAGGCTCAGCGCCTCCTCAGAAGCCCAGCGAGGCCAGCAGGTCGTCCACATCGTCCTGCTTGAAGGCCTTGTCGGGCGTCTGCACGCCGCCGAGGCGCTCGGGCTTGGCAGCGGTCCCGGACGCCGGCAGCGACTGGACGAGCTCCTTGAGAGGCGGCTGGGCGCGCTCCAGCATCTTGCTGACCTTGTTGATCACCTGGCCGGAAAGATCCTGGAAGTCCTGCGCCATCATGATTTCGCTGTGCAGGGACTTTTCGCGCGCCGCGAAGCCGGCGGCATCGGCCGCGTAGGCCGCGCACAGCTTCATCAGCGCGCGGGCACGGTCGGGGCTGATGTTGCTGGAAAGCGCCAGGCGGTTGAGCGCGTCGGACAGCTCGCGGCCCTTCTTGCGCACGGCCTCGGCATCGTCCTGCGCGGCCTCGACCAGGTTGAGCACCTTGGTCGCAGCCTGCTCCGTCATGCTGCGCACATAGGCCAGGCGCTCGCGTGCATCGGGCAGTTCGTCGACGACGTCGTGCAGGATCTGAACGGCATCGGCCCGGATGATGGCCTGAATGGACGCGTCGGACATGAAGACTCCCTGGGCTGTGCCCGGCACAGCGACGGGACTCGGGCAGTCTAGGACCGGCCCGCGCAGACCACCCCGCCGCAGCGCGAGCCGAACGCGCCCTTTGTCACGCCGGCTCCGAACGTCTTCACGGCGACGCCAGCAAGGCCTGCAAGGCTGTGATTTGGGCGGCGTCGAGACGGCCGGTGTGCTGCGCCAGTGCGAGCTGGCGACGGCCCAGCGCCAGCAGCAGGTCGTCAGCCAGCCCGGCAGCCGCCAGCGCGCCGAGATGGCGCGCCAGCACGCCGGTGTCGCCCCTGGCAATGGGCCCCGAGACGGCCCCGGCCAGACCACGAGCCAGCGCCGTGTCGAGCGCACCACGGGTCAGCGGCGCCAGGGCCGGCAGGGCGTCGCTGCGCGTCAAACCGGCCGAATCCCACAGCGCCTCGGCCTCGGCCAGCACGGCCAGCACACCGCTGGCAGCGAGGTTGGCGGCCGCGTGATAGCCGGCGCGCGCCTGGGCGCTCATCGGCGACGGCAGCACCAGCGGCACCAGGCCGAACGCCTGTGCCAGCGCCTGCAGCGCCGGCCGGTGAGCGGCGTCGGCCTCGATGCCGACATGCACTCCGGCCAGCCCGGCGTCTCCAGCCAGCAGCGTGAGCGGATGAAAGCCCGCGGCGACCGGCGCCGGGGCCAGCGCAGACAGCGGCGTCGCGCCGCTGCAGTGCAGGGCGAGTTGATCAGCCCGCCAGGACAAGGCCGCAGCGGTCGCGGCGATCTGATCGTCCGGGACCGTCAGCCAGACCCAGTCGGCCTGCTGCGCCGCCTCAGCGGGCATCAACTCGCCCGGGCCGGGCGAGCGACGCCCAACGACAACCTCTTCGCCCGCCTGCCGCAGTGCGGGGATCAGCGCCCGGGCGAGGCGCCCCAGGCCGATGACGGCGTGCCGGCGCTTCACGCCGACCCCTGGCCCGGCGCGGCCGCCCGGTTCATCAGGGCTTGACGAACTTCAGCGTCATGCGGTCGCTCTCGCCAATCGCCTGGTACTTGGCGCGGTCCTTGTCTTTCAGGGCGAGGGTTGGCGGCAAGGTCCAGACACCTTGCGGGTGGTCAGCCGTGTCCTTGGGGTTGGCATTGACCTCGCTCCGGCCGGCCAACTTGAAACCGGCGGCCTCGGCGAACTTGATGACGACAGCCTCCTGGACATACCCGCTGGCGGCCTTGGGGTCCTGGGTTTGCGCGGCCGGCAGGCGGTGCTCCTCGACACCGAGCACGCCGCCCGGCTTCAGCGCCTTGAAGGCGGCATTGAAGACGGCCTGGGTCTTCTCGGGGCCCTGGCTCATCCAGTTGTGCACGTTGCGGAAGGTCAGCACCGCGTCGGCCGTGCCCGGCGGCGCGATGTCGAGGGAGCCCTTGGCCGGGTCGAACAGGGTGAGCTTGACCTTGCCGTAGATGCTGGACGAATCCATCTTGGCCTTGAAGCGGCCGCCCTCGCCCGCCGCCGCATAGAGCTGGCCGGCCTCTCGCAGATAGGGCGCCAGGATCTCGGTATACCAACCGCCGCCGGGGGACAGCTCGACGACGGTGTCGGTCGGCTTGATGCCGAAGAAGCTCAGCGTCTCGTAGGGGTGGCGGTGCACATCGCGGGCGACATTGCCCACCGTGCGGTGGTCGGCAGCGACGGCGGCCTTGAGCGGGTCGGCGGCCTGCGCCTGGGAACCGACGGCGGTGAACAGGGCGGCGGTAGCGAGCGCGGCGATCTGCCAAGTCTTCATGGGTCTGGTCTCCGATGGGGGGGCGCCAGTATCCAGCGTCGGCCGCCGCCCTGACAAAGGTCAGCACGAATGGCCGCCGTGGTTCACTGGAGCAGGTCGGCCCAGATCCTCGCCTGCTTGCGCCAGCCGCTGGCATTGGGATGGATCTCGTTCTTCCAGTCGCCGCTGCTGCCGGTCGACGTGGGCGACGCCGGCGTCAAAACATCGGTCGTCGCCACCAGCTTGACGCCCGCGCGCCCCGCCGACCAGCCATTGACGGCGGCCTTGACGTCCTTGAACAAACCCCGTGTCAGCTGCGGCCACAGCGACGCGTCGATGTGGTTCTTGCGGTAGGCCGCCCAGAGCCACGGGCCGACCAGCCCCTGGATAGCGGGCGCGTTGCGCGCGACCGGCGTGTCGTAGCCATTCAGGTACATCGGCGTGGCCGCGTTCTTGGAGCTGGCCCGCAGCGCCTGGTACACGGCTTCGAAATTCGGGTTGAGGTAGTCGTCAAGGAGCTGCTTCAGCGCGGGCTGGCGCACGCAGTCGTAACCATCGACCGGCGGCGGCTGGCCCTGCATGTCGCGCAGCAGCCCCTGGCCCGGTGCCGGGCCGCGGGCGGCTTCGATGAAGTCATTGCCGCCGGCGCTGAACAGCACGCCGTCGTACGGCAGCTGCTTCAGCCACCACAGGTAGTCGCCGCTCATCGTCTCGGCGATGCGTTGCAGGGTCTGCCGCGCCGTCGAGATGTTGATGATGAGATGGGTCTTGCCGCGCCGGTTGAATTCTTCAGTCAGGTAGAAGGGCAGCGAGCCCTGCGCTGCCGCGCTGGCATCCATCCAGGAGTCGCCCTCGGCGAGGTAGACCTTGTCGAAGGGGCCGAACTTGTCGGCCTGCTCCGGATGGGTCAGGTAACGCTTCCCGGTGATGACAACCGACGTCATGGCTCTCTCCCGCCGCCCTGTGGGGCACCAGCCCCTAGCCTCGGGCAAACGCGGGCATGCGCAACCGGGGGGGGCCCGGTGGCCATCCACAGTTGTGCGGACGGCGGCGCCGCCGCCTCAGGCGGCCTCTCCCGACAGCACGCGCTTGAGCGGCGCGCCGCTGACGGTCTCCTGGCCGAGCAGCAGGTCGGTCAGCGTGTTCAGACGGTCGCGCTTGTCTTCCAGCACGCGGCGGCATTCCGCCTGGGCGCTTTCCAGCAGCTGGCGCGCTTCGTCGAGCAGCGATTTCTGCACATCGGGGCCGATCAGCTCGCGCGGCACGCCGGCCATGCTGAGCAGGCCGAAGGTCTTGCCGAAGCCCATCGAGCCGACCATGGACGTGGCCAGCTCGGACGCGCGCTTGAGGTCGTCGGCGGCGCCGGACGAGGCATTGCCGAAGGCGATCAGCTCGGCCTCGCGGCCGGCCAGCATCATGGCCAGGCGCGAGCGCAACTCGCGCTCGCCGTACAGCGGCTCCTCGTTGTTGCGGGCGATATAGGTCACGCCCAGCGCGGGGCCGCGCGGCTCGATGCTGACGCGCTCGACGCTGCCGGCCTCCAGCACATGGGCCACCAGCGCATGGCCGGACTCATGGAAGGCGATGCGGCGCAGCGTCTCGGGAGTGATGATGGATTTGCTGTTGCTGACTTCGCCGCCGAGCTGGTGGGTTTCCAGCGATTGGTAGACACGCTCCTGGCTGACCTCGCTCTCGCCCGCTTCTGCCGCATAGGCGGCGGCACGATTGACGACGTTGGCGACGTCGGCCGGTGACATGCCCACCGACGTCCGCGCGATGGAGCCCAGGTCGATGCCGGCAGCGGCCTTGACCTTGCCGAGGTAGAGATCAAACAGCTGCTGGCGCTCGGGCGCGTTGGGCAGCGAGGTGCGCACGATGAGGTCAAAGCGGCCGGGGCGGCGCATGGCCTCGTCGATGTTGTCGACATGGTTGGTGGCGCCGATGACGACGACGTTGTCGAGCGACGAGAAGCCGTCCATCTCCACCAGCAGGCGGTTGATGATGCGGTTCTGCTCCTGCTCGCCGCCCCCACCACCGCCGGCTTCCTTGCCGCTGCTGCGCTTGCCGATGCCGTCGATCTCATCGATGAAGATGATGCAGGGCGCCGCCGCCCGGGCTGTCTTGAAAAGCTCCTTGACCTTGCTGATGCCGGCGCCGAAGAACATCGAGCTGAAGTAGGAGCCGTCCACGCTGATGAAGCTGGCGCCGCATTCGCCCGCCAAGGCCTTGGCAAGCAGGGTCTTGCCGGTGCCCGGCGGGCCGTCCAGCAGCACGCCGCGCGGCGCCTGCGCGCCGACGGCGGCGTATTGCCTGGGGTCCTTCATGAAGGCAGCGACGCGCTTGAGCGCCTTCTTCGCCTCGTCGGCACCGATAACGTCATCGAAGCGCAGCCTGGGCTTCTCGGCCAGGCGGGTGCGCTGACCCAGCGCGCCGCGCATGTGAAAGAACACCAGCACGCCCACCACCAGCAGCATGCCGAGCAACGGGGCGAGCACACCCATCGCCTTGTCCAGCGTCTGGCTGAGGCGCTGGCCGGAGGTGCGCGCGTCGACATCGACATGCGTCAGCGCAAAACCCTGCGCCACGCTCAACGCCCCCAGGCGCGAGCCGATCTCGTTCTTGCAGCTGGCACCGCAATCGATCAGCCGCGTGCTGAACTGGCCGCCGGCGCGGTCGGTATAGAGCACCAGCGGGCCATCCACGCCCACCGCCGCCACTTCGCGGGCCTGCACGGCCCGCTCGAACTCCGACGCCTCGCGCGGCTGCGCCAGCCACTGCTCCGGCGTGCGCTCGAAAGCCAGCGCGGTGGCGTTCTTGCGCGCCTGCATCTCGCTGGCAGCGCGCTCGTGAAGCGTGGACAGGCCATAGGCTGCCAACAGCGCGAGCACGGCAACGGCGGCAATGATGATTTTCTGGCGAAGTCCAGGGGTGGGCGTCTTGCTGGCGCTGTCCATGGTGGGCGTATCCGAGGGAGCTGGGGGCGGGGCAGGGTCAGACGTCACTACTGCACTGACTGACCCTCGTCGCGCCCCACATGGGCCCGACTGCTGCAAGACTAGCGACGCGTACGCAAGGATGTGCGTGCGTTATCGAGGAAAGGGCGAAGATCAAAACAGCGCGCCCGGCAAGCGCGAAAAAGTGCCGGTCGCGGCACCGGTGCCGGGCACCTGTGAGCACCGCCCCCCGGATTGGCGTTTGCGGGCACGGTGCTTGCCCCCAAGCCGCACATCCATTCAGCCGGCCAAACCCAGGAGGACACCCATGAACCCCTATGTCCGCTTCGGCGCCATGATCGGCGTCTCCACATTGGTGATGTTCGGTCTGATGTACCTCAACACCTACCAGTTCGACCACGTTTTCTTCAGCGAGACGCGGGCTTACATGGCCTTGTTGATGGGCGCCACGATGGCCGCCATCATGCTCGGCTTCATGAGCCACATGCTGCCCGACAAGTCGGCCAACATCGCAATCCTGGTGGGCAGTGTGCTGACGTTCGCGCTTTCTCTTTGGCTCGTGCGAAGCCAGACGACGGTCGATCAGGTGTCCTACATGAAGGCCATGATTCCACACCACTCAATTGCCATCCTGACCAGCCGGCGCGCGGACATCCGCGATGCCCGCGTGCGCAAGCTCGCCGACGACATCATCGATGCACAGGTGCGCGAGATCGGCCAGATGAAAAGCCTGATTGCCGAACTCGACGGCGAGCGCCAACCCTAGCCTCGGCCGTTGAGCATGCTCACGGACGTCCGCATGCGTGCACCCGGCGATTGCCAGACGCGGCTGCCGACATGACGGCCCCGGACGCCCCTGAAGCCCTGCAGCGTCGCACGGGGCACCGGGTCGCGCGGCAGCGGCAGCTTTTGCTGGCGCTCCTCAAGCGGTGGCTCGACCCTCTGATGGCCGTGCTGGGGTTGATCTGGCTCGCGTTGTTGCTGTTCGACCTGCTGCGCGGACTGACGCCACTCCTGCAGGCACTCAGCACCTGCATCTGGATCGTCTTCGTCGTCGACTTCCTCGTCGAGTTCGGACTGGCTCCACGCAAGCTTCCCTATCTCCGCCACAACTGGCTGACGGCTCTGTCGCTGCTTGCGCCGGCGCTGCGGCTGCTGCGGATCGTGCGCCTGGCGCGGCTCCTGCGAGCGGCGCGGGTCACGCGAGGGCTGCGGCTGCTGCGCATCGTGAGTTCCGTCAACCGGGGGCTCCGGGCGCTGGGACGCCACATGTCGCGCCGCGGGCTCCCCTTCGTGTTCGCGCTGACGCTGGTCGTCACCCTGGCAGGCAGCGCTGGCATGTACGCCTTCGAGCGTGAGGCGCCGGGCGGGGGCGGCTTGCAGGATTACGGAAACGCGCTCTGGTGGACCGCGATGATGGTCACCACCATGGGCTCCGAGTACTGGCCCAAGACACCGGAAGGGCGGCTGCTGTGCCTTTTGCTTGCGATGTATGCCTTCAGCGTGTTCGGCTATGTCACGGCGGCGCTCGCATCGTTTTTCGTCGGGCGCGACGCGCAGGAACCGCCCGTGCCGAAGCACGCGCCAGTCACATCCGATCAATTCGCCGCCCTGCTGCACGAGGTGACAACCCTCCGCGCGGAAGTCCACGCCCTTCGCGCGCTTTCGACGCTGGCTGCCGAGCATCCAGCCCGGCGGATCACGGCGCTCAGCAGCGCTGAGCAGACTGAACATGCTGGTAGGCCGTGTTGGACTTGAACCAACGACCAAAGGATTATGAGTCCTCTGCTCTGACCAACTGAGCTAACGGCCCCCTGGAGAACATCCGGGAAAGGCGCGGATTCTAGTGAGCATTGGCTGAGGCCCCTGGATCAGAGCCGCTATCCATGCCTGGGCTCGGGCTGGCTTCGCGAGAAGAAGGCTCAGGCGTGCCCGGGCGCGGCAGCAGATGCGCGGCCTTGAACTCGGCCGCCGCAACGGGCCGGCCCAGCAGGTAGCCCTGCAGGGCATCGGTGCGCAGCTCGATGAGCTGCCTCTGCTGTTCGCCAGTCTCGACGCCTTCGGCTACCACGCGCAGGTGCAGGCCGCGGGCCAGCTCCACCATCGCCTTGACGAGTCGCAGCCCGTTCTCGGAGCCCATGCCGGCGATGAAGCTTCGGTCAATCTTCAGCGCGCTGATCGGCAGGTTGGACAGGTAAGAGAGCGACGAGTAGCCCGTGCCGAAGTCGTCCAGCGCCAGACCGACACCCTGCTGTGCCAGGGCCCTCAGCGACTGCTCGGCCTCGGCGCCCATTTGCACCAGCACGGTCTCGGTGATCTCCAAAGTCAGATCGGCGCCCTGCAGGCCGTTGTCATACAGCGCCGCCTGCACGAGCGCGGCCAGGGCCGGCGGATCCCGCAGTTGCCGGGCCGACAGGTTCACGGCCATCGGCGCCGGGCACAGGCCGTCGCGGCGCCAGTGCTGCAGTTGCCACGCGCTGTGCTTGAGAACCCAGGCGCCTATCGGCTCGATCAGACCCGTCTCCTCGGCGATGCGGATGAACTCGCCGGGCATGGCCAGGGTGCCGTCGGGCTTGCGCCAGCGCAACAGCGCCTCGACATGCTCGAGCCCGCCCGCGCGGCCGTAGATCGGCTGGTAGTGCAGCTCGAATCCGTCATGCTGCAGTGCGTGGCGCAGCCCGTTCTCGACCTCCAGCCGCTGCTGCACCTGGGCATTCATCGAGTGCGAAAAGAAGCTGAACTGGTTACGCCCCTTGGCCTTGGCCTGGTACATCGCGATGTCGGCATGCTTGACCAGTTCGCTGCCGTTGCTGCCGTCATCCGGGTAGCTGGCCACGCCCAGCGAGCACGAGATCGTCAGCTCGTGCGGCCCGACCGTGAAGGGATGCTGCAGCGCCGAGATGAGGCGCTGCGCAACGCGCGAGGCTTCATCGGCGTCTTCGAGGCGTTCCAGCACGACGATGAATTCATCGCCGCCCATGCGTGCCAGCATCGAGTCGCTGCGGAGCACCGCAGACATGCGCTCGGTGGCCGCGATGAGGAGGCCGTCTCCCACTTCATGCCCCAGGGAGTCGTTGATGCGCTTGAAGTGGTCCAGGTCAATGAACAAGACGCCGACCCGCCCGGCGTAGCGCTCCGCGTTCGCCAGCGCCGTCTCCAGCTTCAGAGCCAGCAGGTTGCGGTTGGGCAGATCGGTGAGCGCATCGCGCGTCGCCAGGCGCTGGACCTCGTCCTGCGCCGTACGACGTTCGCTCTGGCTCGCCGTGATGAGCAAGGTGGTACCCAGGAAGACCAGATGCAGCAACGGCAGGCCAGCGGTGTGGTCGGCGAACGGACCCTGGCCCAGCGACGTGCCGACATCGGAGATCAGCACCACCGCCAGATTGCCGAACAGCGTGAACGGCAACGAATGGCGCAAGGCGAGCCAGACCGCCGGTGGAAGCACGAACAAGGTGGTGTGGCGCAGGCCGAACTGCTGCTCCAGCCAGCCCGAATAGATCGCCGTGGCGGCGAGCAGCAAAGTCGCCAGCGCCAGCAGGGCCCATGGCAGGTCGCGCCGCACGCCGCCGCGCCAGCCCCCACTGAGCGCGCAAGCCAGCGTTGGCGCGCACAACATCAGGCCCAGCATGTTGGCCATCGCTGCTTCGAGCACCGGATGACGCACGCCATGGCCGCTGCCATGCTCGCTGCCGTGGTGGGCCGCAGGCTGCGCGGCGGCAGGACCGTGCGCCGGGGCCGGGGCCTGGGCCCGGGCCGGTACGTGTGCGCCCATGCCTGCAGGCGGGCTGTGCGGATGCGCGGCCACGGAGACGGGGCGATGGCCGTCGGCCTTGCCATGGGCGGGCGGTTCGGCCCAGCTGTGCGCGTGGCCCTGGGCAGGTTGCGCCGCCTGCGGACCCGCCGCGGGCGCCACGGCCGCCGGGCGTCCATGGCCCGCCCCGAGCAGCCAGGACTGCAGCAGCGCACCGGCCAGCGCATAGCCCAGCACGCAGACGACGAGAAAACGGGCCATGTCGCGCAAGGTGCCAAGGTGCAGGTCGTTGCGCCACGGCCACCGCGTCAGGCCCCAGCCTACCGCCGCAAGCAGCGTCTGCTGAAGGGCAAAGGCGCCAGCGGCCTGCCACTCACCCCCCCACCAGGCGATGGACACACTGCTGCCCAGCGCCACGGCCACCAGCATCCACGGCCCCCAGATGGCCACGAGGCCGACCGCCAGGCCAGCCGGCAGCCAGGCGAGCTGCGCCGGGAACTCGGCGCGAATGGCGAGGGTCAGCAGCGCCAGGAGCGCCATCAGCGCTGTCGCCACCGCCGCGCGTTGCCAGACAGGCCTCTGCAGTCCCGTCCACGCCACGGGGGTGACTGCGGGCGGCCGCTCGACGGACAACACGGAGGCAGAAGGCATGGGAAGGGATGAGGCAAACACCGGATTCAGAAACCCCCGATTGGGCTTGCAAAGCGCGACGGCCCGCTCCGTCCAGGCGGTACCGACTCAATCGATTCGGGTAATTTTTACGTTTTCCGCCGGGGCGCACCCAGCTCGCCGCCCGTCCCGCCGCCTGGCGCCGCGATCGTCGACCGCGACGCGGCGTTCCCGAGGCTTCAGCGCTGACTCAGCGCCTGCCCAACCATCCGCGACGTGATGTCGACGATCTGGATCATGCGGTCGTAGGCCATGCGCGTCGGGCCGATGACGCCCAGCGTGCCGACGACCTGACCGTCGACCTCATAGGGCGCCGACACGATGGACAGCTCTTCGTACGGCACGACCTGGCTCTCGCCACCGATGTAGATGCGCACGCCTTCCGCGCGGCTGGAGGTGTCGAGCAAGCGCATCAGCTGCGTCTTCTGCTCGAAGAGGTCGAAGAGGCGGCGCAGGCTGCCCATGTCGTGGCTGAAGTCCTGCACGGTCAGCAGATTGCGTTCGCCGGAGACGACGACCTGTTCGTCCTGCTGGGTCATGGCCTCAGTGCCGACCTGCACCGCCGCGCTCATCAGCCCGGCGATCTCGCCGCGAAGCGCGTCGACCTCGTGCCGCAGGCGCTCGCGCACGGCCTCCAGCGTCAGGCCGGCATAGCCCGCATTGAGGCGGTTGCTGGCTTCGGCCAGCTCGCCCTGGCTGAGGTCCATGGCGGTGAAGATGACGCGGTTCTGCACGTCGCCGTCTGGCGATACGAGGATGACGAGCACACGGCGCTCGCCCAGGCGCAGGAATTCGATGTGGTGGAAGACGCTGGGTTTCTTGGGCGCCGTGACGACGCCGACGAAGCTCGACAGGTTGGACAGCATCTGCGCCGCGCTGGCGATGACGCGCTGGGGCTGGTCGGGCTGCAGCTGCGCCGTCTCCACGCCGATCAGGCCGGGCTGGGCCGTCAGCATGGTGTCGACGAAGAGGCGGTAGCCGCGCGCCGTTGGAATGCGGCCGGCGCTGGTGTGGGGGCTGGCGATGAGGCCGAGGTCTTCCAGGTCGGCCATCACATTGCGGATGGTCGCGGGGCTCAGCTCCAGCCCCGACGCCTTGGACAGCGTGCGCGACCCGACGGGATGCCCGTCCGCGATATAGCGTTCGACCAGGGTCTTCAACAGGGATTTGGAGCGCTCGTCGAGCATGTGTGCATTCTATGGACAGCCCCTTTCCTTCAGAGAGAGGCGATACCCCTGTGGTGTAATTTGCCGCTATGGCCGAGCGCTTCAGACATGTCGCCATCGTGGGCAAGCATCAGGCGCCAGGCATAGGCCCGGTGCTGGAAGAGATTGCCCAATTTTTGTGCAGCCATGGCCTGGACGTTTCGCTGGAAGCTGACACCGCGCTGAACACGGGGCTGGCCGGCTACGACGCGCTCCCCAACGACGAACTGGGCCGGCAATGCGATCTGGCGGTGGTCATCGGCGGCGACGGCACCATGCTCGGCTTTGCGCGCGACATGGCCCGCCACGGCATTCCGCTGGTGGGCATCAACCAGGGCCGGCTGGGTTTCATCACCGACATTCCCATCGAGCGCTGGCGCGAGTCGCTGGCGCCGGTGCTGGCGGGCGACTACGAAGTCGAACCGCGGGCGATGTTGGAGGGCGCGGTCTGGCGTGACGGCGAGTCCATCTTCTCCGGTCTGGCGCTCAATGACGTGGTGGTCAGCCGGGGTGGCACATCGGGCATGGTGGAGTTGAAGATCGAGGTCGGCGAGCAGTTCGTCGCCAACATGCGCGCCGACGGCCTCATCGTGGCCTCGCCCACCGGCTCGACGGCCTATGCCCTGTCGGCCGGCGGGCCCATCCTGCATCCCAGCATCGCCGGCTGGCTGATGGTGCCGATTGCACCGCACACCCTGTCCAACCGGCCCATCGTGCTGCCCGACCTGGGCGAGGTGCGCATGGAGATCGTCGCCGGCCGCGATGCGTCGGTGAACTTCGACATGCAAAGCCTCGCCAGCCTGCTGCACGGCGACACCATCACCGTGCGGCGCAGCCAGCACCAGGTGCGCTTCCTGCACCCCAAGGGCTGGAGCTACTACGCGACCCTGCGTCGCAAACTGCGTTGGTATGTCTAGAGCCTGACCCATGCTGCGCCATCTGAGCCTGAAGGATTTCGTCATCGTCCCGACGCTGGAGCTCGACTTCGAGCCCGGTTTCGCCGTGCTGACCGGCGAGACCGGCGCGGGCAAGTCCATCCTCATCGATGCGCTGCAACTGGCCCTGGGCGGTCGCGGCGACGCCGGTGTCGTGCGCGAGGGCGCGGTCAAGGCCGAAATCTCGGCCGAGTTCGACACGCCGCCGCATCTGCGCGGCTGGCTTGATGAGGCCGGTTTCGATGCGGACGACACCCTGCTGCTGCGCCGTGCCATCGACGCCGGCGGCAAGAGCCGCGCCTGGATCAACGGTGGTGCCGCCACGCTGACCCAGCTGCGCGAGCTGGCCGACCATCTGCTGGACATCCACGGCCAGCATGCCTGGCAAGGCCTGACCCGCCCGGTCGCCGTGCGTGAGCTGCTGGACGGCTTTGCCGGCCTGGACACCGCGCCATTGGCCCGCGCCCACGCCGCATGGAAGCAGGCCGCCGAGGCACTGCAAAAGGCCCAGGGCCAGCAGGCCGATGCGCTGCGCGAACGCGAGCGCCTGGCCTGGCAGATCGGTGAGCTTGACGGCCTGGCACCGGCCGAGGGCGAGTGGGAGGAGCTCAACGCCGAGCACGGGCGCCTGGCGCACGGCCAGTCCCTGATCGACGCAGCCAAGTCGGCGCTGGAGGCACTTGACGAGGCCGAGCCCAGCGCGCAGTCCCTGGCCAGTGGAGCGCTCGACCAGTTGGAGCGCGTGCTGGACCATGACGACCGCCTGTTGCCGGCCGTGCAGGCTCTGCGCGATGTGCAGGCCCAGTTGCAGGACGCCAGCCACACCCTGTCGGCCTATTTGCACAAGGCCGATCTCGACCCCGCGCGGCTGGCCGAGCTCGACGAGCGCGTCTCCGCCTGGATGACGCTGGCACGCCGCTACCGCCGCCAGCCGCAGGAGTTGCCGGCGCTGCTGGCGCAATGGCGAGCCGAGCTGTCTGCGCTCGACGCGGCCAGCGACCCCGCCCAGCTCGAAGCCGCCCTCGCCGCCGCGCGC
Source organism: Roseateles sp. (assembly GCF_052436255.1). Classification (GTDB taxonomy): domain Bacteria; phylum Pseudomonadota; class Gammaproteobacteria; order Burkholderiales; family Burkholderiaceae_C; genus Pelomonas. The sequence continues at coordinate 4,865 of NZ_JBQVNP010000069.1, read as the reverse complement.
AAGGTCTTCGATACCGAAGCACAAGCGGCCAGCCGCGCCCGCAGGAAGGCTGCGCCCCAGCTCGCAGCGGCCGTCACGGCAGCCATGCAGCAGCTTGGCATTGCCGGCGGCCAATTCGACATCGCGCTGAACGCGACCGACGGCCCGCAGAGCTTTGGCGCCGAATCGGCCGAATTCCTTGTCGCCGGTCATGCCGGCAGCACGCCGCGGCCGCTGGCCAAGGTGGCCTCGGGTGGAGAGCTGTCGCGCATTGCGCTGGCCATTGCAGTGACAGCCAGCCAGGCCGCCACCGACAAGGCGCCCGGCACGCTGATCTTTGACGAGATCGACGTCGGCATCGGCGGCGCCGTGGCAGAGACCGTCGGCCGCTTGATGAAGCAGCTTGGCCATGCTGCGGGCGGCGAGCGCCAGGTGCTGGCCGTCACCCACCTGCCCCAGGTGGCAGCCTGCGCCGACCGTCATCTGGTCGTCGCCAAGGCCATGCAGGATGGCGCCACGACGAGCCGCGTCACGCCGGTGGCCGGCGAGGCCCGCGTCGCAGAGATCGCCCGCATGCTGGGCGGCGAGCGCCTGTCGTCAACCAGCCTGGCGCATGCGCAGGAGATGCTGGACGCCTCCACCGCCATCAAGCCTCGCAGGGCCAAGTCATGAATCTGCACGCCGATCCCCAAAGCGACGTCGTGCTGCTGACCGGCATGTCCGGCGGCGGCAAGTCGGTCGCTATGCATGCGCTGGAAGACGCCGGCTATTTCTGCGTCGACAACCTGCCGGCCGAGCTGCTGATGGACTTCCTGAAGCTGGAGCAGCAGCGCGGCGAGCGCCGCGTCGCCATCGCGGTGGACGTGCGCTCGGCCAGCTCGCTGCCGCTGCTGCTGCCCCTGCTCAAGCAGTTGCGCGCCCAGGGCGTGGCGGTGCGCTCGGTCTTCCTCGACGCCAGCAACGACGCGCTGATGCGGCGTTTCTCCGAGACGCGCCGCCCCCACCCGCTGCGCGAGGGCCGCGACACCGGCTTCGGCGTGCTGGACGGCAGCTCCGAAGACAACCACCGCCCGCTGCTGGACGCCATCAAGCTGGAGCGCGAGCTGCTCGGCGGGCTCAAGGCCGAGTCCACCGTCATCGACACCAGCCAGCTGCGCCCGGCCCAGCTGCGCATCTGGCTGGCCGACCTGGTCGGCCCTAACGCCGGCACCAAGCTCACACTGGTTTTCGAGAGCTTTGCCTTCAAGCACGGCGTGCCCAGCGATGCCGACTTCGTCTTCGACGTGCGCGTGCTGCCCAACCCCTACTACGACCGCGAACTGCGCCCGCTGACAGGCCGCGACGCGCCGGTGGCGGCCTACCTCGCAGCCCAGCCCGAGGTCGGGCTGATGATGGGCCAGATCGCCGGCTTCCTGTCGCGCTGGCTGCCCAACTTCGCGGCCGACCAGCGCAGCTACCTGACCGTCGCCATCGGCTGCACCGGCGGCCAGCACCGCTCGGTCTATCTGGTCGAAATGCTGGCGCGCCAGTTCGGCCATCACGGCCATGTACTCAAGCGCCACCGCGAGCTGGACGCACGCTGACCCCCCTAGATTCAGAATATTTGTTCTAGACATTGAGTTCTAGAACGATTATTCTGATTTCATGCCTTCAAAGTCCTTCCCACCCGTACGGCCCACGACGGCCGAGCTGGACCTGCTGCAGGTGCTGTGGCGCCTGGGGCCCTCCGATGCCAAGGCCGTGCATGAAGCCCTGCTGCCCGACCGCCCCGACGCCACCTATGCCACGGTGCTGCGCCAGTTGCAGGTCATGCACGGCAAGGGCCTGCTCAGCCGCGACGAGAGCCAGCGCCCGCAGCTGTATGCGCCCCTGCACGCCCAGGACAAGTTGCAGCAGTCGCTGGTGAAGGACTTCATCGCCAAGGCCTTTGCCGGTTCTGGCAAGGCCCTGGTGCTGGCGGCGTTGAAGAGCCATGTCAGCGCCAAGGAGCGTGCGGAAATTCGCCAGTTGCTGGCCCAGAACGGAGACGGCGAATGAGCCTCGATATCGCGATGAACGCCTGGGGCTCGGCGCTGTTGAACTTCATCTGGCAAGGCGCCGTCGTCGGCGGCGTCGCCGCGTTGCTGCTGGCGTTGATGCGCGGGGCGTCGGCACGCTGGCGCTATACCGTCTGCGCCGCCAGCCTTGGCCTTTGCCTCGGACTGCCGGTGGCCCAATGCGTGGACCTCGCCCCGGCCGATGCCGAGTTCATCGGGCAGCTGCCCGAGCTGCCGGAGCAGATGCCGGCCCTGGTGACGGCATGGGCGCTCGGCGTCGGGGTGATGCTCGGCCGCCTGGCGCTGGGGCTGGCCTGGGTGGGCCGCGCCAGGCGGCGCAGCGGGCCGGCGCCGGCCGAATGGCAGGCGCGGCTGGATATCCTCGCCCGCCGTCTGGGGCTCAAGCGCGCGGTGGCCCTGCGCCTACTGCCGGAGCTGGCCGGCCCGATTGCGCTGGGCGTGCTCAAGCCCTGTGTGCTGCTGCCCGCCGCCTTGTTGAGCCGCCTGCCGGTGGATTTGCTCGAGGCCCTGCTCGCTCACGAGCTGGCCCATGTGCGGCGCTGGGACTACCTGGCCAACCTGTTGCAGAGCGCGGTCGAGGCCCTACTCTTCTTCCACCCCGTCGTGTGGTGGCTGTCGGCGCGCATGCGCTCAGAGCGCGAGCTGGTGGCCGATGAGATCTCGGCCGATCTGCTTGGCCAGCAAGATGGCGGGCGCCGGCTCGCGCGAGCTCTGCATGCGCTGTCCGAGCTGCAGGAATCCAGCCCGCCCCCCACGGTGGCGCTGGCCGCCCGAGGTGGCGACCTGCTGGGCCGCATCGAGCGGCTGCTGGCGCCACGCCCTCAGGCGACCGGCTGGAAGCTGGCACTGCCGGCCCTGCTGATCGCCGCGACCAGCTTTGTCGTGCAGGCCAAGGGCAAGGACGAGCCCGCGCCGCCGGCCCGCGCAGCACCCGCCGCCGCGGCCAGGCAGGCGCCACCGGCCCAGCAGCTGCGCCTGCCCGTCAATGCCAAGCATGTCGTCGTGGTGGACGATGCGACCGGCAAGGTGCTGATGTCGCGCGACGCCGATGTCGTCGTGCCCATCGCCTCGCTGACCAAGCTCCTGACGGCCATGGTCGTCCTCGACGCCAAGCTCGACCCCAAGGAAAAGCTGCGCATCACCAGCGACGACGTCGACACGCTCAAGCACAGCCGCTCCAGGGTGCGGGTCGGCACGCAGATGTCGCGCCAGACGGCGCTGGAGATGACGCTGATGGAATCCGAGAACCGCGCCGCGGCGGCGCTGGCGCGCACCTTCCCGGGTGGCGAGGCCGGCTTTGTGAAAGCCGTCAACGCCAAGGTCCGCCAGCTCGGCCTGAGCCGCACGTCCATCGCCGAGCCGACCGGCCTGTCGCCCGACAACACCTCGACCGCCACCGAGATGGCTGCCATCACCGCAGCCGCGGCGCGCTACGGCGAGATCGTGCGCATCACCAGTGTCAAAAAGGCCAAGGTCCCGGTGAACGGCCGCCCGCGCGAGATCCGCAACACCAACCGGCTGGTGGGCGCCAAGGGCTGGAACATCCGCGTCTCCAAGACCGGCTACACCGAGGAAGCCGGCCGCTGCCTGGCCATGCGCATCATGAACGGCAAGCGCCCGGTCACTGTCGTGCTGCTGGATGCTGACGGCTCGGCGAATCGCCTCCGCGATGCCGCGCTGATCCGCAAGTCCCTGGCGCGCCGCGTCGACTGAAAGCCCGAGCTCTCCATGCAACGACGCCATTTGCTCGCGGCGGGCAGCGCCACGCTCGCCCTGCCCGCCCGTGCCGTGGATTTCGCCGCGCCCCGCGCCCCGGCCGCGATGCGCGCCAGCGTCGACCGCCTCATCGACATCACGGTCGGCATCCGCCCCTTCCGCGCCCAGGGGCCGCGCATCGAGGCCGAGCGGCGCTTTGGCAAGACGCTGGTCCACCACTACGGCCACGGCGGCAGCGGCTGGTCGCTGTGCTGGGGGTCGGCGCAGCGCGCGCTGGCCCTGGTCCAGGCCGCCGGCCTGCGTCCCGGCGCCCGCATCGCCGTCGTCGGCTGCGGTGCCATCGGACTGGCGACGGCGCGCACGGCCCAGCAGGCCGGCTACAAGGTACGCCTGTATGCCAAGGACAGGCCGCCGCGCGTGCACTCCTCGGCCGCGACCGGGCTGTGGACCCCGGACTCACGCATCGTCACCAGCGAGCACGCCAGCGAGGCCTGGACGGCCGACTGGGAGGCGATGGCTCGCGCGTCCTTCAAGGTGCATCAGAGCTATCTCGGTCTGCCGTCGGGCCCGGTCGAATGGCATGACGGCTTCGTCGTCGCCGACGAGGGCTTCGACCAACCGGTGGCCGGCCACGTCGGCGAGCCCGACTACCCCGACCTGCACCCGCGCGTCGCCGACCTGCGGCCGCGTGGCCAGGCGCTGGCGGCGGGCGAGCACCCCTTCCGCCTGTCCCACGTGCGCCGCTTCACCCAGCTCGTCTTCAACATCCCGGCCTACCAGCGCCAGCTGCCTGACGACTTCGCCCGCGATGGCGGCGAGCTGGTGCAGCGCGAGTTCCACCGCCCGCACGACCTGGGCACCCTGCCCGAACGCCTCGTCATCAACTGCACGGGCGACGGCGCGCGCAAGCTGCTGGGCGACCCCAGCCTGACGCCGGTGCGCGGCCAGACGGCGCGGTTGATTCCGCAGCAGGAGGTGGACTACGCAGTGATCTACGCGGCCAGAACGTCGTCGCCCTGCCGCGCCGCGACGGCCTGCTGATTGCCGCCATGGGCGAGCATGACTTCGGCAGCGACGACCTGCGGCCCGACCGGCGGCATTCGGAGGACGCCG
>NZ_JBQVNP010000068.1:0-27416 GCF_052436255.1 Roseateles sp. | reverse complement strand
ACCCTGTGCTCAAGGCCGGCATCAGCAATCTGCCCGTCAATGGGAGCGACCGCTTCAGCCTCACGCGCGACTTCATGACGATGCGCTCGATTGGCGTGATGCAGGAATTCACCCGCTCCGACAAGCGCCAGGCCCGCGCGGCGCGCTTTGATCGGGAAGCTGAGGTCGCCGAAGCGGGCCGCTCCGTAGCCTTGGCCAACCTGCGGCGCGACACCGCGATCGCCTGGCTTGATCGCTACTACCAGGAGCGGATGCGCGACCTGCTGCAAACCCAACGTACCGAATTGACGCTACAGATCGAGGGCGCCGACGCCGCCTACCGCGGCGGCCGCGGCACACAGGCCGATGTGTTCACGGCGCGTTCCGCGCTGGCGCAGTTGGACGACCGCATCCTTGCGCAGGAGCGCCAGATCGCCACGGCCCAGACGCGTCTGGCGCGCTGGGTCGGACCGGGCACTCCCCCGCCCTCGTCGGTGCTGCCGGAACTGGGCTCCGTGCGCCTGGACGCCCGCAATCTGGAGGCCCAGATCGGCGAGCACCCGCAGATCGCCCTGATGGCGCGACAGGAAGCGGTGGCGCGCGCGGAAGCCGACGTCGCGCAAAGCAACAAGCGCTCCGACTGGAGTGTCGAGCTGATGTACAGCCAGCGGGGGGCGGCCTACTCGAACATGGTGTCGCTGAACCTGTCGATCCCGCTGCAGTTGGACCAGAAGAATCGTCAGGATCGCGAACTCGCGGCCAAGCTGGCGGCGGTCGAGCAGTTGCAGGCCCAGCGTGAGGAAGCGACGCGAGAGAGCGCTGCCGAGGCTGTCTCATGGTTGCAGCAATGGCAGAGCAACCGCAAGCGGCTCGGCCTGTACGACAGCTCGCTCATCCCGCTCGCCGCCGAACGCACGCAAGCGGTGCTGGCTGCCTACCGAGGCGGTGCGGGCACCTTGAGCGCTGCACTCGAGACACGACGCATGGAAATCGACACCCGCCTGGAACGCCTTCGCCTCGAGATGGAGACTGCTGCGCTCTGGGCTCAGCTCGAGTTCCTGATCCCCGCCAACCATCCGATGCTCAATACCGTCCCGTCCGCAGCCACGAGTGAGACCAAGGAAACACAGAAATGAAAACAAGACCTCTCTTTCTTGGACTGATCGCGGCAGCAGTCCTCGCCGCAGCAGCTTTCGGTGCCTACACTTTCGGGGTACAGCGCGGCAGGAGCCTGGGACCGTCGTCCGCCTCCTCCGGGGGGACGCCGTCAATGGCCGCACCGTCAGCGGGCGCAACGGCTGCTCCCGCAGCCTCTGCCAACGAAACCGGCGAAGACGCAACGCGGCGCCACATCGCAGCAGGCCTGAAGGCCGGCGACACCGACCCGACCAACGGCAAGAAGATCCTCTACTACCACGACCCCATGGTGCCGGGGAACAGGTTCGACAGGCCAGCCAAGTCGCCCTTCATGGACATGATGATGTCGCCCGTCTACGCGGGTGGCGACGGCGACCAGAACAGCGTGACGGTGAGTGCGCGCGTGCAGCAGAACCTGGGCGTGCGAACCGCCGTGGTGTCCGAGGGCACCGTATCGCCGCAAGTGACCACGGTCGGCAGCATCGCCTTCAACGAGCGCGACCAGGTCATCGTGCAGGCCCGGGCGACCGGGTATGTCGAGCGGCTGAATGTGCGGGCCACGCTCGATCAGGTAAAAAAAGGCCAGGCACTGGCCGAGCTCTACGTCCCCGAATGGATCGCGGCACAGGAGGAATTCCTGTCGGTTCAGCGCATGCGCGGCACCGACCTGGCCTCGCTGGTCGACGGTGCACGCCAACGCATGCGCCAGGTCGGCATGAACGATGGGCAGATCGAACTCGTCGCTCGCAGTGGCCGCACGCAGCCGCGCACTACCCTGGTCGCGCCCATCGGCGGTGTCGTCACGGAGTTGGCCGCGCGCGAAGGCATGACGGTCAGCGCCGGTACCACGCTGTTTCGCATCAACGGCCTGGCCAGCGTCTGGGCCAATGCCGAAGTGCCCGAAAGCCAATCGGCGCTGGTGCGTCTGGGCGCGAGGGTGCAGGCCAGAACGCCGGCCGCGCCCGGCGAGACCTTCGAGGGCAAGGTGCAAGCCATTCTTCCCGATGTGAATCCGGCGACGCGCACCCTCAAGGCACGCCTGGAGCTGGCGAATCCGACCGGCAGGCTGGTACCCGGCATGTTCGTGTCGATGCAGTTCACGGACACGCGAGCCGACAAGGCGCTGCTGATCCCGACCGAAGCCGTGATCCAGACGGGCAAGCGCGCGGTTGTCATGCTGGCGGAGGACAACGGCCAGTTCCGGCCGGTCGACGTCGAGATCGGCCTGGAAACCGGCGGCCAGAGCGAGATCAAGCGCGGGCTGCAGGCCGGCCAGCGTGTCGTGGTGTCCTCGCAGTTCCTCATCGACTCGGAGGCCAGTCTCAAAGGTGTCGAGGCGCGCCTGAACGCCGCTCCCGGGACAGCAGCGCCTACGGCGGCGACGGCCGCTTCTGCCACGCCGGCTGCAGGGGCTCCAAGACACGTGGGCGAAGGCAAGGTGGAAAGCATCACCAAGGACGCGATGACCTTCTCGCACGGCCCGATTCCGACGATCAAGTGGGGCGCCATGACGATGGAGTTCAAGCTGCCGCCCGGCGGCACACCAGGCAATCTGAAGCCTGGCGACCGCGCGAGCTTCGAGTTCTTCATCGACGCGGATGACCTGCCGCAGCTCACCCGGGTGACGCCCATGGCGACGGCTCCCGCGGCAAGTGCCGCCGCGGACCCTAAGGCCGCAACGCCGGGAAGCAAGCCATGATCGCCAAGCTCATTCGGTGGTCCATCGCCAATCGCTTCCTCGTGCTGCTGGCCACGGCAATGCTCAGTGCCTGGGGCGTGTATTCGGTCTTGCGCACGCCACTGGATGCGCTACCCGACCTCTCGGACGTGCAAGTCATCATTCGCACAAGCTATCCAGGGCAGGCGCCGCGCATTGTCGAGAATCAGATCACCTACCCGCTGACCACCACCATGCTGTCGGTGCCGGGTGCCAAGACGGTTCGCGGCTATTCGTTCTTCGGAGATTCGTTCGTCTATGTGCTGTTCGAGGACGGCACCGATCTGTACTGGGCGCGCTCGCGGGTGCTGGAATACCTGAACCAGGTGCAGTCACGCCTGCCGGCCGGCGCCAAGGCCTCGCTCGGCCCCGACGCCACCGGCGTGGGGTGGATCTATCAGTACGCGTTGGTCGACCGCGGCGGCACACAGGACGCCTCGCAGTTGCGCGCCTTGCAGGACTGGTTCCTCAAGTACGAACTCAAGACGGTGCCCAACGTGGCCGAAGTCGCCTCGATCGGCGGCATGGTGCGGCAGTACCAGGTCGTGCTCGATCCGGAGAAGCTCGCCGCCTACCGGATCCCGCACACCAAGGCGGTGGAGGCGATCCAGAAGGCCAACCAGGAAACCGGCGGCTCGGTGCTCGAGCTCGGCGAGGCGGAATACATGGTGCGGGCCTCGGGGTACCTTCAGGGGCTGGAGGATTTCCGCAAGATCCCGTTGATGACGACCGACGCCGGTGTGTCGGTGCGCCTGGGCGACGTCGCGCGCATCCAGGTCGGCCCGGAGATGCGCCGCGGTATCGGCGAGCTCGATGGCGAAGGCGAAGCCGTCGGCGGCGTGATCGTGATGCGCTCGGGCAAGAATGCGCTGGAGACCATCACCGCCGTCAAGGAAAAGCTCCAGACCCTGCAGGCCAGTCTGCCCCAAGGCGTGGAAATCGTGCCGACCTACGACAGGTCCAACCTGATCGAGCGCGCGGTGCGCAACCTGGGCTTCAAGCTGTTCGAGGAGTTCATCGTCGTCGCGGTGGTGTGTTTCATCTTCCTGTTCCACCTGCGCTCCGCGTTCGTCGCGATCGTCTCGCTGCCGATCGGCATCCTTGCGGCCTTCATCGTGATGCGCTACCAGGGCGTCAATGCCAACATCATGTCGCTCGGCGGCATCGCGATCGCCATCGGCGCGATGGTGGATGCCGCGGTGGTGATGATCGAGAACGCCCACAAGCACATCGAGAAGTGGAAGCACGATCACCCTGACCAGACGCTGCGCGGAGAAACCCATTGGCGCGTGATCGCGGACTCGGCCGCCGAGGTGGGCCCTGCGCTGTTCTTCTCGCTGCTCATCATCACGCTGTCGTTCATCCCGGTCTTCACGCTGGAAGCCCAGGAAGGGCGGATGTTCTCGCCGCTGGCTTTCACCAAGACCTATGCAATGGCCGCCGCAGCGGGACTCTCGGTGACATTGATCCCGGTGCTGATGGGCTATCTGATCCGCGGCAGGATTCCTGATGAGAAGACCAACCCGTTGAACCGGCTGCTCATCGCGATCTATCAACCGCTGTTGAATGCGGTGCTGCGCTGGCCCAAACTGACGCTGTCGGGCGCCGTGGTCGTGCTGGTGCTGAGCCTGTGGCCGTTGCAGCACATCGGCGGCGAATTCATGCCACGCCTGGACGAGGGCGACTTGCTCTACATGCCATCGGCATTGCCTGGGCTGTCGGCGGGCAAGGCCAGCGAACTGCTGCAGCAGACCGACCGGCTGATCAAGACGGTTCCCGAAGTGGCAAGCGTCTACGGCAAGGCCGGGCGCGCCGAGTCGGCGACCGATCCGGCGCCGATGGAGATGTTCGAGACCACCATCCAGTTCAAGCCGCAGGACCAGTGGCGTGCCGGGATGACGCAGGACAAGCTGGTCGAGGAGCTCGACCGCATCGTCAGGGTGCCCGGCCTGACCAACATCTGGGTGCCACCGATCCGCAACCGCATCGACATGCTGGCCACGGGCATCAAGAGCCCGGTGGGCGTGAAGGTGGCGGGCACCGACCTTGCCACCATCGACCGCATCACCGGTGAGATCGAACGCGTGCTCAAGGACGTGCCGGGTGTCTCGAGCGCCCTGGCCGAGCGGCTCACCGGTGGCCGGTACGTGGACGTGAACATCAAGCGGGACGAGGCATCGCGGTTCGGAATGAACATCGCCGACGTGCAATCGGTCATCGCCTCGGCGGTGGGTGGCGAGAACATCGGCGAGACGGTCGAAGGCCTGCAGCGTTTCCCGATCAACGTGCGCTACCCGCGCGAGATCCGCGACTCGCTGGAGCAACTGCGCTCCCTCCCAATCGTCACCGAACGCGGTGCGCGATTGGTGCTCTCCGACGTGGCGGACATCCGGGTCACCGACGGGCCACCGATGCTGCGCAGCGAGAACGCGCGGCTGTCCGGCTGGGTCTACGTGGACATTCGCGGCAGGGATCTGCGTTCGGCGGTGCAGGACATGCAGCGCGTGGTTGTGAAGGAAGTGAAGCTGCCCCCGGGCTACGCGGTGTCGTGGTCCGGTCAGTTCGAGTTCCTGGAGCGCGCCACGGCGAAGTTGAAGGTGGTGGTGCCGTTCACGCTGCTGATCATCTTCGTGCTGCTGTACCTGACCTTCAAGCGCTTCGACGAAGCCCTGCTGATCATGGCGGCGCTGCCGTTCGCGCTGGTCGGGGGCATCTGGCTGCTCTACCTGCTCAGCTACAACCTGTCCGTTGCCGGTGCGGTCGGCTTCATCGCGCTCGCGGGGGTGTCGGCGGAGTTCGGCGTGATCATGCTGCTGTATCTGAAGCATGCCTGGGACGAGCGCGTCGACGACGGAAAGACAAGCACCGACGACCTGCTGGACGCGATCCGAGAAGGCGCGGTGCTGCGCGTGCGGCCCAAGGCCATGACGGTGGCGGTCATCTTGGCGGGTCTGTTCCCGATCATGTGGGGAACAGGCACGGGCTCGGAGGTGATGCAGCGCATTGCCGCGCCGATGGTGGGCGGCATGATCACGGCTCCGTTGCTGTCGATGTTCGTGATCCCCGCGGCGTACCTGCTGATGCGGCGGCCGCGCGAACCTCGCGAGCGGCACACACCTCGTCGCGCGCTCTGGAGAAAAGGCCATGGCTCAGCCTGACCACCCGCAACAACGGCGCACTTCTTTCGGTGCTGCGCTGCTCCTGTGCCTGTTCCTGGCCTTGTTCGGTACGGCGGCACAGGCGTCGGCGCCCGTGTTTCACGAAGAGGGGTGGACGGCGCGCACGGTCACTTCGGTCGCGACGGGGCCAGCTGCGTTCGCAATCATGGACGTGGCCCCAATGCCAGTAGCCATGGATGCCATGCCCTGCGCGCTGTGCTACAGCGCCCCAGCGCCATCGCTGCACGAGGTCGGCGGTGAATGCCGCGGACATGAGGCCACGGCGTGGCCGGTGCATCTGGCGCCGGTCCCGGATGGGAAATACTTCGACGCGGGAGGTCGGCACGTACGGTTGCCAGTGCGCATCCTGTACTGCCGGTGGCTGGATTGAACGGTGGCAGCGAGCGTCACAGCTCGCGTTTGTTTCCTTCCGATCAATTCCAGGAGTTCATCATGAGAAAGTCATTCCTCATTCTCGTCAGCGGCCTGATCTTGGGAGTCGTCTTGCCCGCTCTGGCGGGCCCCGATTTCCAGGTCATCGAGAAAGCGCGTAAGGCCAAGCAGGTGGCTGCCGCCGAGCGCCGCGCTGACATGCTCTCCAGCAAAGGTTCGCCGAACTGCCCGCCACCACCCCTCGTGCTGCCGCTGGATCACGGCCCACGCGCACTGACCACGCAGGGAGAAAACCGCTGGCGCAAAGCAAGGTACGAAGCACAGCTGAAGGCGTGCAAGAACGCGCCCTCGTAGTACTTTGGCGCCCGGCGCAGACCCGCGTCTTCCGGGCGCCGAAGCGCCATCGCTGTTGATCGGCGCCAAAACGCGTCCTCGTGCGTCTCAGCTCAACAGCGCCTTTCTCGCACAGCACATTGCCGACCATCGGCGCATTACAGCCAGCCTTCCGGCGCGAATTCGCTGGTGAGCAGCAACCAGATTTTTAGCCAGAATTCCGACTCGGGTTCGTCCGGATGCACAGGCCCCTCGCCGCCGGCCGGTGTGATCCATTCGATCGCCTGTCCTTCGGACAGTCGTAGTTGATGCGCCGCCTGCATCTTGGACAATGCAGCCAGACGAGCAACGTCTTCGGCAACTTCCGGAACATGTATCGCCAGCGCGCTTTCGGTGTTGATGCGATCGGAGCGGGGGTCGAAATTCATCGAGCCGACGAGCAACTCCTTTCTGTCGATCACCAGCGATTTGGTATGCAGCCCCCCCACGGACAGTCCAAAGAGCTTGCGCTGCTCTTCGCGCCCGGCGCGCTGCGGGCTCAACTCGAACAGCGCAACACCGGCCGTCAGGAGCGCTGGTCTATAGCGGCGATAGGCCCCGTGCACGAGCGGCTGATCGGTTGAAGCGAGTGAGTTGGTCAACACGCTGACCTTCACACCCCGGCGAGCTGCTTCGGCCAGGAGGTCCACACCGGCGCGCCCCGGAATGAAATAGGGTGAGGTGAGCAATATCTCCACCGATGCGGCACGGATGTGCTCCAGGGCGTTGAGCCTCACGAGGTTGGAGCCATGCTCCTGTCTTCCCTGGGTCTGTGATGCGGAAAGCGCCTTGCCAGGCAGGTCCGCGTAGGATTCCCCGTCGCCCCATGCCAGATGCACACGGCCGGCAGCGAACTCTTTCGCCACCGATGAGCGGCCCAGCGCGTCTGGTGCATCGGCACCCGCCAATGCCGGAGCCGATGCTGACGGGGTCAGTGTCTCGAAACGATCGCGTAGCGCGTGTGCGTGTGCCGACCGTGCGGCGACGTATTCGATGGGCACGGTGGCGGCGCTGTTCCAGTAAAGGTCGAACTGGCGAGACATGTCACCAACGACTTTTCCTGCAGCCAGCACGTCCAGGTCGATGAAGTTGCCCGCGTCATTGCGCGTGAAATATTCATCGCCAATGTTGCGCCCCCCGGTGATCGCCCAGGCAGCATCGGCGACGAACAGCTTGTTGTGCATCCGGTGATTCAAGCGCCCGAAGAAGAATGGCGATGCCGCGAATCGAGCGAACACGCCGCCCGCCCTCAACGCGAACGGGTTGAAAAGCCGCACCTCAACGCGCTCGTGCGCGGCCAGGCAGGCCAGCAGTTCGTCCTGACCCTGTGTGTATAGATCGTCGATCAGCAGCCGCACTCGAACCCCCCGCGCCGCAGCGTCTCGCAAGGCCCGCATCATCTCGCGCCCCGTGGAGTCGGATTGAAAGATGAAGTACTGCAGGTCCAACGACCGCGTGGCCAACCGCGCAAGCTCAAGGCGTGCCTGCAGCGCGTCCGGCCCGGAGGGCAGCAACCGAAAGCCACTGGTTCCTTGCGCCGCGCGTGATGCTTCCACGACCTTGGACAGCGGTGCGTCTGCCGAGGCGGCAAGTGTGTGAGTGGGCGACGACGGCGGCGACTGGGGCAAGCCGAGGCAGCCGGACAAGGCGAGCAAGGTGCTCGCCATCGCAACGCGCCAAAGAGGAGTCAGTCTGTTCAAAATCTGTTGCTTCATGTCGAGCGGTTTTGTCGCACAGGTGAAATCGGAGAGCGCGGATATCGAGAAAGCCGAGGAATTTAAGCCGAGTTTCAGCAACCTTGGGGCCGCATTCGCTGAAAAGACGCGCTACGTCTCCCGGATGCTGATTCCTCTCAATTTGCCCCCAGCCAGATGTTGATGCGCTGCGTTCCATCGGGCGCGAAGGGGTGCATTCAAGCGCCTGGGCGCATGAGAGATCGATACCGCCGTTCGATCGCTCCGGACACACGACGACAGATGAAGTATTTGTAATCCATCTGTACGGCCATCGACAGATTGGATTTCTAGACTGACGACAGGGAGATCAACCGACGGCCGACCGAGAGCATCCGGGCTGTCATGGCTTTTTAGCCCGGCATGCACTCACACGGTCAAAGGAGAGTGTCATGTCGTCAAAACGCATAGGTTCAGCGCTCGCCATGGTCGTAAGCGCAGTTGTTCTCGCGCCCCCGACCTACGCGGAACCGTCCCACTTCGCGCCAACTGAAGCGGGTGTGGTTTACCACCCCGAGCATGCAGGGCCGACCAAACCCCGAGCCCAGATCACCGCAGAACTCGAAGCCGCTCAGAAGCATCCGTTCTGGACCTGGGCGAGTCGGTATGGCGCCCCATGGCCAGTCGCCAAGAGCGGTCCGGGAAAGACACGCGATGAAGTTCGAAAAGAGACCCTTCAGGCGATGCGAGACGGCACCATTCCGTCCGGCGAAAGATAGTCGCGAGCACACCTGCTGAGTAACAAGTGAGGAGAGCTGCTTCTTCAGCAGGTGCCCGGACTGCAACAGTCTTGCTACCCTTGGATTGGTGGGCATTTCGCCGAACCGAACGAACAGAATACACAGCAGTCGCCGGATTTCGGGCGAAGCAAGATCTTGCAGTTCTCGCATTCCTAGAAGAACTGACAGGCGTTCACAGGCAATGCCTTGAGCAGCGCCGCGTGACGTTGCGGCAGCACGACTCCGAACTCATAGAGAAGTCCCCTAGGGACGACGGCCTCGACCTGCCACTGGATAGTGGAGCTCCATGACTTTAAGCATCGCCTTCCACGGCACCGCCAGTTCCATCTCGACACGGAAGACTTCGCGCCTCGTCTCCTTCCTCTTGCCCGCTTTCTCCGCATCCGCAAAACTGATTTGGCTCATCGCTCGTGCTCTTTTCGTCCTGATGACGCAGTCTGATGCCGCACGAGGCTCCACTCGGCCTTGAATTTTTGCCGCTTGGCTTTAGGCCGCCTGCAACTTGTTAAGACGGCGAGCGACCTCCTGGCCCAGAAGGAATGCCGCCTCGATGCTTGCGACCTCAACTCCCGGGTGGCGCAGCGCCCACCGATCGCCAGCAGCATGAGAGGAGAAGAAGTGCACCTGACAGCAGAAAGATTGTCGGATGCCGGTTTGCGGCACCGCCAACGAAACAGCGGCGTCGGCTGGTTCGACCACGCATAGCTCGTGCGGGTCCACCGTCAGTGACACCGGCACACCCGTCTCCGGGCAGAGGGAGTGCACGCGCGCGGACTTGCCGATCAGGGCGGGAAACATCAGGGTGTCGAGGGCACACCAGGTGTACAGCCGGCGCCCTTCCAACTCAAAGGAATGGGGCGTTTGCCGCTGCGTGAGGCCGTACCCAACGATGTTGCCTATCCGGTCGTACTCAATGTCAGGTGCACCCCGCAATACCGTGTCGACTTGCGCCAATGACTGGCGCGAGGCTTTGGCCAACGCCCGCACAGACACGGGGAGGCCATTCGCGAGCTCACGCAAAAGTGCGACAAAGACGGGAGCAAATGCCTCCATCCTGCAGCCGCCCGACAACGCGTCGATGATGAGCGCGGCGTGGTCGCTCTTGTCAGTCATTGCCACCCCACAGTTCAGCATGGAGGGTCCTCAGCCAGCGCAGCACGAAAGCTGTGTCACATCCTTGGAGAAAGTCTGGGCCGCGAGCTTCAAGCCTTCCACCATCGTCAAGTATGGGAACAACTGGTCGGCCAGGTCTTGGACCGTCATGCCTCCTCGGATTGCAAGCGCCGCAGCCTGGATGAGTTCGCCTGCTTCGGCCGCCACCGCCTGCACACCCAGGATTCGGCCAGTACCGACCTCAGCAACGAGCTTGATGAAGCCACGCGTATCGAAATTGACTAGGGCGCGCGGCACGTTGTCCAGTGTCAACGTGCGGCTCTCGGCCTCGATCCCCGCTTGTTTCGCTTCGGCCTCGGTGCAGCCGACGGTCGCCACCTGCGGATCGGTGAACACGACAGCCGGCATTGCAGTCAAGTCGAGCTCAGCCTTTCCGCCCGTCATGTTGACGGCCGCACGTGTGCCAGCCGCCGCAGCCACATAGACGAACTGCGGTTGGTTCGTGCAGTCGCCTGCCGCATAGATGCCGGGGACGTTGGTTCGCATGCCGTGGTCGATGACGATGGCGCCACGCTCGCCGAGCTTCACGCCTGCGGCTTCGAGGTCCAGTCCGGCAGTGTTCGGCGAGCGTCCGGTGGCAACCAACAGTTGCTGCGCACGCAGAACGCCGTGATTCGTCGTCAAGGCGAACTCGCCGTTGGCGTACGCCACCTGGCTCGCCTCGGTCTGCTCCAGCACCACGATGCCTTCATCGCGAAACGCTGCGGTGACCGCCTTGCCGATGGCCGGATCATCCTGGGAGAAAAGTCTGCTGCGAGCCAAGATCGTGACCTGGCTGCCCAATCGGGCGAACGCCTGGGCAAGCTCCACCGCCACCACCGATGCACCGATCACCACCAGGCGCTGAGGGATCGCCTCGCAGGCCAAGGCTTCGGTCGACGTCCAGTAGGGCGTCTCCTTCAGGCCCGGGATTGGCGGCACAGCGGCGCTTGCACCGGTGGCCACCAGGCAGCGCTCAAAGGACACCTCCTGCTCGCCGCCTTCGTTCAGCGTCACCATCAGCGTATGACTGTCCTTGAAGCGCGCGGCGCCATGCACGACCGAGATGGCAGGTGTGCCGTTCAGGATGTTCTCGTACTTGCCATGGCGCAGTTCATCAACACGAGCTTGTTGCTGTGCAAGCAGCCGGTCTCGCAGCACAGTCGGCGCCGCCGCGGACAGGCCGGCGTCGAACGGACTTTCGCGGCGCATGTGCGCGACATGCGCGGCGCGGATCATGATCTTTGACGGCACACAGCCGACATTGACGCAAGTGCCGCCGATCGTGCCGCGTTCGATCAATGTGACTTGTGCGCCGTTCTCCACCGCCCTGAGCGCCGCAGCCATCGCGGCGCCGCCGCTACCGATCACCGCGACATGCAACGGTTGGCTACCTGAGCTCGGATGTGCGGCATTACCGAGCCATTGGCGGGCCTTGCCGAGCAACCCAGCGGGTGCCGAAATGTCGGCATGCAGCGCGCGGTAGCCGGCCGCTGCCACAGCCGTCGTCAGCGCAGCCGGCGATGTGCCTTCATCGAGCGTGAGCTTGGCCAGGCGGTCCGGGTAAGACACCGACACCGAGCGCACGCCGGGCACCTTCTGCAGTGCGCTGCGCACATGCTCAGCGCACGAGGCACAGGTCATGCCTTCAATTTGCAAGCGGGTCATTGAATGCCTGTCTGTGTACGTTGAAAATCTTCACTGCCTGCGTGGTTGCGCACTCGAGTCCGGAGCACACCTGCGATGCGCCGGCGCGAGCAGATCCCAGACCGAGACGGCGACCATGATGGTCAGGCCCGTGTAGAGCAGCCACTCGGTCCACCCATAGCCGAAGAACGGATAGAGCGCCGCCAGTACGATCGCGGGACCCACCATGCCCAGCACGCTGCGATGCCATTGCCGATGGCTGAACCAGCCCAACCCGTTGGCGAGAAGCGCAACCACTGCGAATAGCGGCAGCAGCCGGGTAATGACGAGTTCCTCGTACTGGCTCAGGAAACCCAGTCCGAGCGCCACCCCCAGGCTCCCCAGCGCCGGAAAGCACCCCGCGCAGCCCATCGCAGAGACGACGGTGCCCAGCGCCCCGGCCTTGTCCCCAATGCGAGTGATCAATCCCATGGTGAAGGACCTATTGCTTGGCGGTCGACGGGAACCCGGCGTCCGCGGTGGCCTTGATCACCGCCTGGATGCTGGTCTTAGCGTCATCGAAGGATACGACGGCCTGCTTCTTTTCGTAGCTCACATCGGCCCTGCTCACTCCGTTGACCTTGCCCAGCGCCTGCTTGACCGTGAACGGGCACGCCGCGCAGGTCATGCCCGGTACGGAGAGGGTGACGGTTTGCGGCGTGGCCCACGCGGGAGCGGTGAACGCAGCGAGCAGTGCGAGAACAGAAAGCAGCTTTTTCATGAAGAGGTCCTTTCAATAGAACAAGGGCAACACATAGGGAAACGCGAGCGCCACGACGACCAAGATCGCCACGATCCAGAACACGACCTGGTAGCCGAGCCGTACCTGGGGCACGGCACAAACGTCCCCGGGCTGACAGGCCTGCACCGGCCGAAAGATGCGTCGATAGGCGAAGAACAGCGCGACCAGCGCCACCCCGATGAAGAGCGGGCGATATGGCTCGAGCACGGACAGGTTCCCGATCCATGCACCGCTGACACCGAGCGTGACCAGAATCAGGGGGCCAAGACAACATGTCGAGGCGAGCAACGCGGCAAGTCCCCCTGCAATCAGGACTCCGCGACTGCTTTTCGTTTCTGGCATTGCCGCCATCCTTCCGGTTGTTTTTGAACTGGAGTAACCTTACTTCCGTAGTCAAGTACGGAGTCAAGCGGTATGGCAAATCAGGTGCACGACATCCTGACCATCGGCGCATTTGCCGAGTCGGCCGGGGTCAACGTGGAAACCATCAGGTTCTACCAACGCAAGGGCCTGCTGCCGCAGCCGGACAGGCCCTACGGCAGCATTCGGCGCTACGGAGAAACTGACGTGGCGCGTGTTCGGTTCGTCAAGTCCGCCCAGAGCCTGGGTTTCAGCCTCGACGAGGTATCCAGTTTGCTCGCATTGGATGACGGCACCCATTGCGACGAAGCGCGCCAGGTTGCGCAGGAAAAGCTCACCAATGTGCGCGCCAAGCTGGTCGATCTCCACCGCATCGAGTCGGTTCTGGCCACGTTGGTTGAAGATTGTTGCGCGAGCCACGACACGGTGTCATGCCCGTTGATTTCCGCGCTGCAGGAGCAGCCGTAGCAAAGCCCGTTTGAGCCTGCAGAGGTATCGAAATAGATCCCTTCTTGGGCGCCCAGCGCTCGTTCGAGGCGCAGTTTGCTTGTCACGGGAGGCTACGTTGCTCCCCACCAAGAGCTGATCCGCTGGTCAAGCGGCGTTGAGCGAACTGCTGCCCGTCACGTTGCACTGTGGCCGGGTGCCGAGTTGGCTGGCGCAAGCCGTAAAGCCGGGTCCGGCCACTTGGCTTCTTTGAACTCCAGTATGGAGCCTTGCTCAGAGCTTCTTGAATGAATTTTATAATTCAACTATTATTGAATCATGGAAGAAAAGATTGTCATTCGAGCTTTGGCCGCACTGGCCCAACCAGTGCGCCTGCAAGTTTTCCGCGCACTGGTCGTCGCCGGCCATACCGGCCTCACGCCGGGCGTGCTCGCCGAACGGCTTGGCGTGCCCTCGACCAGCCTCTCGTTCCACCTCAAGGAGCTGACGCACGCCAACCTGGTCAGCCAGGAGCGCGACGGCCGAAATCTGATCTACCGCGCGGTGTTCGAGCAGATGAATGCGCTACTCGGCTACCTCACGGAGAACTGCTGTCAGGGCGAGGCGTGCCTCACCGACAGCGCCACTGCCTGTGAATGCTGAAGGAGAAACCCATGAAGCGCTTCCACGTCCACCTGCATGTCGATGACCTCGCCAAGAGCATCGCCTTCTATTCCAACCTGTTCGCATCGCCGCCAGCACGTGTCGAGGCCGACTATGCGAAATGGATGCTCGACGATCCGCGCGTCAACTTCGCCATCTCGACGGTGGGAGAGGCGAAGGGCATCGACCACCTCGGCTTTCAAGCAGAGAGTTCGGACGAATTGATCGAGTTGAAGCGCCGAGCCGGCGCGGCCGACCGCACTGTGTTCGATGAGGGCGCGACGACATGCTGCTACGCGAAAAGCGAAAAGCACTGGGTCACTGATCCCCAAGGCATCGCCTGGGAACACTACCAAACCTTCGAGGACAACGAGAGCTTCGGACAGCGACGTGACCTGGTCAGCCAGCAGGTGCAAGGATGGTGCGAAAAGGCCGCTGATCGCGTTGGCCTCACCAAGGGCAAGAACGCCTGCTGCTGACGGATGCACCATGTCTCAAGAAACTGTCGCTGCGCCACCGGAGTCGGTGGTCAAGTCCCTCTTTGTGCGTGCCGAAGCTGAGTCGCTCGCGTCCGTGCGAACGCTGCTTCGGGAGGCCGGCCTGCCCGAGTCCGATCTGCAGGAAAAGCACATGGAAGCCTTCTTCGTGAGCCGCGCCGGCGACGAAGGGATTCTTGCCTGTGTCGGCTTGGAACGCTTCGGCGACACCGCGTTGCTCCGCTCCCTCGCGGTTCGCGCCGATGCACGTGGCAATGGTGTGGGGGACCAGGCCCTCCAAACCATGGAGGCCTTTGCTGCGTCGAAAGGCGTGAATCGCCTCTGCATCCTGACCACCACGGCAGAGCCATTCTTCGAGGCCCGAGGCTTCGAGCGCTGCGACCGCACGGCGCTACCGGCCTCCGTGCAGGCCAGCAGCGAATTCAAGAGCCTTTGCCCGGCCTCGGCCGTCTGCATGTTCAAAGAGATCAACCCGACTTCCTCCACCGAAAAACATCGTCATGGCTGAGAAAACCTACAACGTCCTTTTCATCTGCACGGGCAACTCTGCGCGCTCCATCCTGGCCGAGGGCCTGCTCAACTACCTGGGCAAAGGGCGATTCAAGGCCTACTCCGCTGGCAGCCATCCTGCCGGCAAGGTCAACGCCTACGCATTGCTCACTCTGGACAAGATGCACCTTCCCGCCACCGGCTATCGCAGCAAGAACTGGGAAGAGTTCGCGAAGCCGGATGCGCCGGTGATGGATTTCGTTCTCACCGTCTGCGACAAGGCCGCGGGCGAGGTGTGCCCTGTGTGGCCCGGCCAGCCGATGACCGCGCACTGGGGCGTGGCCGACCCCGCAGCCTTCGCGGGGCCGGAAGAAGCTACCGAGCGCCAGTTCATGGACACGGCCCTCACGCTGAAGCGCCGGATCGAGCTGATGCTGGCCCTGCCTCTGGCCCGGCTCGACTCGATGGCCATCCAGCGCGAGATCCGCGATATCGGCAAGGTTCAGAAGGCTGCGCAATGACGCTCAACGTACTCATCCTCTGCACTCACAATTCGGCCCGCAGCGTGCTGGCCGAAGGCATGCTCAACCACTGGGCCCGCCAGCTCGGCAAGGACGTGAAGGCGTTCAGCGCCGGCAGCGCACCCAGCGGAAGAATCAATCCGTTCGCCATCGAAGTGCTGCAGGCGGCCGGCGTGAACACCGAGGGCTTTCGCAGCAAGAGCTGGGACGAGTTCTCCACGCCGGTCATGCATGTGGTCATCACCGTCTGCGACAGCGCGGCGCAGGAAGCATGCCCGTACTGGCCCGGAACGCGCGTCAAGATTCACTGGGGCTATCCGGACCCATCGAACACCGAGGGCGGCGACGCGGCAAAACGCCAGGCCTTCGAGCTGACGCGCCAGGCGATCTCCTACCGCATGCTGCAACTGCTCGCACTGGACAACCCGCAAGCCATGAGCGACGCCGAGCTGCAAGAGCGGCTGAAGCGCATCTCCGCGAACTGACACCATGAGTGCAGTCATCGAAAGCCCGCGCGCCAGCGCGGCCCCCATGAGCGTGTTCGAGCGCTACCTGACGGTGTGGGTGTTCCTCTGCATCGTCGTCGGTATCGCATTGGGGCAATTGCTCCCGGCCGTGTTCCAGGCCGTTGGCCGCCTCGAGGTCGCCAAGGTCAACATCCCCGTGGGCGTGTTGATCTGGGTGATGATCATCCCGATGCTGCTGCGGGTCGATTTCGCAGCCCTTGCGCAGGTGAAAAACCACTGGCGCGGCATCGGCGTGACGCTGTTCATCAACTGGGCGGTGAAGCCGTTCTCGATGGCATTCCTGGCATGGCTCTTCGTGCGCCAGGTCTTTGCGGGCCACTTGCCAGCCGACCAACTCGACAGCTACGTCGCAGGCTTGATCCTGCTGGCCGCCGCGCCCTGCACGGCAATGGTCTTCGTCTGGAGCCGCCTGACTGGCGGCGACCCTGTCTTCACGCTGTCGCAGGTCGCCTTGAACGACGCCATCATGGTGTTCGCCTTCGCTCCCATCGTCGGTTTGCTGCTGGGGCTGTCAGCCATCACCGTGCCGTGGGACACGCTCATCACCTCGGTGGGGCTCTACATCGTCCTGCCGGTGATCTTCGCGCAGGTGCTGCGCAAACGACTGCTGAAGAACGGGCCCGCGGCTTTCGAACGAGCGATGCATCGCATCGGGCCGTGGTCGATTGCGGCGCTCCTGCTGACGCTCGTGCTGCTGTTCGCGTTCCAGGGTGAGGCCATCATCAAGCAGCCGCTGGTGATCGCGATGCTTGCGGTGCCGATCCTGATTCAGGTGGTGCTGAACTCTGGCCTGGCCTACTGGCTCAACCGGAAGCTCGGCGAGAAGCACAGCATCGCATGTCCCTCCGCGCTGATCGGCGCCTCCAACTTCTTCGAGCTGGCGGTGGCCGCGGCCATCAGCCTGTTCGGCTTCCACTCGGGGGCGGCCCTGGCCACCGTGGTTGGCGTGCTGATCGAGGTGCCGCTCATGCTGGCGGTGGTCAAGGTCGTGAACTCATCGCGGGGTTGGTATGAGTCGTGAGCTGCCGAACATCGATCCGGCCTTGTTCGCAAAAGCCGATCCGGATCTGCTGATGCCGGCGCAGCGCTCCACCCACGCGCCCCGCATCCTGCTGCTGTATGGCTCGGTCCGTGAGCGCTCCTACAGCCGCTTGCTGACCGAAGAAGCAGCGCGGCTTCTTCGCGCGCTCGGCGCCGAGACGCGGATCTTCGATCCTCGCGGCTTGCCGTTGCCGGACGCAGAGCCCGACGACCACCCCAAGGTAGTGGAGCTGCGCGAGCTCGCCCAGTGGGCAGAGGGAATGGTCTGGACCTCGCCCGAACGCCACGGCGCCATGACCGGCATCATGAAAGCCCAGATCGACTGGATTCCGCTGGCCATGGGCTCCGTTCGGCCCACGCAAGGCAAGACGCTCGCGGTGATGGAGGTGTCGGGCGGCTCCCAGTCGTTCAACGCCGTGAACCAGCTGCGCGTGCTTGGCCGCTGGATGCGCATGATCACGATCCCCAACCAGTCGTCGGTGGCCAAGGCCTTCATGGAGTTCGACGAGGCCGGGCGCATGAAGCCCTCTCCCTACTACGAGCGCGTGGTCGACGTGATGGAAGAGCTGGTGAAGTTCACGCTGCTCACGCGCGACTGCGCGGGCTACCTCGTGGACCGCTACAGCGAGCGGCGCGAGAGTGCCGAGGCATTGTCGAAGCGGGTCAACCTGCGCAGCATCTGAGCGGGGCGAACCCAGGGTGCAAAGCAAGACCACGACGACGGTGATGCTGGGTGTGGCTCAGACCCTGGCGTGGGCCTCGTCGTATTACCTCCCCGCGGTGCTGGCCGGTGCCATCGGCAAGGACATCGGAATTTCCACGTCCACGGTCTTCGGTGCTTTCTCGATGGCGCTGCTCGTCGCGGCCGGCATCGGCCCCTTCGCCGGCCGGCTCATCGACCGCTTGGGCGGACGCCCGGTGCTCATCGCCAGCAACGTGGTGTTTGCCGCAGGGTTGGCGGCGTTGAGCCAGTCCACGCATGCCAGCCATGTATTCGTCGCTTGGGCGTTGATGGGCCTGGCCATGGGCAGCGGGCTCTACGAGGCTGCGTTCGCCACCGTTGTACGCCTGCATGGCCAGGATGCGCGCAGAGCAATCACCGGCATCACACTGTTCGCAGGCTTTGCGAGCACCGTGGGGTGGCCTTTGTCGGCCTATCTGGAAAGCACCGTGGGCTGGCGCGGGGCGTGTCTTGCGTGGGCGGCATTGCATCTGGTGATCGGCCTTCCACTCAATGTGCTGCTGCCACGCGCTGCCCGGGCCGATCAGGCTTCGCAGGAGGCAACTGTCGCCAACAAGGGCGCGGGCGCGGGTCTTGCGCCAGCGCAGCCGCGCCGCGCCGCTTTCCTGATGGCATACGTCTTTGCCGTCACCTGGTTCATCAGCACGGCAATGGCCGCGCATCTGCCGGAACTGCTGCTCGCCAGCGGTGCCACGCTGGCCGCGGCAGTTGGCATCGCCGCCCTGGTCGGTCCAGCCCAGGTGGTGGGACGGGTGATCGAGTTCACTTTTCTCAAGCGTGCGCATCCGCTTTTGTCGGCCCGATTGGCCACGCTGGCTCACCCGCTGGGCGCTCTCTGCCTCGGCCTGCTCGGTACTTCGGCCACCGCTGCTTTCGCGGTGCTGCACGGCTTGGGAAATGGCATCCTGACCATCGCCATCGGGACGCTTCCGCTGCTGATCTTTGGTGCCGAGGGCTACGGGCAGCGCCAAGGATTCCTGATGGTGCCAGCGCGCATCGTGCAGGCCGGGGCACCGTTTCTGTTCGGCATTGCGGTGGAGCGATGGGGTGACGGGGCACTGTGGTTCTCCGCTGCCCTTGGCCTGTCCGCATGCCTTGCGCTTGTGGTCATGACGGCCGACATGAGGAACGCACCACTTGTTGCTGAGGGGCACTGAAATCGGAATTCTGGTCAACGCATGACCACGCGTCGTGGTCGCTATCAGTGGTGACCATCACAGGCTCAGCCAGTCCGATTTGGCGCAAGCGCCACGAAGGTCGCGCGCACCGATTGACCGGTCTGGTCCGATGGCGCGCTCGGGCATGACGGGATGGTAAAGGCTCGTTTGCTCTGCCCAAGTGCCGATTGCCATCCATGCCTGTCGCAATCAACTGACATCGCAAACTTCGACGCGCCACTGTCGTGATTGCACGTCCGACACCATGGCCCCCGGCCACATCCTCCTTCGCCAGAGGTTTTGCTCAGCGGAGAACGCAATTATCGGATTCCATTCCAAATTGACAAGATTTCCGAGCCGGATGAAGCCCCCGCCCTCTGTCATCCGTGAATCTGGTTGCCGAGACGACTCGCTCTTTGTAAGGTTCCGGCCATGACGCTTCGTTTCCGAATTGAATTGCTCTTGGATACATCGCCGGATGGCAGTGATGCCGTTCGCCGCGTTGTCCTCGTGGACCGCGAAACCGAGTTGCAGCACGAGCTTGCAGTAGCTTTTTTGCTCGACGAATTTGGTCAGACGCCGCTGAATACCCAGATCGCGGTTCTTTTGGATCTCGCGTTCTTTCTCGAATGGCAGCTGCTTCGCGCAAGGCGTGCTGAAGCCTCGGGAAAGGCGAAAGCGCCCTTCATCAGTCCGGAAGGCCGCGTGCTTGCTGGCATACGTGCACTGACGAGCAGAGAAATTACTGAGTACTGCCGTTGGGCATGCCTGTCAGCCGACAAGCTCGCGACCGCGCTACAGGACGAATCCTCTACCTTCGCTCTGTTGGCAACCGGCAAAGCCGTCAAATTCGGCACGTCGAACCGCCGCATCAGGACCACCGGAAACTATGTTGCCTGGCTGACGAAGGAATGCGACCCTCGGTCGGAACTCACCGCGGAGGAGCATCGAATGCTCGAAGCCAGCGCGCAGAGCATTCGAATGGAATTTCATAAGCACATCGCTACAGGCGACGATTCTGTAGAGGTGCGCTCGTTAAACGATGAACAACGGAGCAGCGTTGAGAGAGCCATCGGGAACGGTGGCCCATTTCCTCAAACTCCAACAGGGCAGCGCGATCGCTTGATCGTGGAAACACTCCACGAGTCGGGCCTCAGAGCGGGAGAGTTACTCAAGCTCTGCTGTGTAGATGTGATGGAGTCGTGGGAATACAAGCCTGAGCACTTCACCGGATGCATCAAGGTCGTCGAAGCGCAGAACGATCCTGCCGACACTCGATTGCACGAACCCGCTTGCAAGACCGGGGGTGGCTTGGTGCCGATCTCCACATCACTTGCGACCAAACTCATTGAATACATCGTTGGCGATCGTGAAGCGGCCGTCTTCAAATCAAACTCAGCGACGCCCTTTCTGTTTGTAAATCATGAGGGCAAGTACGAAGGAAGCCCCCTCGGCCGAAGGAACCTGAATCGCATACTCGCCAAACTCAAATCCTTCGAATCGCTCCCTTCCACCATCTCGCCTCACGTCCTGCGACACACCAACCTCAATCACGTTTACAAGACTGCGACGTCAAAAGGCCGTGACGCTCGTGAAATCGTGATCCAACGAGGTCGATGGTCTACGAAATCAACAATGCCGGATCGATACGCCGCTCGTGCAATCGAAGAACGCTCGGCTGAGCTCGTTCAGCAAAGAGACCGGATCATTTCCTGACGAGATTGCGGCATGTACGGCCCATACACCGAGTTCGTTGTCGGGAGCGAGGAAGTTTTTCCCGACGGTCTTCCAACTCACATCAAGGTCATCGACAACGAATCGCGGCTCATCCCCGTCAATTTGGACGGCATGATGCTTCCCAAAACCGATGGCATAGAAAGCGTATTCAGGCTCAGGAATGTCGAGGATCTGCTGACGCCCGCAACAGCGACCATTTATTACGCAGTGGTTCTGCACGCCTTGGACGGCCACCGTAAGGTCTCCACCGCGGTCCAGTGGTTTTCTCGTTTTGAGCGGATGATCAGAAGGTTGAATCTCACCGCAAGAGTTGCATCCATCACGCTGAAGATGTACATGGAGGAAGCGCGGCAATCGTCACCGAATGATCTAAAGACGCTCAGGAGCTTGTTGAGGTATTGGATACGTCTCCGCTATCCAGGCATCGCCCCAGACCTCAAGGCGCACATTCTGACCTCTCAATCGCCGAAGAGCGCGACCTCCATCGAGATTCAGGCAAGGAAGGCGCACGAGCGCCCCTTCTCGATCGAGAAGGTGCGCTCGATTCATCGACAAGTAGATGACCTGTACATCGACGGGAAGTTCAATCCACAGCAGAACCTGCTTTGGCGTCTGATGATCTCCGAGGCTTTGCGGCCCTCGCAAATGCAACTCTTGAGGGTCAAGGACGTTTCATTGTCCGCCAAGACACTCGCAGTGCCTCTGGTCAAACTTCATGGAAGACCGAGCCGCTCGAGGATGATGACCGTGAGCGTCTCAGAGGCTGTACACGTGGCTCTTCGCGATCACCTGGCTTGGATGGAGAAGCTGTCTGGCCGCAACCTTTCTCCCGATCAGCCACTCTTTTGCGTCAACATCAATCAGCACGTTCCTTTTCTACAGAAGCAATCCCTCGGTATCACATCTCTGATAGTTCGCACTCGAGGGCGAATCACAGACCACATTGCAGACCTAGGCGATCTCGATCTTTTCACCAGGCGATTCAAACACACAAAACTCACCCATCTGGCCATCCTCGGTGCTCCATTGGAGGTCCTCAGGCAGGCGGCCTTTCACACCACCACCGGTTCGCTCACGCGCTATGTCAATTTGACCGACGAGATGGCTGAGGCGTATGAGCGGCAGATGGATCCGCACTTTGTGCTTGTCATAAACGCGTTTAGAGGTTCGGTGCTGGATGCGGGCAACGAGAAGTCCATACCTGAAGACAACCTCATCCTCGACGCCGAGTTGAACGACAGCCTGGGCGGATGCGGAGATGAACTATGCGGCGTTTTGGCTCCCGATGGTTGCTATATCTGTCCGCGGTTCAAGGCCTTCGTAGATGGACCGCACGACCAAGTTCTAGCGAAGATGGAGAAGGCGCGAGAAAGGAAAGTGCTGATGCTATTGCCAGTGGAAACGATTCAAAGAGACGACAACATCATCTCCGCGGTGAAGCAGGTCATTCATATCTGTGAGAGCAAGAGGAAAAACGAATGCAGGGAGTAGTTCCGCTTTTCAGGACCGAGACCGCTGCGGGCCCCGACAGATTTAATGAGTTTGTCAGGTGGGGATGCCCCGGTGGAGTCGCAGGTTTTGACGCTGTGCACGAGCAAGGTTATGACCCCAGTGTTCCGTGGTTTGCGATGGCTCCGCATCGCCTGAAAGCGGGTGACAAGACCACACGACTACCGCTCATCAAGATCGAGCACCGTGAACGGGCACGAAAGATATTCATTCGCACTCGAACGGGGCCGCCCAGGATCACCGCCCCTGAGGCAATGGTTGGCGGAGACCGTTTCCTCACGTTTGCGAAGACATACATCAACGTGATGATCATCTACCGCAATCTGAGAGGGGCTCCGAAGACGATCGCCCGCACCCTGGAGCTTCTGGACTGGGCTCTGCGCCAGCTCAACTCTGGAAACAATGACCCAAGCTTGCTGACGCGCGCGACCTTCGTTCTCGCCGAACAAACGTTGATTGGCGGATCAGATTGCGCATCTGTCAAATACGATATTGGATGCGAGTTGGACTTGCTCGCAGGTATGTTGCAGGGTGGCCATCACACGAAAAGTTTCAGGTTTGGCCAATACGGATTCGGCCTGCTGGCAACTCGGTTCACTTTCAAGTCCAAGGTGCCCAGCCCGACGAAACGGAAAGCACAACTTCTTGATGACGATGTGCAGAAGAAGAGCCAGTCCAGGCGTCTACCGAATGAAGTCGTAGCTGCTGTTGGACTGGCATACCGTTCTGCGCAACAGCGCTTCGGTCCGGCACACGAAGTTACCTCAATGGCCGCATTGGTAGCGCTGCCCTTCACAACCGTGTCGATGCGGCTATCGGATCTATTGCAGCTCCACCCCGACGCCCTCAGGAGCGTTGACGGAAGGGTTCGGATATCAATTTATCGACCCAAGACCGATCTGTACCAAGAACTTCCTGTCCCGAAACTACTCGGGGCTCTTGCCCAGGAACTGTTCGAGGTCGCCGGCAATTTCTCAGCGGACGCAAGAGCAGCGTTCAAGTACTACATTGAGAACTTCGACAGCTTCGAAAAGATCAATCAGCTGTATATCCCGGACCACCTGCAGAGCGATTTTTCGCAGTCGTACTTCAGAAGACCTCCGTTCGGCACCAAAAAGACTGCTCCACATGTACCCGTCAGTGCCGTAGATTCAATGGCTCATGCGTCTCCTTCACTCTACGACAAGATCCCAGAAGTCATCTGCGTCAAGCTGCGCACGCTACGTGGCGTGAACCATCCCCAAGACTTCTTCCCGCAGCAGACCAGATCTCAAGTCTCAGGGCGAATCTACCTATCACACCTCGATCTGAGCGTGTTGTTCAGGGTCATCGGGGTCAAATTGCCTAGTGAAGTCCAACTGCTTGAAAAAGATATCTTCATTGATCGGGACTACTTACTCAACTCGATCTCTGCAAACGAAGGACAGAAGATCGGAATCGAACTGGCTTTTCTGGTGGCTGGGCGAAGTCTTTCCTGTTTTTCCAGTGTTGAAGAGTTGCGTACCAGACTTTTGGCGGACCTCAAGAAGGCAAGATTCCCTCACTGGCCTTACTCATCCAGCGACAGAAAGACGCGGCTCGACGAGGTCCTCTGCGCCGCGTTTGATGGTCAGCTTGATCAGGAAACTGATCACTTGGCGCGGAAGCGAGCTTGGTGGCGCCCTGTTGTCCTCACGTATTCTCGCTTTCTCAGATGGACTAGCGTGCGCTTGGGTAAGCCTCCAAGACTCTTCGCGACACTGAACATCAAACTCTCGAATGGCGAATATCCATCGTTCACCCTTCACGACACACGAGCCTATCTTCAAACACGAGCGCTAACGTTGGGGGTGAGCGAGCAGTACCTTGATCTACTTGCCGGACGAACGTCAGGCCCGCAGTCAGCACATTACGATTTGCGCACCCCGGCAGAGATTGTGAGCGGCTCTATCGAGGGGTTTGATCCGGCAGTCGACTTTAAGGTGATTGGCCCTGTTGCGAACGCCGCTCGAACAATTGAAGTAGTAGATCGAGAGATCTTTCTCTTTGAAAGAGCTGTTCCCAAGCAAATCACAGAAGTGGGGGGATGCTCAACATCTTGGTCTCTCAACCCTTGTGAACAGCATGGTGACTGCATGGGGTGTGCCCACCACGTCTGGAGGAAAGGGGACAAGAAGCGCTTGCCGATCATCAAAGAGATGCATCGGCACTCCCTCCACATGATCGCCGAGGGACGCAAAAAATTGCGATCGAGCGGGGGCCTGAAGAAGCCGATCGAGCGCCACATCAGACAACACGGATGGGTTCGCGCTCGCTGTGAAGAGATCTTCGCTGTGGAGAATGACCCCTCAATTGCACCAGGCACGCTCGTGACGTTCGATGCGGCGCCAGCGGCTCTGGGCCTGTCCGAACTCACGTCTCGATTACACGATAAACATGTCGGCGAGCCGCCGGAAAGAGATGACGATGGGGATGCCAAAGATTAGTCGGAGGGCCGAAGCGGCGATCGTCGTCATCTTGAAAGAATGGCCGGCCAAGCAGCGATTGACCTGGGATTCGCTAAGAAGGCAAATTGCCAAGAAATTCAAAGCTTCAGACGTGTGGTCGCGCCAATCGCTCAGCGCGAATGAGGCCATCTATAACGCGTACGAGGCGGCCAAGAAGCCAGGTGTTGAGCGCTCGAGCGCTCCCCAGCACAGTCGGTCTTGGTACGTGAAGCGAGTTATTGAGTTGGAACTACAGGTTGCCGACCTGTCTGCGAAAAAAACTGCACTGCAGTTGCGTCACATGCAGCTGATCCACAACGTGTCCCTATTGCCCGGTGGCATCGGGCTGCTGGCTCTTCCATTGCCCAGTAATACGCGCAGAAGGCGAGAAGATAGGTAGAGAGCCAACCGCGAGACGCTGCCATTCGACAAGGAATGGTATCCCTCTACGGTTCGCCCCGACTCTTGTGCTCATGCGCTCTTCGGCTCCATTCGGCGCCAAGCTCCCCGATCAGCTAGCTGAACTACCGATTGTTGAAGTACCAGGCATGAGCCGGATCGGGGCCACGACGACTTCCGAAGGCTCATTCGGCGCAGCGAGCCAGTTGCTGACATCGTCCAGTTCGCCGCTCACCTTCGCTGGCGTGTTGAAGTCATGCAACTTTCGGTCGAGCAGATGCGACGGCACCACATCTGTCAACGCACGAAACATGTTGTCGGAGCGCCCCGGGAAGCGTCGATCCCATTCCTGAATCATTTCCTTCATTGCTCTGCGCTGAAGGTTGGGCTGAGAGCCGCACAGATTGCAAGGGATGATCGGGAAATTCATCGCCGCCGAATAGGCCTTGATGTCTCGCTCGTTGCAATACGCGAGCGGGCGAATGACTACATTTCTTCCGTCGTCCGAGACCAGCTTCGGCGGCATGGTTTTCAGCTTTCCGCCGAAGAACATGTTGAGAAGCAGCGTCTCCAAGATGTCGTCGCGATGGTGGCCCAACGCTACCTTGGTGGCGCCCAATTCCACTGCGGTCCGGTAGAGGATGCCGCGTCGCAGCCTTGAGCAAAGAGCGCAAGTCGTTTTCCCCTCAGGCACCTTCTCTTTGACAATGGAGTAGGTGTCTTCCTCGATGACGCGAAATGGGACGTTCAGTTGAGTCAAATATGCGGGAAGGATGTCCTCCGGGAAGCCTGGCTGCTTTTGGTCCAGGTTGACTGCTACGACATCAAAATTGATCGGAGCGACTTCCCGGAGGTAAAGAAGGCTGTCCAGCATGGTGTAGCTGTCTGCCCCACCCGACAGACAGACCATGACGAGATCACCTTCCTCGATCATCCCGTAGTCAACGACAGCTTGGCCGGCGAGTCGGCGGATGCGCTTGCGCAGCTTATTAAATTCAACACTCATAGAGAACCTTTCGTGGAATTGTAGGGAAGACTTGTCAGCAACGCCCTCCGATGTAAACATTGGCCAGTCTGGCGACGTTTCTTGACAAAATTCAACGGCTGTAAAGGACCGCGCCTAGCCGCTGCGACCCGTCACTCTTGATGGCCTCGGAAAAAGCATGTTCTTGATGGGCTCTACGTCCGATAAGAAAGGACTCCATGACCATCGTCCGCTCCATGCGCGTTCTCGACGTGCGCTTTCCAACCTCGAAGCATCTGGACGGCTCCGATGCGATGAACCCCGATCCGGACTACTCGGCGGCGTACGTCGTGCTCGAGACCGACCAGCCGGGGCTGGAAGGCCATGGCCTCACGTTCACCATCGGCCGGGGCAACGAGATCTGCTGCGTGGCCATCGAGGCGATGCGGCACCTGGTCGTGGGGCTCGACCTAGCATGGGTGGCGGAGGACATGGGGCGCTTCTGGCGGCATGTCACTTCCGACAGCCAGCTGCGCTGGATCGGTCCCGACAAGGGTGCGATCCATCTCGCGACGGGCGCGGTGGTCAATGCGATGTGGGACCTGTGGGCCAAGTCCGAAGGCAGGCCCGTGTGGCAGCTCGTGGCCGACATGTCGCCCGAGGAGCTGGTGCGCTGCATCGACTTCCGCTACATCACCGACTGCATCGCGCCCGACGAGGCATTGGCGTTGCTGCGGGAAGCGTCGCGGGGCAAGGAAGAGCGCATCGCCACGCTGAAGGCCGAGGGCTACCCTTGCTACACCACCTCGGCCGGCTGGCTCGGCTATTCCGACGACAAGCTGCGGCGCCTTGCGCAGGAAGCGATCGATGCGGGTTTCAATCACATCAAGCTCAAGGTGGGGCGCGACCTGCAGGACGACATCCGCCGCCTGACCGTGGCGCGCGAGGTGCTCGGGCCCGATCGCCACCTGATGATCGATGCCAACCAGGTGTGGGAAGTGGGGCAGGCCATCGACTGGGTGCGGCAGCTCGCCTTTGCCAAGCCGTGGTTCATCGAGGAGCCCACGAGTCCCGACGACGTGGAAGGCCATCGCAGGATCCGCGAGGGCA